>JAGWUI010000033.1 GCA_028868515.1 Gammaproteobacteria bacterium
ACACTTGAACACAGCTCATCAACGCATCGTTTAGCAAACTTCAAAAACAATGAAGAAGGCTGCCTGTGTTGTACATTCCCGATAATGGCCATTTTCTTTCCTTAATCAATTAACCAAATTTCCAAAGTAAACGCGCTCGATCAATCGACTCTCCGATATCGATTAGACCCCGTTTTTATACAACCTCGTTTTAAACAAATAACTGAACTTCCAAAGAAGCAATGACGGTCTCAATGAGTAGCAATACATCGCTACGCTTACGCGCATCAACCGCAAAGATCGGATATTCTCGATTGTTCTTTGTTTGCCATTCCCGATAAGGCTTTAAAGAACAATTATTGCCAACATCCACATGAGTCACCCCAATAATCACAGCCCGATCATCACCACCAAATGCATTCAAATACATTTCCAAATCAGCCAATGGATCTTGCGCACTATGATCAATTAAAACAATGACTCCCAATGCACCATGCGCAATTGAAGGCCACATAAAACTAAAACGGCGCTGCCCAGGTGTTCCATACAATCCGATCTTAATCTGATCATCAATCGTAATCTCACCATAATCGATACCCACGGTGGTCAGCATCTTGCTATGTGCAACCTCATCCGTATTTAAAGCCTCGGTGGCAAATACAGTGATTTCTGAGATGCTTTGGATAGCCTGTGATTTGCCTGCTCCCATGCCCCCGCCAAACACAATCTTGTACCGCTGCATATATTCATCCTGAAATTAAGTCCACGACAGATCATTGCCTATGCTTTCAAATACTTATAACCCTAAGCGTCTTCGCACACCGAGCAATAAACGTCTAAGCCCTGTTGCTTCTTCTTGATGGACAACTTTATCGGGCTTAGACTGTTCTTTGGGCACGACATCCATATATTTTTCAGCAAATCCAACCATGACTAAAGCTGAAATAAAATGTTGTGCCCGTAATAACGGAATATTCAAATCTGTGACTAAATCTTGAGCGGATGCCACATTGCGACCCAGTCTGGCAGACATCAGCAGTAAATCTTTCCGATCATTTACACGAGAAGGCTGAGGCCAAAATTTCAGTTTAACCAGTTGGTTTGGTGCAACAAATACTGCACAACTCGGCTCAATCCAAGCCACATCCCACAACCATTGCAATAAATCGACAGAGCCATGATTCCCTGAAAAATAAGGCAAACGCTCACATGTCAGACGACCTTGCATATCTACAGGAACTCGGCGTTCTGGAACTAAATGAATCAGTTGGTTTGCGGTATCAATCGTCCCAACAGCACCACAGCGATCAGATAAATGTAGGAAACCATCCTGAGTTGTAGACAAATATTCAAAAATTTTGGCGTTATCAGATAAAACCTGAGTAATCACCAACTCCTGTAATTGCACAGGTTGGACGTGGACTATGGATTCACTCAGCACACTCTCGTGAATCCAGTTTTTAAGTCGAGTATTTTCCACCAGTGGTAAATTTATTGTATTGGTATTGCTATGATCTTCTTTGACTGAATGCCCTGCCAATAGCACAGGAACTCTATTATTTCTCAGTAAATTCTGAATACTACTCGCATTAATAAAATTTGAATTAACGATCAAAAAATCGAGATTGTCATGATTCGCACCCACCCAATCAATCTCACTTCCTGCCAAAATGGCAGCAACATGCTGCCGGATTACAACCACCTCCGAGTGACCCAATCCTAAAATAGACACCTTAAATAGAGATTTCATCCTTGTACATCCATACACTTTGGGAGTGTTTTTTTGATTAATTTTATTTCTGACAACATCAAGCAAAGATACATCCATGCACTTTGCTTAACGGGATATAATCAAAACAGTGATGAAAACTTTTCCAAATTAAGAAAAGTCGAGTTCTTTTTCAAAACCTTTCACTGTATGGCGAGCCATCGCCAGATTGGATTTTGAACGATCCAAAACGACATATAGGAACATATCCTGATTGCGTTCCAATGGGCGAATCAAGTGATACTGTTTACCCAATGTGATCAGAATGTCTTCAATATGGTCATTCAGTTTCAAAGCACCTGCCACTTTGCGCTTTGCACGCACCACTTCAGTATTACCTGCAGCAGCGAGTTCAAGATCTACCCCACCGCCAGCGGTTGCCAGAGCCAGACCACTTGTGGAATCGACCAAAGCCGCACACATAAATCCATCAAGACCTGTCAGTCCATCTAGTAAAAGTTTTGCCATTTCAACTACTCCTTGGAAAAAATCCATATTTATATTTTGATAAAAGCCAATCTCAACAGGTCAATTGACCTACTAACCTGACTTAGCAAATCTTACCTGACCTTAAAAAAAATTAACCTGACAGGTTTACATTTGACGATTCGATGGACTAAGATTAAAAGAGTCGAGGTTCATGCCTCAATTGCCAAAAAAATACATGTTTTTTCAGATATAAAAATGTTTTTCAATTAACCTAATTATTTGTTTTTTAATAAAATTTTATTTTACTAAATCAAAGATCTATTTTTATTCAAAATGCTTTTTTAGAACCTTGCACTCACGGAATGCAAGGATTTAATGCTTCCTCAATAACTCATTAAAATCGCTCATATCCCAACAAATAACGCCACTCTCCCACAGCAAGTTTCGACATCGAAATTCGACCGATTCGGACACGTTTCATCGCAAGAATATCGAGCCCTACGCCATGACACATTTTCTCGATTTGATCGAGTTGGACATTTTTCAGCGCGATACGCAGATGATTTTCATTTTGCCAACTAACTTTTGCAGCTGGTAATAATTCACCTTTGTAATAAAAGCCTTTGTTCAATCGTTCAAGATCCTGTGCGGAAAGCTCGCCTTTCACATGCACAACAAACTCTTGCTCAACCCGATTTCCTTCATCAATCAGTTTACGCGCAACGCTACGATCTTGAGTGTAGATCACTAAACCACTTGCAGCACTTTCAAGCGGCAAGGTCGGTGTAAGTTTACGAAAATGAGACTGGAGTGGACGAATATTCGAGCGATCGTCGGATGCCTGCGAATCAACCGTAATGAGTTGCAGCGCATCATGCTTCAATAAATCATCGTTGAGTTCTTTTTCAGCAAGTAGCTGTTCTTTTGTCTTTTGGTCTTCTGTTTTTTTCTCTACAGTTTTTTTGGATTCTTTCTCGCGCAATTTTTTACCATTTAACAGCTCATGCGTTAAACCAAAGTCATAACCTGCGGGTTTATTAAACAATATTGTAATTGGTGCAAGCGGTTTGAGACTCGCTTTTTCATGCAACTCCACTTTTTGATTGAGGATCATAAAGTTGGGTTGCTCAATCACTTTGCCATCTACCGATACCCAACCGCCTGCGATATAGACTTCAGCATCACGGCGAGAACACGCCAGTAAATCACTTAAATGTTTTGCAAGGCGGACAGGTTCAGTCATGACACATACTTCAATGATTCGGATGCCGTATTGTACGCTGAAAACTACAGTTTTTAACTAACGACTGAGAATCTCTCGTTGTTACAATCAACACGAATTCCTCTCATCATCAGATCAGCAGTGTGTGAGCCATGAACAATCAAAAAATAAAATATCAAAGCATTATCAATAAAATAGCTATTTTAACAGCCGCTTTCAGTATTCAGATCGCGGCTTTCCAAATCACCTATGCCCAGACGGAACCAAAGCCTCAATTATTTGAAGGCATGATTGGCAATGCACCAGTCGTCATGGAATTGACCACCAATACTGACAACACCGTCACTGGGCGCTATTTCTATACCAAGCATATTTTGGATATTGCTCTGGATGGGATGAAGCTCGCAGATGGTCATATACAACTCGGTGAAAATCAAAACTATGGCGATGACAAACGATTTGATATGGAACTACATCCTGATCATGATGGCTTGCGGGGTGAATGGCATGGACATGATGTCAAACATCCCAAAAATATTGCCATCACGCTGACTCCGATTCCGAAGAAAGCACATCAAAGCGTATTTCACTTATCCTCAGACAGTACCGAATACGATCAAATTCGCTTAGCTAAACTCTCACTACACCAGCAAAACATCACACATTTTGGCGATTATGATTTGCAGTGGTGGTTAGAGCCGATAAGTCAGGTGAGCTTCTTTCGCGTCGTCAAAGGCTATCCCGCAGAGACTTTAACAAGAATCAATACCGCGTTAACCACACGACAATGGCAGGAAGTGAATAGTTACTTTGCCTGTCAGCTCGGCGGCGCACGCAATGCTGGTGGTGATTATGAAGTCACCGTCACACCACGTTTTATGAATAATAAAGTGCTCAGTAGCAGTGTAATGTCCAGCTACTACTGCGGTGGGGCACATCCTGATTTTAGTGATAGTCCAATCAACCTCGATGTCAAAACAGGGAAAGAATTACAGCTTGAGGATGTGCTATGGGTTGGTAAAACCAAACAGATTACGCTCAAGCGCGATGCAAATGGTCAACTCACCGACTTTGATTATGCAACTCATATCTTAGGTCCTTGGATTAATCAAACGATGACTAAGCTCTACCCCAATGAGGTAGGTTCTGACAATAAAAAAGACGACGATTGCGACTACCGCGACCCAGAACTTTGGCAATTTCCAGCGTTTTATTTCACGCCCACAGGACTTCATCTCTCGGCATATTTTGCGCGTGTAGCGCGAGCTTGTGATGATCCTGATTGGGCAATTGTGCCGTGGAAAACTGTCAATCAGCATCAAGGGGTATTGCATTTGAATTTGCCTTAACTACTATTGAGAATCCTGCGAATACCATTGGAAAACTTGCATGAATGTCGGTTTTCCAATCGCTTAATTTTTCTAAATAGCATGTGATTGTTCTGACATTTAACCAAAAGTTGTCGCCAGAAAACGTGAAGTGATATCCAGAACCAGATTAGGATTTTCTCGAAGAGGAGTATGATGACCATCCTTAATGATCAATAACTCTTTTGAACCATGCGTCAAATTCAGGATTCGCTGTGCATGATCCAGTGACGCATACTCATCATGATCACCATGAATTACCAACAACGGACAGTTTAAACTGGACGCAACTTGCTCAACATGCCAAGCCGAAAAATCGTCAGAAAGCCATGTATCAAGCCATGCTGAAAGCACCCATGTAGCTTGATCACCATGATATCGAGCTAAACGATCAACTTGGTTTGGCTGAGCAAAGTCATGCTGTGCCTGAAGCAAACCGCGGCGCATCCCTTCATCAACCAATGCTGGACTCGACAACGTGATGACCGCTTTACACTGCGTCTGATTCTGCGCAGCACAGCCAACCGCAATAATTCCACCGACACTATAACCAAATGCAATGAAATCACCGAAGCCCAATGCAGCCTGCAATGCAGGAAAATCTAGCTCGACCTCATCATTGATAAAGTTTGTCGTCCAAGCTCTAGGATAAGGTGATGATTTCCCAAAACCTAAACGATCATAGGCAATCACAGTTCGTCCTGTTGCGTTAGCCAACTCTGCTGGAAAATCACGCCATAGTGCCACACAACCAAGAGAATCATGAAATAGAACGATAGGCTCTATTTTAGTATCATATTTAGCATCATGCTGATTGATCGGCTTCCAGATTTTGACGTAGTGCCTACCATATTCAGTGGCAATCCAATATTCTCCTGATCTTTCAAATAAATCGTGCTCTTGATTCAAATTAGCTTGCATATGGATACTCTAATTGTCTCTATTAAACTCAAGACTATAGTGTTCCACTGCTGCTTTTTTTACGATAACCTCACGGGATATTCTATAGTCTGATCAGGCCATAAAACATCATGAAAAACGTTGCGATTCTGGCTTATGAAGGCTGTTGGGCGATGGGGGTTTATACCGTCACGGATTTCTTTAGAGTGGTTTCTTTACTCGAGAGGCAACTCGGTCGATCACAGTCCTATTCCGTTCAGATTTTGTCAGTTGATCATCTCAATATCGCTGGAGCGAGTGGTCATCTGATTCAGGCTAACCAAGTGATCAATCTCGATGACAGAAAAGATTATGATCTTGCGATCATTCCTGCTATGGAAGGGCCTCGTCTGCTTACACCGCAAACTCCCGATCCACAAATTATTAAATGGCTCACGACGATCATTAAACAGAACACTCCCCTGCTTGCATTAACCACAGGTGCAGCTTTGCTCGCAGCCACAGGGCTCGTAAACGGAACAATGCTCGCAACGCATTGGGCTTATGTCAGAGTATTGAATAAGCGCTATCCAGACTGTCAGTTCGTTGCGCATAAATCATTTTTAAAAACAAAAAATATTTACACCACAGGCGCACTGAATGGTTGTTTTGATGCTTTGCTTGATTTCATAACTCAAGAACAAGGAGATAAATTCAGTCAACTGTGCGCGACGCATCTGCTGGTTGCAGATCCTGAGAAACTCACACCACTCCTACCTACACATCGAAATCATACGGACGAGATGATTTTAAACATACAAGATTGGATTGAGTCGAATTACACCAAAGCCATTACCATTCAAGACATGGCAAGTTATATCGGTATGAGTGAACGAACGTTAAAACGACGCTTTTTAACTGCGACGCAATTATCACCGAATCGCTATCTACAGAAAGTTCGTCTCGACAAAGCCAAAAAATTACTATTAGTAACCAATTTATCAGTAAAAGAAGTCGCCTACGAAGTAGGCTATGAAAACATTAGCTTTTTCATTAAATTATTCAAAGAAAATGTTGGGCTCACCCCTGCAAAGTGGAAGAATTTTGATGCACCATAAGTTTTCAACTAATCCGAATCACTCAAAAACACGCTGACACACTACAGGTTTTCCGAAACGTCTTGCCATTTGCATCGGTTCCGCTATACACCGTACGCGCGCCTTGTTGAGTGAGTTGACCACTCCAATTCATATTTTTTGGCGTATTAAATCCTGTCCAGCGATAGCCGTCAGGCAACTTCGTGACTTTGTAATAGTTATCACCCTCAGAACACATAAACTCAGCCACCGCCTCCTTCATACAGCTTTTAGGCAATACCCGATAATCAGAATCATCATGTACCAAGATCGCAGCATTTCCATCCTGCAATTTATGTTTAGCATCCGACTGAGCAATACGCCGCTCAATCTCTAAGCGTTCTTTTTCAATCTGCGCATTATGCTGCAAATCAAGCTGATAACTCTTTTGCTGCGCATCGACGTTATAAGCCTGAGCGATTTGAGCCGCAACAATAGACAAATCAGCAAAAGCTGGTGTCGTGAGTATCAATAACAAACCACCTGCACTCATTGCGTTAATTATTTTCATTCGCCTTTAATCGCTCATTTAACTCTGCACGTTGAGTCGTATCATGCCATGATTCATAAAAAAAGCAGACCTTTCGATCTGCTTTCTTTCACACTTCAAAATTGCTTAAGCAATTATGGGAGCAAGTGTTTTACGCCATCACGCTCTTCTGCCAACTCTTTTTCAGTTGCTGACATTTTTTCGCGTGAGAAGTCAGAGATTGGTAAACCTTGAACGATTGACCAGTCGCCGTTTGCGCATGTTACTGGGAATGAGTAGATCAGACCTTTTTCGATACCGTATGAACCATCGCTGTATACGCCCATTGATACCCAGTCACCAGCTTCAGTGCCGAGTGCCCAAGTACGCATGTGGTCGATTGCAGCGTTTGCAGCAGAAGCAGCAGAAGATGCACCGCGTGCTTTGATGATTGCTGCACCACGTTGTTGAACAACAGGGATATAAGTGGTTTCGTACCATTGACGATCAACCAAACCTTCAGCAGCAGCGCCTTTCACAGTTGCTTGTGAAATGTCTGGATATTGAGTTGCTGAGTGGTTACCCCAGATGGTGATTTTTTTCACGTCGTTTACTGTTGCGCCAGTTTGACCTGCCAACTGTGCCATTGCACGGTTGTGATCCAAACGAGTCATTGCAGTGAATTGACGTGGGTTGATTTTTGGTGCATTACGCTGAGCGATCAATGAGTTGGTGTTTGCTGGGTTACCAACAACCAATACTTTGATGTTCGGGTTAGCGTTGTCGTTGATTGCTTTACCTTGTACAGAGAAGATTGCTGCGTTTGCTTCGAGCAGATCTTTACGTTCCATGCCTGGGCCACGTGGACGTGCGCCAACGAGCAATGCGTAGTCTGCATCTTTGAATGCAACGTTTGGATCATCAGTTTGAACGATGCCAGCCAACAATGGGAATGCGCAATCGTCGAGTTCCATTGCTACACCTTTCAGCGCTTCAAGTGCTGGGGTGATTTCGAGGAGTTGAAGAATAATCGGTTGGTCTTTGCCCAACATATCGCCTGATGCGATACGGAACAATAATGAATAGCTGATTTGACCAGCTGCACCTGTAATGGCAACGCGGACGGGTTGCTTCATCGTTTTTCTCCAATAATTGGGCAAAGATAGGGGTAATATCAAGTCTCGTCAGCGCATTGGATCAACGCGCTTCCTCATCGAGCGCGTGTATTGTACTTGAAGCTGCGCACTTGTGCGAGTAAGCTGATCGACTGTACAGGTGAGTATTTACAATAGAGTACAAAATATGACGGCTTTTCAGCCTTCTCAGTCACATTTCGAATGGCTTAATTTTCGTCAACCAGCAGTCCGCGACCTCGCTTTTGCGTTAGCAAGCCCGCCATTACTCAATCATTGGCCTACTGAATTTACCTCACATCATCAGATTGACCTGCCTGACGAGCAATTTTGGCAAAGTCATTATCAACGCTATTTGCCTCGCCTTCTCGCCTTAGACTTAGATCCAACTGAGTTAAATCAAACGCTTGCCAAACTTCCAAGTTCACGACTGGGTATTCGGTTTGAAGCATTGCTGAGTTTTTGGTTGAATGACCATTCTGGTGATTGGCATGATTTTGAGCTACTCGCAAAAAACATTCAGTTAAAAGATGAAAAAAGAACAATCGGTGAAGTCGATTTCATCATTGAAAATAAAATCACGGGTGAGATTGAGCACTGGGAATTGAGCTTAAAATTTTATTTAGGCGAAGGCGTGCTGCGACCTTATGAATGGCGTGGACTCAATGACCGAGATACGTTTGGGCGAAAAATCAAACATACCTTAGACAAGCAATTTAATGTGGATCATGTTGATTTAGCTGAACTAGGTGAGAAAACAATTGATAAGCGCAAGGCAATATTTAAAGGGCGCTTGTTTTATCCAGATCAGGTGACAGACGCTGCGAAAGAGTCATTAACAAGATGGCTTCATCCGCAGCATTTACGCGGAACTTGGGGCTATCATCTACCAGAAGGAATCAATTGGCGACGTGCTGCACGACGTGAATGGCTAACTCCAGAACCTAATCCAGATGTTCAAATGAATCCAGTTTATCTCACACACGGACTCTATCTGGGTCAACCGATTACAGACACCAAAGCACCTCCAATCGAACGCATGATTCGTGTGAACACGTTTCACATTCCGTTTAGCAAAGCATACAACTTTCGCCTATAACACAGGGCTATCGCATAGAAACTTATATATACCTCGCGTTTAGTTACTCAGCGTTACGTTGCTGCTACGTCCTGATACTTGTTCAAAGTATGATCAAGGTCTAGCCTCGAATGACACAATAAAGTGTCACTTTTGGAGAATAATTATGCTTAAAGTTATTACAGCAGCTGCTTTGGCCGCAATGATGCTCACAGGCTGCAACACCATGAAGGGAATGGGAGAAGATGTATCTTCTGCGGGTCATGCCGTCACGGATACTGCGGCGACAACACAAGACAAAATGTAGATTTCTTATTCAAAATAAAAACTCGCCGTTGGGCGAGTTTTTTTGTTTAAGTGAATTTATTACATTGTTAAAATGTACACACATATTACCGTTAGAAAGCACGCTAATACTCATAATAAGCTTGATCGTCAAGTTTATTTATCAAACTTATATCTTAATCTGGCAAATTCGAAAACATTTTTCGACCGTTTCTCCAGAGCTGCAACAAAGTTGGTTTCTCAAAAATTTGATAGAGGGCTGAAATTAGCTCATATCGCCCTGTATCATCGTTTTCTTCGTTCAACACTGCCTCAGCAATTCCGCTCTGAAAAGATTGCATTTCCTTCACATCCAATGCCATTGGAATCCCATCTCCATCATCCCCTACTATTTCTGGATGCTCATAGGAATCTCGGCAAGTTGGTTCAGATAATGAGTGATATCCTGCACAAGCCATCGGCCTTACTGGATAGACAATACATTTATTATCCTCAAGCATAGGACATTGAACATTAGTGATGTAATGCTCATCTACCGACATACTAGAAACACTTATAGCCTTTTCCTGAAGTCTTTCTTTAAAAGCGGCTAGTGCATCTTTATCTAATCTAGTGACTAAATAAAAATAAATTGAAACTATCTCGAAAGAATAAGCGGAAACCCTTAAATAGCAACAATGAGAACAACCTGAACGACAGGCTAAGTTTCCTACTTTCTCAGAAACTTGTTGAATAGGGATATTTAAAAAACCAGAGAAGGCAGCAGTATTTAGTGAACTTTTCTTAGCTGCCCGATACTTTTTGTACGCTTCATTCATTCGAGCGCTTGTTTCTACTTCTGTAAACATTTAATAAATGCACCTGTATTATTTAAGTTATTAACGCCAATACATTAAATACTAAAAACTACCTTAGTAGCCATTTCTTTCATGAATTAAACTACATCTTATAGACGATTTAATAAACTAATCGCAAGCATCATTCAGATACTCAAATCACAAAAGCACCCATCTAATTCACGCTATACTTCCCACCATAAAAAATACTCGCAACCAATTCACCCAAGTACACACCACCATGCTGAATCACACACAAACCGCATCCCAAACTGCAGCACTAAAAACCCTCTCACGTGTTTTTGGCTATGATCATTTTCGTGGACAACAAGCCCAAATCATCGACAACGCAGTACATGGCAAAAATACCCTCGTCCTCATGCCAACAGGCGGCGGCAAAAGTGTTTGTTATCAAATTCCAGCATTACTGCGCGCGGGCGTTGGCATCGTCGTTTCACCCCTGATTGCCCTGATGAAAGATCAAGTAGACACATTGCGCGAGTTGGGTGTACGCGCAGAATTTCTCAATAGCTCACTCCCTCTTCCCGCCCAGCGGCAAGTTGAACAAGATCTGCTCACTGGCGAACTTGACTTGCTCTATGTCGCACCAGAACGATTGCTCAATGCCAGTTTTTTGAATCTACTCGATCAAGCACCACTTTCACTGTTTGCCATCGACGAAGCACATTGCGTCAGTCAGTGGGGACATGATTTCCGCCCAGAATATCAGCAACTCGGCCTACTCGCACAGCGCTATCCACACATCCCGCGCATGGCACTCACCGCCACCGCAGATGAGCGCACCCGCGCAGATATTATTCAGGTGCTGAGTCTGCAAAATGCGCCAATCTTTCTCTCCAGTTTTGATCGCCCCAACATTCGCTACACCATCACAGAAAAAGATAATGGTCGTAAGCAACTGCTCGACTTTATTCAGCAGCAACCCGAAGGTGCAGCAGGTATTGTCTATTGCCTATCGCGTAAACGTGTCGAAGAAACCGCCGAGTTTTTACAAAGCAAAGGCTTACCTACCCTCGCCTATCACGCAGGTTTACCACAATCAGAGCGCATCAAAGTCCAAGAAGAATTTCTCTATGAAGAAGGACGGATTGTTTGTGCAACTGTTGCCTTCGGCATGGGCATTGATAAACCAAACGTCCGCTTTGTCGCGCATTTAGATTTACCAAAATCACTTGAAGGCTATTACCAAGAAACTGGACGCGCAGGGCGTGACGGCTTACCGTCCGAAGCGTGGATGGCATATGGCTTGGGTGATGTCGTATCGGTGCGTCGTATGTTGGCGCAATCCGATACACCGCCAGAAGTAAAACGGATTGAATCAGGCAAACTGGATGCCTTGCTCGCTTACTGCGAAACTGCCAATTGCCGTCGACAAGTGCTGCTCAGCTATTTTGGTGAAACAGGCTCTGAAGCATGTGGTAACTGCGATATTTGCGCTAATCCGCCAGATACGTGGAACGCCACAATCGCCGCACAAAAAGCCCTTTCTGCCGCGATTCGTACAGGTAATCGTTTTGGTGCGTCACATCTGGTGGATGTGTTACTCGGCGTTGAAACTGATAGGATCAAACAGTTAAAACATGATGAGTTACCAACCTTTGGTGTTGGTCAGGACTTATCCGAAGCCGCATGGCGCAACGTATTTAGGCAATTGGTTGCGCTAGGATATTTACTTCCTGATGCCGAAGGCTTCGGTGGCTTGATTGCAGGAGAAAAAGCCCGCGAACTCCTCAAAGGTCAATCGACGCTTTGGCTACGCGAACTCGCTTTACCCAAAGCCAAAACAGCTCGAAAAGATCGTGCTATTGGCAAAGCCAGCGATTTGCCTGTCGAAGTCCAACGTCGATTTGAAGCATTACGAATCTTGCGCCTTGCCTTCGCACAGGCACAAAAAGTCCCGCCTTATATTATTTTTAGCGATACAAGTTTGCGTGAAATGGCAATCAGCGACCCAAGTCATTTAGCTGAGTTAAAACAAATTAACGGCGTCGGTGAACAAAAACTCGCGCGTTACGGTCAGGCATTCCTCGATCGTTTGGCAGAAATCCGCACACTGCCCGCAGATCAAGCAGCTGATTATGTTGAACCTGTTCTGGAAAAAGTAGATACCGTCACCGCGACTTTAGAGCTAGTCAATCAAGGCTTAGATCGCGCACAAATTGCAGAACAACGTGGACTTACAGTAGATACAATTGGCAGCCACTTACTCAAGCTGTATCAAAAAAATGAAGTGACCAAACACGAAATCCTCTATTTAGAACCACATGAATTAAAAGAAATTCAGACAGCGGCTAAGACACTTAAAATGAAGCCCAAACAAACTGCAAGCAAAGCCCTCAAAGAAGCGCTCAATCATCAATATGGTTATGCGGATATGAATGTGGCATTGTGGTTGTGGTAAGTTTCGTTAGGAATAAAAAACTATAAGGAAATAATAATGGATCACTTTTCGTTTCTCTTATTTTGGGGATCTGTAGGCCTAGCAGGACTTGTAGTTCTATTGGTCTTATTCAATCCAAAATATCGTAAAGAACTATTAACAATTAAAAGTACACGAATAACCCTAGAAGAACGCTATGCAAAAGAAATTGCGGCAGGAACAGCAGTTATCATTCCAAAAGATCCAACTGAGTTTAAGAAACTAATTCTTATGTTTGGCTGTGCTGCAATCTTTGTCGTTTTATTTCAATGGTTCAAAAACTACACATCATCTTTAATGCAAACGTGCGCAACTATTGGAGAATGGAATAGTTCTTTTGTTTTTTTAGGAGTAATTTTTCTTATTGGCGGAATTTTATTATTATTCATCACCCTGTTTAGCTATAAATACTATAAAGAAATAATGGAGGATGGTTACGCGCCATCCAGAAAAAATAAAGATATTCATGATCGTATTTCTTTTAAATTAACGAAGTGGCGGAGACTAAAAGAGCAATTCAGATTAATAACATCAATTGCTTTCTGCATACTTTTTATTTCCTCACCTATTTTGCTACTTCAAGCTAATCTGAATATTCCAATTTATAAATTCAACTATATTCATGCATTGAATGACCATCTACAAAAAACATGCCTAGCAAACTTAAAAAAGAAGTCTTAGTTAATACTCGTAAATATATTTTTTATTTATTAAGTAAAATCAATTTATTAACAAAAACCATTCATCGCAAAAATCCTTGAAACAATCTCAAATGCCCTGATATTTAATATAAGGGCACATGGAATTGGTGAAAAATGAGTCGAAACGGGTACTCATTTTCCAATCGTTGTAATCCCGTAAAATCAAGGAGAAACATCATGAGCCTTGTCAGATGGGAGCCATTACGTGACATTGAAGATGTATTTGATCGCTATGCGAAAGCGATACATTCAGATCATGGGTTTGAGCTTGTTCAATCAGGGGATTGGACACCTCGAGTAGACATCAGCGAAACGGATAAGGCATTCACAATCAAAGCCGAAATCCCAGATGTCAGCAAAGATGATGTTAAAGTCAGCGTCGAAAATGGTGTGCTTTCGATTAAAGGTGAACGGAAACACGAGAAAGAAGAAGATGGAAAAAAATTCCACCGCATCGAACGTTACTACGGAAGTTTTTTGAGAAGTTTTACGCTTCCAAGCAACGTCGATGGAACCAAAATCAAAGCAACGTTTAAAGATGGTATGCTTGATTTACAAATTCCAAAAACAGCGGAAGTTAAACCGAAGGCAGTTGAAATCCATGTAGAAGCAGCCTGACTTAACACTCCGCCAGAAGCTAATCAAACACACAACTTCTGGCGGAGTTTTATTATCTGTATTCCGCTGATATTTCATTTAAAATGCACGCATTGATTTAACTTTTTGGCAATGAATACCCATGAACACATTTCACCTTGAAGGTCGTCCTTTTGTCACGCTCAGTAATTTACTGAAAATCGAAGGCTGGTGCGAAAGTGGCGCAGCGGCAAAACATGCGATTGATGAAGGGCAAGTCACGGTTGATGGCAAAGTTGAACTTCGTAAACGTAATAAAATCGTCGCTAATCAGATTGTGAAATTTGCTGGGCAGACGGTGAAGGTTGTGGAGTAATACTTAGAATATGTTAGGATTTAAACATAACCACTAAAATACGGATAACACTGTGGAACAAGAAGTTTTTTACTCTCAAACTAAAGGGAACAAGAGACCACTTTTAAGTTTTTTGGTGCTGCTCTTTTTTATTTTCTTCATATTACCACATAATAAGGTCATCAAGAATATCAGCATTCCATCAGTTTTTACCTAATATTCTTTGTTTTACCTATACTTTTTGGTCATCTCGGTTTCAGCCTTCAAATTCGCCCAACTGAAATTCGGATGACCTTACGATCACTAAATCGGTTTGACTTAATCACACTAAGATCAATTCCATATGATGATATTGCTCACATTGACGTCATCAAATCATACGAAACACAAAAAGGAATACAAATAAAGACAAAGAGTCAAAAGCGTTTTTATATCCCACTAAATCCTTATTCAAATGCCGATGAACTACTTCATCAGTTGTCCCTCAAATTCCTATTCGATCCCTTTAGCAAGGCTTTGCCCAAATCTGAGGATTGGGGTCAAAGACCATATTTCCGTGTATTTGCACCAATTCTGCTTTTAGGCATTGTTGTAGCTATTACGCTCTTAATTATTTTAAACTAAAATCATGAAGCTCAAGGCTCATAGTAATCAAATCATAGAATAACCTTGCTAATTTCAGCTAAAATCTGCCAACTTCACACTCGAAAATCAACTCAATGTCAGCTACTTTAGATTTAACCCTTGACCTCATCAGCCGCCCATCCGTCACCCCGATCGACGCCGATTGCCAAACCATCATGGCAGAACGTCTTGCCAAAATCGGTTTTCATATCGAAAAGATGCGTTTCGGTGATGTCGACAATCTCTGGGCACGACGTGGCACAACTGGACCACTATTCTGCTTCGCAGGTCATACTGACGTTGTCCCGACAGGTGACCTCGGCAAATGGTCATCAGCACCTTTCGTCCCAGAAATCCGTGACGGTCAGCTCTATGGTCGCGGCACAGCAGATATGAAAAGCGCATTGGCCGCGATGGTCGTCGCCTGTGAACGCTTCGTTGACGAACATCCTGACCATCAAGGTTCTATCGCCTTTTTGATCACTAGCGACGAAGAAGGTCCGTCGATTAACGGCACCGTGAAAGTCGTTGAAACCTTAGAAGCACGCAACGAAAAAATTAAATGGTGCTTGGTCGGCGAACCGTCAAGTACCAAAACACTCGGTGATGTCATCAAAAATGGTCGTCGCGGCTCGTTAAATGGTATTCTCACCGTACATGGCAAACAAGGTCATGTTGCCTATCCTCACCTTGCGGACAACCCTATTCATCGCGCTGCACCTGCGATTACGGATCTCAGCAATGAAATCTGGGATCATGGTAATGACTTTTTCCCAGCGACCAGCTTCCAGATTTCTAATCTCAACTCAGGCACTGGCGCAAATAATGTGATTCCAGCGGATATCAATATCGTCTTCAACTTCCGTTTCTCAACCGAAGTCACCGCAGAACAATTGAAATCGCGGACTCACGCTATCCTTGATAAACACAACCTGAAATACACGCTCGATTGGTCGTTATCTGGACAGCCATTCCTGACTGCGGAAGGCGAACTAGTCGCTGCGGCGCAAGAAGCTATTCGTGAAACTGTTAATGTTGAAACCGAACTCTCAACCAGCGGCGGTACGAGTGATGGACGTTTCATTGCACCAACTGGTGCGCAAGTGCTGGAACTCGGTGTATTGAATGCAACGATTCATCAGATCAATGAACATGTCGATGTTGCGTCGTTAGAACCTTTGACGGATATTTATCAAAGTATTCTGACTAAACTTCTCGCTAAGTAAAAACTCAAAAGCCGACAATCATGTCGGCTTTTTTATATCGATTTCTACAAATAAAATATTTATTTCTTTTTAAATGATTTTTCAAGTTTTTCTAAATCAGGAACAATCCAAGTCTGATCATCATGTTTTACATATTGGAAAACAAATTGATCTGTTTTTGCACTCGATACATCTGATGCAGATTCAATGTCTTTCAGTGAAGAAATACGAATTTTGGAAATATTAGGTGACTTGAGTGTCGCAATTGCATAACGCAAGTTATCCTGCTCTCCCTCAATCAACAAGGCATGGGTCATATCTGCTTTTGTGCCGACAACCACCAAAGGTAATTTCTGACCTTTCCATTCAACCTGCTGATTGATCAGGGATGTTGGTGTCAAAGTAAGCTCATCAAGTACTAATGATTTGGGTAATACCCACGATGTGCCTTTGCCGACAGCTAGAATATATAGCTCTAAGGTACCAGATGTCGTCAGCAAGCTCATACTTTGATTTGATTGCACATCTTTATTTGGACTTGCGTTACTCATGATAAATTTCCTTATCTCTCAACTATTCATCAGATCATTACTCAAATCACTGAAATTGATTGTTCAGCAATAATCTGCTGTAAATGTTCAGCCAAAACTTCTGGACTACCATTAAAACTCACTTGACCAGAGGCTCTCACATGATCAGGCTGGCTCGAACAAACACAGCTTCCAGCAGTCTGCGCCCAAATACTACCGCGTGTTTCTTGGACCTTACTCACAGCCGCACTACCATCGTCGCCCATTCCGCTAAATACAATCGTGATTAGACGTGAACCAAATGCTTCAGCCGCACGTCGCATCACATCATTAATCGATGGTTTATACTGACCTGGCCATGGTTCATATTGAACAGCATCAGACAATTTTGATGGATGTGCAAATACCTCACCACAGTCACCAAAATCAATTTGTCTGAGTGCAGGAACAATCAGCACACGACCTTTCATCAGTTGCAAATGCGGGTATATTGATGAACCTTGCTCATTTGGCAATTGCGCAAAATTCTTTTCTGTATCGAATTGCCACTCATTATGCCTGCCCAAAACCCGAGGCAAAACAGCCTGCATATTGGGATCGATATGCTGTACCAAAACAAAAGCAACAGGCACACTCACAGGGACATGATCCAAGAAACGTTTAACCGCTTCAGGTCCACCCATAGATGCTGCAAGTACACAGACATATTGCCAATTCGGCGGAGTAATCCCTGTGACATAACTTCTGTTTTTGCTTTGAACGGGTGCTAATTCAACTTCAACTGGTTCAAGCGGTTGTTTCGGTTCTTCTTCATGAACAATAGTACCGACATCAGCAACACTGGCATCCACATCATGCATGTATTCTTCATCAAGAAGCGTCAATAAAGGCGCTGCTTCTCCGAGAACCTTATTGAGCTTCTGACTGAGTGACTGTACCCATCGATCATATGCTTTTTTATTGACTGGAGATGGAGCCTGAGTAATTCCGATCATCAAAGGCGCATCATCGCCTAAAAAATCAAGAACCTCATCTTCATCTTCAACATCTAACAACCAAAGATTTGGCAACAACTCACAGTGTTCTGATTTTAAACGGCTGGAATGGATATTATGCAACACATCAAATCCACTCCGCTCGACTGCTTCGGCAATCGCAATCCGTTGCATTGGATTGTCTGCCACAATCAACAGCCGAGGGGCGGCAAAGTGCATCATAATAATTATGCCAGATTCTTATTACGTGCGATCTCAGCTTGAGACTCCAGCAAAAGATCGCTGATGTTTTCAAGCAAAATTTGCTCTTGGAATGGTTTACCCATATAGCCGTTCACACCAATACTATATGCACGCTCACGATGTTTCTCACCTGTACGCGAAGTAATCATGATAATCGGCAAATACGACAATCTTGGGCTGTGACGTACTAATGTCGCAACCTCGAAACCGTCCATACGTGGCATTTCGATATCGAGCAACATTAGATCTGGATGCGCGTCTTCCAGTTTACTCATCGCATCCACACCATCTTTTGCAGCAATGACTTGGTAACCATGACGTTCGAGCAAGCGTGTGGTGACTTTACGTACCGTCACAGAATCGTCGACCACCATAATGGTTTGTTTCTGTACGCCCGCAGCAGCCGCTTTAAGCTCAGTTTCTTGCGGTGCACTTGTACGCGCCACACTACCAGCAGAACGAGCTAATGCAACTAGATCGAGAATGATCACCACGGAACCATCACCCAAGATGGTAGCGCCAGAAATACTGCCTACGCCTGCGAGCTGTGCTCCGACAGGCTTGATCACCATTTCTTCGCGAGAACCAATCAACTGATCAACCTGAACGGCAAAACGCTGACCTTCATACTTAATCAACAACAACGGTGATGGAATGTTTTGACCATATAACGTCGGAGTATGCGCACCGCCAATCAACTCGCCTAAATAACGTAAACGATAATCCTGACCATCTACTTTATAAGTCTGTTGATTAGACTGATAGAACTTCTCGAGCTCAATTGTATTCACTCGCACAATACGTTCAATTTGAGACAAAGACACTGCAAAAATACGATCACCAACACGGACACGCAGTGCATCGGTAACAGCCACAGTCAATGGTAGGCGCAATGTAAAGCATGTGCCTTTACCTGCTGTCGAATCAACAGTAACCACACCGCCTAATTGACGAATCTCACTCTGTACAACGTCCATACCAACGCCGCGACCAGAAATCTGAGTCACTGCTGCTGCAGTTGATAATCCAGCATGGAAAATGAACTGCATGATATCGTGATCAGTTTGTACAGTAGCATCATCGATAATGCCGCGCTCAATCGCTTTACGACGCACAGCATCTACGTTAATTCCGCGACCATCATCCTGCAAGGTAATAATCACCTCACTACCTTCGCGCATAACAGATAACGTAATCGTTCCTTTTTCTGGCTTCTGCTGTGCAGCACGATCAGCAGGCGGCTCCATACCATGGTCAACCGCATTACGTAGCATATGTTCTAGCGGTGCAACCATACGCTCCAATACGCTGCGATCAAGCTCACCTTCAGCGTTCTGAATAACCAGTTCAACAGGTTTACCTAATTCAGTTGCAGTTTGACGAACAACACGTTGCAAACGAGGGACAAGTCGAGAGAATGGAACCAAACGAGAACTCATCAGACCTTCTTGAAGCTCTGACTGAATCCGTGACTGTTGAAGCAGCAAACTTTCAGAATCGCGGGACTTCTCAATCAATGTATTTCTAAAATCTAATAAGTCAGATACTGACTCAGCTAATGATTTAGAAAGCTGATTGATCGAAGAATATTGATCCATCTCTAGCGGGTCAAAGTCTTGATACTGACCACCATCATGTTGACTGACTTCATCTTGATGGCGCGCAATAATTTGCGATTCCAACTCACCATCCATGCGACGTAATTGTTCTGCGATTTTCTGAATTGCTACACCCATTTCATCAACGGTATACGCAAAGCCCGTTAACTCCATTTCAATTCGCGCACGGCTAATTGCATTCTCACCAGCCAAGTTGATCATCTTTTCCATCAATGTTGCAGAAACACGCACCATCTCAGTTGAAGAAACTTCTGACTCATGTTTTTTTGGAAATAAACCTGTTGTTGGTGGTAAACCTGACTCATCGCTATGTGTGATGATCGTTTCAGCCTGAGGAGCCGCAACTGTTTTAGTGGCAGTTTTTGCAGCTTCAACTGTTTTCGCAGTATCAGTTTCATGAACCACCGCAGGTTTAACTTGAGTAGCGGCAATAAGTAATGCCGGATCTTTACGGAATAACTTCAGCGCATCGATCAAAGCGGTTGGCATTTGTGGACGTTCGCCGCGATCGAGCACCGCAATCGCATCAGCCAACCAATCATGACTCTGATTCAATAACTGACCAATTGCAGGGGAAACTTCTTTTTTGCCGAGAGCTAGATCCTCATAAACAAATTCCATTTCATGAGATAAATCACCCAATGAATCAATTCCAGCCATCCGAGCACCACCTTTGAAGGTGTGAAGATTGCGCTGTAAATCTTGGAGTAGCTTTTTATGACTTGGATCACTGGCTTGGCTTGAACCCTTCAACCATTTCGCCAATTGCGTACTGGTTAGATCAATGATTTCTCCAGCTTCATCCAAGAAAATTTCCAATACATCAGGATCAGGTGCACTACCCTCATCCCATGCCTCAGCCAAAACCTGCATTTGCCCCACGACTGGGAGTTCAGGTGCTGCATCCACGATAGGTGCTGGTTGTGGCGTCGGTTTAGCTGGCTCGACAACTTCAACTTTAGGTGCAACAACTGCTTGTTCTACAACAGGTGTTGGTGCAACTGGTGTTTCAACCTTAGAAGAAGTAGCGCCCGCATTGCGATTTGAATCCATCAAGTCGAAATAGCTTTGTAATACTTGAATATCACGAGACTTAATATATTGCTGTAATGTCGAAGTTTCAGTTGGTGTAAAAAATGACTTCTGAGATTGAGCCAATTGATCCACTTGCTGTGCAACTTGATCTTGTGCATGACGTAAAAAACGAACAAGCACTTCTGGAGTTTTCTCATTATTTTCTACTAGACGTTCATAAACAGTTTCAAGTTCATGCGTATAGTCACCCAAACTTTCAACACGCGCCATACGAGCACCACCTTTGAGAGTATGCATATGACGTTGTAACGCTTTAATAGGCTCTTTATTTTCTGTTTCTTCAGCCCAAGCTGTAAAACTTTGATCAATTTCTTGAACCAACTCCTCAGCTTCTTCCATGAAAACTTCAAGTAGCTCTGGATCATTGTCACTATCGACAGGATACTCAAAACTTGCAGCGGTTTTTGGAGCCTCTGCCACAGTTTTCACTTCCTGTACCGCAGCAACTGGCTCGACGACATCTTGTTGTGCAGAAAGTTTAGATTCAGATGATGTTTGTTGTAGCAACTGCTGCAAGCGCTGGATAACAGAATCTTCTGCCTTCACTTGAATACTTGCGGCAAGCGCATCAAACATCCGAGTTAGCGCAGCGTGCCCAGATAATAAATCATCCACCAAAGTATCATGATGAGCAGTCAACAATGCTGGATAAGCTAATACATGCTGATATGCATGCTGTAATGCGCTTACGAGTGAGGTCAGTGGTGCAATCGGTACATGAACGACAGCATCTGACAGTTTAAGCATCTGAGTATTTAATGCCGCGACATGTGCTAAAGCATCAGACTCCGACAAACGCTCTTTTAATGTCCACTCCGCATCGAGTACATCATCGATACCAATATCCATTAACTCTGTCACCAACCCAGTAAATACAGGTTCTGGTTCATCAGCAACAGCTTCACCTTTTTTAGGCATTAACCCTTCGACACGATCGATAAACTCATAGCTCACTTCATCGAGAACTGGCATTTTGCCTTCTTTCAATAAGTTCACTTGAGATGTCGTCAATCGATCTAAATCTACAAGCGCATCAATATGTGCATCAGTCATGGCAACGTGTTCACGCATCAAACGTTTACACTCATGCTCCATGACATGTGCAAGCTGATAAATAGATTCAATCCCTGTCATCCCTGCACTACCGCGTAGGGTATGCAAAGCGCGCAGTAATACATCAGTCGTCAAAACTTCATGCTTACCTGCGATCAAATTCTCTTTAACAAACGCTCGAATATCTTCTAAATACCCTTCTGCTTCGCTCACAAAAATTTCGAGAAGCTGAGGATCTAGCTCATCAATCGAGACTTCTTTTTTAGCTTTTGCGGGAGCAGGAGCAGCAACTGCTGCGACTTTAGTTGGTTCAGGCTCTGGTACAGATTCAAGTTCAGAATTTTGACTATTGAGCACTTCAGTCAGCGCATCAAAATCTTCAAGTAAGAATTGCTCATCATCCAAAACAGGAATATCAGAATATCCCTCATCCGCTTTTTGAATCACATTTTGAATTTGTGTTGCGTTAATATCATGCCCAGCTTGAAGTAACCAAGCAGTATGAATTATTGGCAATAAATTAATACTTGGAGCACGCCCTGCTGAAAAATCTTCCACAAGACCAGGAATAATTGCGACAACTTCACCGACCAGTTGAACAATGCTTTGTGTTGCTGTAATGGAGTGTTCCAACACACTATTCAGCAAGCGTTCAATTGACCATGCAAGCTCAGCAGATGCATGTGCACCCACCATACGTCCAGAACCTTTTAAGGTGTGAAAGTTTCGGCGAATAACTTTTAATGCTGCTTCATTCTCAAACTTAACAGCCCATTGTGGAAAATGTTCATTCAACTCCGCCAAAACATCGCCAGCTTCTTCCAAGAAAATCTCACGAATCTCAGCATCTTGGCCAAAATCATCCAGTGGCAGTGCCTTAGGTGCTTGATCACTTAACAAATGAAGTGGAAGTGCCTGTGAGCCGCTTGCCTGATTTTTCTTCTGCGACGCATCATCTTTTGCAACAGCAACCACAGCCTCGTTTGCAGAAACACTCTCTACAGCAACCTCAGGTGCCCCATCTGCAATCACTGGACGCGAATGAATGAGAGCATCCGCATTTGACATCCAAGTCGCAATTTTTTGACGCATTTCTGGGGTATTTGGACGCTTCTCTTCATAGCTCTTAATCAAAATCGGCATTGCCCCATACACACTATCAACCAGTTGTGTCATGGAATGATTTGGCTGCACACTATGATCTAACAATCGATTAAACAAACTCTCAATCGACCACGCCAACTCCCCAACTGTACGCGCACCTACCATCCGTCCAGAACCTTTGAGGGTATGAAAAGCACGGCGCGTCTCTTTCAACGATGCTTCATCTTTGAAATCCGCTTTCCATTTTGGATAGTAAGTCGCGATTGACTCTAAAACTTCCTCAGTTTCCTCAATAAAGATTTCACGAATCTCATCGTCTTGTTCAAAATCATCGTTATATGGATTATCTGAGAGCTCAGCTTCTGACGCAGTAACATTTTCTACGTCTACAACAGATGCAACGACTGGCAACTCTTCTGCTACGGCATGAGAAGTAGCTTCTGTACTCACTTCAGTCGGAGCTTCGATATGATCGATAACAGTAGCACTTGTCTCATCGTGATAGAGTTTTTCACCACCAGCAGGTATAGGTTCTGCTCCACCATGTGGTTTTTTGAACTCTTTGAGTGTTTCTTCTGCAAGCGCAAGAATATTGTCGTCTTGATACTGACCTGCCAATTGATCCAAATAGTATTCAATGGATGAAATGAGCTGAGCTAATAAATCTGTTTGCTTCCAATGTGGAATATATTTTTCTTTTAGAATTGTTGATTTAAGTGCAGAAACAGTATGTTTCAACAAGTCAGCTGCACGCGGCAAACTCAACATTGTAAAAGCACCGCCCACCATTTTCAGTAACTCAGGAACTGCTGCTAAAGTCGCAACATCCCGACGACTTTGATGATAGTTTGCTAAAGCAGCCTTAATTTTCTCAAGAGCAGTCCGCGATTCACGTACCGCAGCATGGCGTGCATCTTGAATGATTCCACCGCCAGTTGGTTTATCAGACTGAGATGTCATCTCAATCGTTTGTTTAATTTTATCTGCGAGTTGGTTCAAATCCACAGCAAAACGATCAACGATCTGTGGCTCAGGCTTATACTCTGCAACAAGTTGATGCAACTTTGCCTCAGTATCCTTAGCTAAAGGATGCCAACCAGAAGCTTCAAGTAGACGTGTCGCCTCTCGCAGCGAAATTGCCGCAGTATTCCGATCAATTACCAAACCATCTCGAGCAGCCAGAACTTGCTGCAATGCAGAATCCAATAAACGATTCGATGCCTCACCCAATTCAGGTAAGTCCAAGCCATATAATTGACGAAGTTGAGACACCTCTGGGTTAGAAATCTGTTGCGGATCAAGCGCAAACAGTAGATCACCTAGTAGCGCAAGATTCGATTCAGATTCAGTTTGATCCACAATGACCAGTGCGCGCTCAAGCTTTATCAATAATGGACGTATTTTCTCTGAATCTGATAAAGATCCATTGCTGACAGCCTGATGAAATACGGTTGCAACATCCCAAATCACGGACTCAATACGACTCTGGGCACTCAGCTTCAACAATGATGCCACTCGAGTAAAATCAGCCAATGTCTGTGGTGATGCATTCCCTCCCAGCCAAATCGCTAATAAATATTGATATGCTTGAGTCAACTTTTCATACTGCGGCACAGTACGATTTTGCGCTAGAAATTCTTTATCTAATAATGAGAAATCAGGAGTAAAAGATAACTTTTTATTCGGAGTTGGTTCATTGAGAAGCAAACCATTCAAAAGCTCTACTTGTGCATAAATCGCAGCAGGGCGACTGCTCTTTGTTCTCTGTAAATGATCTAGTTCTTCAAGCAATAAATCCAACGCTTTGTTAATGTCAGCTTCTACATTAGAAAATTTTAATTTCCCATCGACAACAGCCTGTAAAATCTTTTCCAATACTTCAGACAACACCAATGTCTCGGTCAACTGCGCGATATGCAAAGTCCCACTGACTTGATGCAAACCATCACAAGCAAGCTGTAAAGAAAATGGCGTCTGCTCTAGAAGATTAGATTTCACCTTTTGCAAGGTTTCCTCTAAGGCATCTTTGACCCAATCTAGTGCGATATAAGACTGTTGGAGACTCATAATATTTTGCTCTTAATACGATTATCCATCCATAGAGACCAAAGCACACTTTGGCTCAACTGTTTCTGTATGATTTGTTTCTGTAGAGTCTGTTGAAGTTGAATAAGAAGCACCCATAACAGGCGAAACTGCTGACTAGATTTCGTCGCGAAATCATGACCCTCTTTCTTATATCGTAAAGTCGACAAAACCAAATAACGATTTAGATACCTATCGTTATGATTATATTTTGACTCTCTCATACGCCAACGTCCCTGCATATTTGACTCTTTTCATGGCTGGATGATCCCAATCCGCCATTTCTCCAGGTCCCAAAACGAGCAACCCGCCCAGATCTAACCGCTGAACTAATGCATCCAAAATATCCCGTCGATCAAATTGACGAAAATAGATCAAGACATTCTGACAAAAAATAATTTGTAGCTTCCTAAAAGGCGCACTACTTGTATCCATTAAATTAAATCGATGAAAAAAAACACGCTCACGTAAATAATCACCAATATGCCAATCTTGAGTCGTCATCGATGAAGCATGCACAGTACTCTTCGTTTGGAGCTTAGGCAGAGCAATACAATACTCACGATATTTCGCCGGAATCTTTTCCGCTTTACGCCATGAATACAATCCCTTACGCGCTATGTTCAACACAGATTCACTAATATCACTAGCCATGATGCTAAACCCATGCTGTGCATGTGCATCAGCAAGCATCGCCAACGACCAAGTTTCCTCACCTGTTGAACATCCCACACTCCATATATGAACAGCCCCCCCAAAATGAGGTAATCTCTGTTCAAGTAACTCATAAGAAGGTAGATGGCGGAAAAAAGCAGTCTCATGAACAACTAAATCTTCTACGAGTTGCTGCCACTCTAAAGAATGAACTTGTACCAGATGATAATATGACATGACATCTAGTCCACATAATCTCATCCGTTCCCGCACCCGCCGCTCAAACAAGCTACGTTGGATCTCAGGCAACACCATGCCAATCCTTGACTCAATTAATGAATGCCACAAGGCCGATTGTTCTTCATCAAATGCTTCATGAGATTGACCAGCATAAGCAACTGTTGCTTCTGCTGAGTCTGATTTTCTTTCAGATAACTTCACGATATATACAGCCAGTCGATTAACTTGCAGTCATTTCATCAGGAAGTTTGAAGCCTGAAACAGATTCGCGTAAGTTAGCCGCCATATCTGCCAGATTACCAACCGAATTTGCAGTTGCCATTGTACCGGCTGTGGTCTTAGTCGTAATTTCCTGAATGACATTCATGGTATTGGAAATATGACCCGCTGAGGCTGCCTGTTGACGAGCTTCTGAAGAAATATTTTGAATCAAGTCAGCCAATGTTCTAGAAACGCGTTGTACTTCATCCAACGCCACACCCGCATCCTGAGCCAAGCCAGCACCACGGATAACCTCACTTGTGGTTTGTTCCATAGAAATAACAGCTTCATTCGTATCACTTTGAATCGCTTTAACCAAGCCTTCAATCTGCTTAGTCGCACCTGCTGAGCGTTCAGCTAGACGTTGAACTTCGTCAGCAACCACCGCGAATCCACGTCCAGCCTCACCAGCCATCGATGCCTGAATCGCAGCATTCAACGCAAGAATGTTGGTTTGGTCAGCAATGTCATTAATCAGAGAAACGATATCACCAATTTCTTGTGATGATTCACCTAGACGTTTAATACGTTTCGCAGTTTCTTGAATCTGATCGCGAATAATGTTCATACCTTCAATTGAACGTTGAACCACATCACCACCATTCACCGCGATACCTACAGAACGTTCCGCAACCGCAGCAGACTCAATCGCATTCATCGAAACTTGGTCGATTGACACTGCAATTTCATTAACCGCAGCAGATGCCCCTGCAATTTCTTGTGCTTGATGTTCTGACGCATCAGCCAAATGCATCGCTGTCATCTGTGTTTCTTGAGATGAACCTGCAACTTGTAAAGCGGTGGTATTAATCGCAGAAACCAACAAGCGAAGTTGGTCAATCGCGAAGTTAACAGAGTCAGCAATCGCACCAGTAAAATCTTCAGACACGGTTGCGTTCACAGTCAAGTCACCATCCGCAAGGTCACCCAATTCATCCAAAAGACGCAAAATCGCAGTTTGGTTACGTTCACTTTCAGCTTGCATTTCACGTGCACGTTCTGCTTCTTTATGTGCTTCTGCCATTGCTCGTTCTTGGTCAATACGTGAACGCATTGAGAACATGCGAACCAACGCATAAGCAGCACCAATCAAACCTAAAATCATTAAAGCACTAGGAAAAACAGAACGATATTTATTCTGCACAGCTTCAGACAAAACACCCAATTGTCCTTGCAGTGTTGCTGACGCGGAATAAAGTTGCTTACCAGTATCACGAACCTGCGTAATTTGTGGAGAACTAATAAACATCTTTGCAGCGGAAGGCTTCAAAACATCATTATAAACTTTAGAAACCTCTTCTAATGATTTACGCTCTGCAGGATTAGCAACAACATCAATACCTAGGCTTGAATCACCCTTAAGCTGACCATTCAAAACCTTACCAAATTGCTGAGTATCATCAGAGAAGCCTGACGCTGAAGAAATCGCAGTATCATCACCAGACAACACCACGGTAATCGCTTTCAAAATACGCTCAGATAACAACACTTGATCTCGAACAAATGCTACTTGTACAGCTGGTGCATTTGACTTAATCATCCGATCACTGATTTTATTATAGCTATCCTGAATCAAAGGAGCCGCATCACGAATCTGCACACCAACGTCATGAACATCGTTCACAACTTCTTCGTTACTCAACATATCAGTTACAGCTTGATTAGTACTACCCCACGCCTTAAGCACAGTCTCCATCTCAGAACTAGTTGTACCGTAGTTTGCAGTTAAGCTCTCCAAACGCTCTCGAAACTTAGTCTGTGACACCGCCAAACGCTTAAATGCATCGCCACCACGTCCAGTTGAAGCTTCACTTGCGTTTTTAGCGATCTGTTCAGATAAAACACGTAGATCACCCACATCATGGATCATCTGGTTACTTTTAGGCACGGTATAAATCAAGTAAGCGAGCGACGATATAACCAATAAAATCGATACGGCAGCCAAAAACAAAAAAGGTCGAACCCGTTTTGGATCGCCAAATGTACCCGCAGTACGATCCAAATAGTTCGTCACACGCTGTTTGAATGCAGAGGCTTTTAAACTCGCCGCATTTTTACTTATTTTCGTCTTTACAACATTAGAACTCATCGCAACCACTC
>JAGWUI010000034.1 GCA_028868515.1 Gammaproteobacteria bacterium
AAATCGGCATCTATAGATCATTTCGAAATTGTACGGTGCTATCCTGCACAGCGAGTCTCACCAGAAGTACGGCACTTATTTTTAGATCGTCTGATGAGGGAGCTTGCTGGGCTTAAACCTCATAATAAATAACTATCAGAACAATAATGCATTGAACAAAGTTGACTTTTTCAACGAAAGAATCAACCGTTCATTCAAAAGAAATTAATATAAATACGAACACAAAGTATATTAGGAATTAATTAATCAACTTTGCTTCTCCCCCCCCAAGAAGATCACTACAATTTGCTTGTCCTGTATCATTTTTATTATCTATAACTCGACACTGATCTAATCCTTTAGGATTATATTTGTATATCAATGAAAATTTTTTGTATGGAGCATTCATTTGATTATTAACCTGCTTATTGTTTTCTAGTTTATAAAGACTTGTAGAACTTTCAAATTGATATGTAGATTTTGATAATTTCTTTATTGATCCAAAATCAGTTAATTCAGATATATAACTTCCACTGTCAATTTCCTGTTTGCTCTTAATCTGATTAACAACATCTACAGAATATGTCTCTTTATTTTTAATATTATATATATATAAAGTTTGAGTTGTTTTACGAGATCCTGGATGTATATCAGCTACTCCAAATAAAGAAACGAATAAAACATTGATCACGTCGTCACTATATACCATATGCATCGTAGGTACTGCAGAGTCTTCCCCATATATACTGGCGATTGCAAACTTGCCAATACTATAGACGTTCTTTTCTTCTTTTAACAAAATCTCGCTAATACTTGATTGAATATTTTGTCCAGAAAACTGCCTAAATACAGGAGTTTTATCACTTAGTTTTATCATTGTCTTTGTCCCATTAGGGAGCATAATATACTCCCCATATTTGTATGTAGATTGTCGAGGGGACTTGCCAAATATTTGCGTTGCATCATCATACTGCCAGTCAACACTATCAGCACAAGCAGTAAAGCTGATCAATAGCAATAGACAGGTTAACAATAAATTCATAATACCATCCTGATTTTAATATTTTAAATAGTTTTACGTTTTAAATTATCTAATAATTAAAATGACTTAGATAGGATAATATCAACAATAAATCTTCATCGTAGACCTATTTAAATGTGACTAAAACATTTAGATCAAAATTACAACCCATCCCTCCGTAACTCATCTTTAATTGCCCTGATCGTTGTGAATTTGAATTTCTCTGTTGTTCCATCATCCCATTTACCAACTTGTCCATTTCGAATGCCATTCAAAGATTTTTTATCTTCCTTGAACTGTATGTTCCCATCCTGTAGTTGTATAACATCTGCAATATATATTTCATAACTTATCCCCAAAAAATCAGGATTCGATTTTTCATATAAATCTCTTAATGTCGCTATCACAATAAACTTAGTATTACCTTTTAGAGACATATATGTACTAACAGCTTCTATAACAGGGTAATAACTACCATCCTGAGGAAATTTACCAATAATAATAGGCTTTCCATTATGATTATTAGGCAGAAATGAAAGTTGAATACCTACCATATCACTATTTGAAACATCATATTCAGTATATAGTATTTTTCCTGTCTTATTGGCTATAGAAATACTCGTTGAATCAATATGGCAAAAATTTCGACTATAGCACTCTATATAATTTTCAACTGTTGATTGAGTAGCAAAGGCATAACTATATATCATAAACTGAATAGTTATATATAATAATATTTTGTACTTCATGGATTCTATCCCTCAAAAAATTAGTTAGGCTAACGAAACAAATTCTTAGTGCCAACAAAACCTTTACTACCTGAAAAATTCATTCTTCTCGCTGCATAAGAGTCAGTAGCTTTATTTATAATAGCCGTTATCTTGTTAACGCTATCCTCTGATTCACCTGAATCAGCAATACTAGCAAGGTCATGCTTTAACCAATACCAAACAGCTGAGCGAGCGGCATATTTTGGTTGCTCTAAGAGTTCTGGATGCTCAACAAAATTTATGTTTTCATTTGACCACACTTGAGGGTATTCATTATTAAAGCTTGTATAATTTGATCGACCAGTTAACTGTTTTAATCCTCTACCTCTATATTTCCATCCATCCCCTTTCTCAGTATTACCAAGCTTATAAGCTTTAGGTCGATATGCATCATTATATGCATTATTTGCAATATTAATTACATTTGCAGCATGTTCATTTGTTAATCCATCACGTTCCGCCTCATTTGGGAACTTTCGGTAATAACTAAACTTTTTCAATATATGTGGTCTATAATTTAAATTTTCTCCTGGTGTAAATGCAGGTCCAACTTCTTGCATGATTTGAGCAAAGAAATGAGCCTTTCTTAAAGGTGTATTCAATCTATAATCATTAATATTATTATTCAGCTCATCCATTATTGGCTTCATCTTCTCCTCTTTAACTTTAGGCCACATAGTCTTCATCTGGGCTATTGTTATCAATTTATCTGCAGATGGCGGAATCAACGATGGATGTTGAGTCGTCGGCTTATCTGGTTCTGTCGAAGAATCATGCACATGCATTGGTAAAGTAACTGTTATGACGTAGTCTCCAGCCCTGTTTGGCCTATAGACATAGGCACTAGGATACTCATCTACATGCAACATCTTTTTAAACTTTTCTACAAGCGTAAGATTTGACTCCAAATCAATGCAATTCATTCGAATGAGTTCACCAACCAGCATGGCTTGTTTAATTATGCCGCTTTGATCACTTTTCTTCGTTGATGTATTACCTTCGAGAATAATTTCCAAATTATGATGAGGTACAGGCTTTTTATTCAAATCAATCATCTTAATTTGGAGTTGTACGATAAAATCGTTCTTTTTATGCCCAACACCTATAATTGTGAACAGCTTCTTTGATGCTTTTGTCGTATTGATCGTCGCATTTTTTTCAAAACTACCGTCAGGTGTGAGCACCGATACATCAACTAAGCGATTAGGTTCTAGAGAAAAATTTGCTTTGCCTTGTTGATCCGTCATTCGTTCAAGTTGCTTTGCCTCCCCAGCATATTGCACTCGAATAGGAAAACTCTTTAATGGTTTATGATCTTGCCCTCTTACAAGCAAAGTAATTTTAGAATTTTCAGTTGTCATACTACTTCCTCTCCGTGACTACCATTTAGATCACTAGCCAGCGCAGACTCATCAAAAACTACATGTTCCTCATAGGTAGCAGAAGGAACTTCAAAATTTGGAGCACCCGCATACATAACATGCACTGCTGTTTGTTTACTGCCATTTGTATAAAAACGGTCTGTTGTCGCCTTATCTGGATTTGTCTCATCCATACTGACATCTATATGTTTAATCGCTTCCCCCTTGGTCTTATCGATCACCATAATTCCCGCAGGTGGAAAATACACAACATGAGGATCGTCTTTTTTGGGATACTGAAAAGTATAATTAAGATGCCGACTAAAATCGGTCACTGTTGAACTAGGTAGCACAGGCAATTGCACATTCACACTAGCCCCACCCGCAAAGACATGCTGACTTGCCTTGTAATTCATCACACTCGGGCTGGTCAGCGTTATCCCATCTCCACTAATTTTGATCTGACTACCACCCGCCGTCAGGATAATGCTCTTCGATGCACTAATCTCGACACTGTCTTGGGTTGAAATCATCTTGATGCCTAATGATGCAATCAGCTCCATCGCATCACTTTGCGCTTGGAGTTGTACTTTTCCTTTTGCCGCAAATAACTTCGCACCATAATCTGCGGTATATAAACTGATACCTTGACCTGCCACTAAGGTGTAATTCTTCCCTGCGGATTGGTTGATTGAGTCACTTGCGCTTTGCGTGATGTGTTGACCTGCATGGCTGTGAATGCTCTTAGGTGTCGTCACTGCAATATCCGCAGGTGATGCGAGTAACAAAATGGCTTGTTTAAATGCTTTGACCTTGGCGTCATCACCTTGTGCTTCAAGGGCATTAATGCAATTTTGAATGGAGTCGAGTGTCGTAAGTGGATCCGCATTCTGATTCTTGGCTGAGTCAGATAAGGATTTCATCTGTTCAAGACTGTTGTTGAGTGAACCTTGGGCTGGACTGGCGTCCATTTGTTGACCTTGGGCATTAGCCTGTCCATAGGTCGTTAATAGCAGTCCTTTTCCTGCTCGGATTGAACCTGATTCATCGGTTCTGAGTTCTAAGCCTTGTCCTCGCGCATCGCCCTTACCATCTTGTGCTCTGGGTTGTGTAAGGAAACCAAGATTGAGTTGGCTTTCACCATGCTGACTTGCAAGCTGTGCAGAGATTTGACTAGGCGTATCATCTAAGCGGAGTTGGTTATAACGGTTGCCTTTGACTTCTTTACTCTTGATGCCACTTAAGTATTTATTGTCAGGGAGGTTGCCTGTATTACTAAAGGTTGGCGGTTGACGTTGGCTGTGATACATCCGACCAGTGATATACGGGCGATCAGGATCACCATTCAGAAAGTCGATGACGACGGCATCGCCAGCTCGTGGGAGTTGAATAGCGCCATATTGATCTCCCGCCCATGAGGACATCAGATCAATCCATGCTGAGTCGCCTTCGCTATCGTTGCTGCCTGCACCACCACTATGACTGTGGTCTTCAGCTTTGGTATTGGGAAATCTTACTTGGATTCTTCCCCATGCGTCACAGTGGACTTCTTCTCCCTGAGGGCAAACGACGATGCCAATCATGGGATGGACTTTCGGGAGATCGGCTTGCGGATTGTATGTGGGGATGAGCGGGATATCTCGGCGTATTGCACGAAAGCGGTTGCTGTAGCGATGCTGATGTGTGGCTTGTGCAACTGGTGAGTAAGTTTGCCAACCATTCATGGTATTTAGGGTTTGAATACGATCGTTGATCGGTTTTGGCAGGTTATTTTCCGCATCAATCCAGAGTTCGGTGATGATGAATTGGCGTTCTTCATCAGGGTGATTGTCAATTTCTGGATGGCCGCTGAGTTCGATCCATTGTCCAACTTGCAGATCACGGACATTGCCTTGTCCATGAAAGCATTTGCTACGTTGTTCATGTTGCTGAATGTGCAGAAGGCCAAAACGGTCTGCCGTGCTGTCGTCTAGTCCTGTGGCTGGAGTGTCAAGGATCGCGTCTTCCAGAGTGACGTTTAGAGTTTGCGCACGGTCGCCTTGATTGTGGTGGTGGTATTGGCTGGATGATTGTAGTTGAGCGCTCGTGGGCTGCCATTGGTGGTATTGGGTTGAGCCGCTGGTGAGAGTACGATGACCTTGAAATTGGGTAATGGTGTCTCGTTGTTCGGTGGCACTTTGGCGTTGGAATTTGACGGTTCCTGCGTGGTTTTGACTTAAGCGACTGCTGTCATCAAATAGGCAAAGGTTGTGGCTGATGCTGTCACTAGATGTGTCACAAGTTGGTTCAAAGAACCATGAGATGCCCCAGCGTTTCCATAATCGAAACAGAAATGCACGATCATCTTCGCCTGATTGCATGGTGAAGGCGATCGTAGGGTAGTCTTGGGTGATACGCGAGCTGTCAATCTGTAGAATCGATGCAAAGAGTGAACTGCGACTTTTCCATTCATCAAGCAGGATATATGAGATATCGAGGACGCTTTTATTCATAAAGACGCGGGTGTTACGCCGACGTGTCAGTAATGAAAAGGCATCTTGGACGCGAAGTTTATACGTCGCAAAACCACCATCAGATTCTCCTGCACGGGCTTCGGTGACGATGCCATGAATACAGTGTAACTCCCCACAATCGGTGACGATTTCTAGTGATATCGGTAACGCAATTAAGGTCTTGAGTGGAATATGTACGCTGCCTGAGAGACAGTGGACTTCAAGGTCAAATCCATCGCAAACGGCTGTATGACCCGTCAAGTGCTGGATGAGTAGCGCTTGATTCAACAGTTGATCTTTGACTGGGAGCCTGAGACGTAAGGGGCGATTATTGTCTGTGAGTTCAGCCGTTAAACGCGCGAAGGCTGTGCTCATAAGACTGCTTAATGTAGACACGCCGAAAGTGTCAGCGGAAATATTCATTATGGTGTCTCTTGCTTTTTATAAATATAAAAATATTGAATAAACTCAGTATTTTTCTAATATGAACGTGGTTTTTTGTTGATGGGCATTCTAAGTTAAAAATAGTAATGTTTGCAAAATAATATTGTTAAACAATATGTTGTGTGATTTATATCACAATATTTTTTACAAACAACATTAATAAATGTGAACGCCTATGCTTTTTAGGCAAATATATTTATAGACGACAAGCTGTTCTTGATCTTTCTTTATACAAAATCAATGCACAAATACAATTCGATAAGCCTTTTTTTACAATTCAAATAAAATCATGGGATGAACAAATTAAGCATGCATCTGTATAAATAATATGCGAGACTCCATTGACGTCGGCAGCAAGAATCCTGCAAATAAAAAATAAGGAATGATCATGAGCTTAGAAGATATGGAACAAATAGAAACATATATCGGAGAAAAGGTCGTCATTCGCGACTCTATTAAATTAACCATCGCTCGAATAGAAGAGGAGTTTGTGATTGCTTCTTATACCTTGCATGGTCAAGACCTCGAAGTGAAACTACCCAAAAACATCTTGGAAATTGATCGAGACGCTGAAGGATCAGGCTGGCTGGCTTAAGTTATCCAAATCAGCTAAGCCAAATTAGCTAAGCCCAAATAAACAATCCATGCGCCATAAAAAAAGGACACATGATGTGTCCTTTCTCGTCGATTCATCTCGTCATGTATTCGCGCGTTTAGAACTTTAGTTTTTTCAAACCGCGACTTACGCCGTCCTGTAAAGCGAATTTCACAATCGGACCAATAAATGGCACGCGTCCTTTGAACTCAATGGTATATTCCAAGCGAGTGCGGTTCCCCAGATCAATAAACTTCATCACGCCACGATGTTCTTTAATCGGTGCAATACCACTGGTGATCGCATATTCAATTCTTTCATTTTCAACATAAACCTGATTGGTTTCAACAAAAGACGGCGTCAATGGAATAGAGAGTTTACGCGCAGAACCCACACCATTACGCGCACCTTGACCGTCTTTTAGACGAGTGACTTTGGCTGGTGCAAAGATCTGATTGAGATTTTCATGTTCGCTTAATGCTGCAAATACTTTTGCAACAGGTGCATTAAATTCATGGACTACATAAACACGTTGGGTTTTGAGCATCGCGAATCTCTCCTATTTATTAAAGTAGACAACAAGTATTGTCAACATGTGTATGCTAGCACAGTTGTATCCAAAATCAGCATTATTTACCCATTCTTTCTCTACGTCTCTAGCAGAAAGAATCACTTTTCTGTTTTACCCGATATCAATTGTTTATCAATAATTTCCTTCATCATTAGACTCATATCGATCTCAACAGTCCTTAAATGACAACCTCTATTGCTGTTCATACGACATGAATGATCAAAATCCTGTATTTACAACATCAGAATTGGCATACTGATTTTTTCTGATTTCATGCTTTTTAGGGTCAATACAATTTCATGACATCACATACGTTCGAACTTTATTTTGCCCTCGTGATATTTGCATTTTCGGCAGCAATCACACCTGGTCCGAATAATGTGATGCTGATGAGTTCTGGTTTAAATTATGGTGTAAGAAAGAGCCTGCCTCATCTCTTTGGCATTTGTCTGGGTTTTCCAGTGATGGTGTTGTTGATTGGTGTGGGATTGGGGAGCATTTTTGAACAGTTCCCGATGATTCATACGGTCATTCAAGTTTTAGGGATTGTGTATCTGCTCTATTTGGCGTGGATGATTGCCATGACCAAAACACATGAAATCAATAGCAGCAATGCCAAACCATTGAACTTTTGGCAAGCCGCACTTTTTCAATGGGTTAATCCCAAAGCATGGATTATGGCGACTGGGGCGATTGCAACTTACACTACACTGAACACCAATATTTTTCAGCAAATTGGCATCATTGCACTCATATTTCTGATCACTGCATTTCCGAGCGCAGCAACGTGGTTATTCTTTGGTGCAAATTTAAAACGTTTTCTACAAAGCCCAAAGCACCAGAAACTTTTTAATATCAGCATGGCGTTATTACTCGTTGGGTCGATCGTTCCTGTATTTATTAACTTTTTGAAAAGCTAAAACTTATGCAAACTTGTCCCTGTAATCCCAAAAATCTCCTCATCAGCTGCTGTGGGAAATACCATGCAGGCGAACCAGCACCGACCGCAGAAAAACTGATGCGCTCACGATACAGTGCCTATGCGCTAGGTTTAATTGACTACCTCGTTAATACCACACTGCCTGCTCAACAAAAACTTCTGGACGAAAATGGTATTCGCGCTTGGTCAACCCAAAGCACATGGCTTGGCTTAGACGTACAAATTTTTGAGGAACTTGCCGACAAAATTCACGCGACAGTGACGTTTGTTGCGAAGTGGAAAGATGCTCAAGGCGAGCATCAACATCTTGAAAAGTCAGGTTTTGTAAAAATCAAAGATCGTTGGTATTTTCTCGATCCCACTGCCCCACTTAGTCTCGGACGCAATGATCCTTGTCCTTGCGGCAATGGCGCTAAATTCAAAAAATGCTGCTCTACTTGGATTTCGTGATGATGTGAATTAGATGATGTGAATTGTCGAGTCAGCACGAAGCCTCCATAAATCTCCATTTCATGAGCTGAGTCGGTTAAAATGCCCGCACCAAAACTGATCCAGATCTTCACTCTACATGCTGACTATTATTTACATCATCGCGATCACCGCTGAAGCTATGACTGGCGCACTTTCTGCTGGGCGACGCAGTATGGATTTATTTGGTGTTGTATTGATTGCATGCGTGACTGCACTCGGTGGAGGTTCAGCCCGCGATGTATTGCTCGGGCATTACCCGCTCACTTGGGTTAAACACCCAGAATACCTTGCACTTACAGGCTTTGCAGCACTATTGACTGTGGTGATTGCACCGCTGATGAAGCACTTGAAATCCATCTTTTTGGTGTTGGATGCGCTGGGATTGGTTGCTTTTACCATTATCGGTTGTCAGGTTGCCCTTCAAATGCAACATGAAGGATTAATCAAACCAAGCCTACTAATCAGTGCCGTGTTTGGTGTGATTACAGGGGTTTTTGGTGGGATTTTGCGCGATATCTTGTGTAATGACATTCCGCTCATTTTTCAAAAAGAACTCTATGCCAGCGTTGCATTAGCCAGTGCCGCACTTTATCTCGGCTGTTTACAGCTGAATCTGGTCGATGAACAAGGCATGATTATTACCCTGTTTGGCGGTTTTCTCTTCCGCTTACTCGCCATCAAATACCATTGGGAAATTCCCAAGTTTGTATATAAAGATGAATATATGATTGAGAAGAATCAGGATTAAAAGCACATTTAAACTTGCTTTTTGCTCTGTATTGTCCCGAACAACTGTCTGAGCCAAACGAGAACTATTCAAATGTTAACCTTTTGAATAAGCCTTAATTTTCAAAGGCAACTCCCTGTACGCGAGTTTTGTGAGGGACACGGTTTTGCTTCCTTTTTCCAAGAAAAAAGGAAGACCCGCGGTAGGCGGTTCCTCCCATTAAACCATCTCAATGAAAAGACACCCACGAAAAATAGCTTTTAAGTTCTATAAATCTGAGATGTTCACTTCGACTCCGCTCAGTGAACTTGGAAACGGTTTTACCGCTGTACCAACGCCAACTCCGCGCGCATCGCATCAATCACCGTTTTATAATCAGGCTGATTAAAAATCGCAGACCCCGCAACAAACATATCCGCGCCCGCTTCCGCAATCGCACGAATGTTCTTCACATTCACACCGCCATCGACCTCCAAACGAATATCACGACCACTTTTTTCAATCATCTGCTTCGCCACACGCAGCTTATCTAGCGTACTTGGAATGAAGCTTTGACCGCCAAAACCAGGGTTCACGCTCATCAGCAGTACTTGATCGACCTTATCCATCACATAATCGAGGTAATGCAATGGCGTCGCAGGATTAAATACCAAACCTGCTTTCGCACCGCCCGACTTGATCAACTGCAATGAACGATCAATATGCGGCGTCGCCTCAGGATGAAACGTAATAATGCTCGCACCTGCTTCCAGAAAATACTCAATCATGCGATCTACAGGCTCAACCATCAAATGCACATCAATCGGTGCAGTAATGCCATAACTGCGCAGCGCGGTACAAATCATCGAACCAAACGTCAGATTCGGCACATAGTGATTATCCATCACATCAAAATGCACCACATCCGCGCCAGCATTCAGTACTTTTTCAACATCTTCACCGAGGCGAGCAAAGTCAGCGGATAAAATCGACGGGGCAATCCAATAGGGTTTAGTCATAACAAACTCTGGCTAAATAAATGACAAATGTGATGATGCTTTGAAGTCTTCCCCTGAGGGGGAAGATTTAGAAGGGGGGTGCTTTTGATTTCACTTTAAAAGCGCCCCCATCCCAACCTTCCCCCTCAGGGGAAGGAGCTAACATTAGAGCAGCGCCTGCGTATGATAGCGCACATGATCGGCAATCACACTTTGAATAAAATAATATCCATGATCATATCCCGCATGACGACGCAAAGTGAGTGGTTGACCCACGCTAGCACACGCCGCTTCAAATCGATCTGGATGCAATTGGTTGAGGAACTGATCCTCTAAACCTTGATCAACCAAGATATTGTCAAAGAGTTTCCCTTTTGCTGCAATCAAACGACTGGCATCATGTTCAGCCCATTTGCTTTGATCTTCACCTAAATAATTGGTAAAGGCTTTAACTCCCCAAGGACAATCCATCGGCGCAGCAATCGGCGCAATTGCAGAAACAGATGCAAATAACTCAGGATAACGCAATGCTAAAGTCAAAGCGCCATGACCACCCATCGAATGACCCATCATGCTGATCTTATTAAGATTAAAATGATCTTTAATCACATAATACAGCTCATGACACAGATAAGACTCCATCCGATAATGTGGCGTCCACGGGGCTTGCGTCGCATCGACATAAAATCCTGCGCCTTGCCCCAAATCCCAATAATCCGCCTTTGCTGCTTCGTCACCACGCGGACTAGTATCTGGTGAAATCAGAATCACACCCAACTCGGCAGCGATGGCTTGCGCATGTGCTTTAATCGGAAAAGTTTCTTCGGTGCACGTTAAACCCGCTAAATAAAACAGCGCAGGACACGCATCGCCAGCCAATGCTTGCGGAGGAAGATAAACACCAAACTTCATCGGCAAACCAATGACGGCAGAATCATGCTGATAAAAACGTTGTTCGCCGTTAAAGCAGCGAGATGAATTGAGTATTTTCATCGGGTTCTCAGGAAACAATAAATATCGGTATATGATTAATTTCAAAATGATTTAAAGCTCTGACCACTGGTCAAAAACACCTTGACGAACTATAAGCTTAGTGACAAATTATCTGACTACAAATTAAACAAATCGATGCTCATTATAATCAAAAAGGATCTTATATTTCCTGATCTACGCATAAGATCTGTGCACATATTGATAGCTTAAATCACTCCAAAAACTATAAAAGGAGCTTTCTCATGAAAATGTTACTCACCGTCGACTTCCCCATTGAGCCATTTAACTCCTTAGTCCGAAACGGCAAAGTCGGAGAAATGATTGGCAAAATTCTAGAAACCATCAAACCCGAAGCCAGCTATTTCACTGAACAAGATGGAAAGCGCGGAGGAATGTTTGTCGTTGAGGTCAAATCCTCATCAGATATTCCGTTTTTTGCTGAACCATTTTTTCTTTATTTTCAAGCAAATTGTAAATTTCGTATTTTGATGAGTCCTGAAGATTTACAGATGGCGGGACTTGAGCAGCTCGGTAAACAGTGGGGATAAATCATCCTTTAAAAATGTATGATAAATCCATGCGTGGACATTGATACTCGGCTCGCCCAAACCGTTGCAATGATTCACGCTCATGGGAAAAATGGGATTGTACGCAAAACGAACGCTCGCTATACTGCAAGCACATCACTTTTGCATTCTTTGATTGCTATGTTCAATGCACCATACGTTTCTGTTGGATCGCGCATCTTGACTGCGCTGATAGGCAGTGCTGCGTCGCATTTAACATATCATTCAATCAAGTCAAAGAAGCAGATTCTCATCTAACGGGAAGCTGCTTGCCGTCAGATGAGAATCTGGCGGAGGCATCACGTAAACAATCAACTTCTCCAGTTTCACATCTCACGGCGCACTTGAACAGTGTAGCGTGCAGGTGATGTTTTAACTTTTTAAAACAACTGGAGTCCTCCATGAGACCTTTGACCCAAAGCGATGCCACTGGCATTTGGATCCCCCTTGTCACGCCTTTTCAGGGAGTCACGCAACAACTTGACTTGCCCGCCGCACAAAAACTCACGCGCCATCTCATTGATCAAGGCGTCGATGGCTTAATCGTCGGAGCAACAACAGGTGAATCCGCAACATTAAGCGGTTCTGAACATCTGCAATTGCTGGATGCAGTGATTGAAGCAGCCGATGGTCAATGCCCCATCATGGTCGGAATCAGTGGCAGTGACACCATGCAAGTCGTAGAAGATGTGCGCTGTTACAGCACGCATCAAGGAATTTCTGGTTTCCTCATGAGCCCGCCTGCGTATGTCCGACCGTCGCAACTGGGTATTCAACGTCATTTTGAAGCGGCTGCGGCAGCCACGACTTTGCCATTTATGATTTACAACATTCCGTATCGCACGGGCGTCAATATTGAGCTGACGACGCTGCAAGCCTTGAATCACAACCCACAATTTATCGCCGTCAAAGAAAGTGGCAATGGCAACGTCATGCAACTTAGTCAGCAGATTAGCGAAACTACGCTGAATATCCTCAGCGGTGAGGACAATATGATTTTTGTCTGCTCTTGCCTCGGTGGACAAGGTGCAGTTTCGGCAGCGGCGCACATTCGCCCTGACTTGTATCGTCTGATGCATCAACATGTCCAGCATGGACGCTTAGCTGAGGCAAGGCAGATCAACAACGCATTACAGCCATTGATTCAAATTCTCTTTTCTGAACCCAATCCTGCACCTGTCAAAGCTGCACTGAATATCATGGGATTGATAGAAAGCAACGTTCGATTGCCCATGACGCCAGCTTCGGTAGGATGTGTAGAACGGCTAAGGGAGATATTGCCTGTTATTCTTGAGTTGGAATTTAACTAAAAGAAAAGTGCCTAGACAGTGAAGGTTTAGGCGCTTTTTGTTCTAAACTCATGCGAATGATTGCTGCAATTGCAAACCCATAGAGCGCTTGGCTGAACATTCATTTTCTTAGGTACTTATGACATTCTTTCGATTCATAGTTTATGTATCCATCTTACTATTCTTCGGAATGGCGGGAATCATTTCATTGATTGGACTAAATGATCACATTGCAAAAGCCGATGCAATTGTCGTTCTAGGCAATACTGTTTTACCAAATGGACAACCCAGCCCAAGATTACAAGCGCGAATAGACTGTGCAATCGATATGTATCATCAAGGTGTCGCACCATTGATCATTGTCAGCGGAGGAACTGGGGTTGAAGGATATGATGAAGCAGAGGTTATGGCTCGTTATTTGGAACAACACGGTATTCCATCAACGTCTATCATTCGAGATAGTTCAGGTATTAACACTGCTGCCACAGCAAATAACATCGCTAAAATTTCCCATGCGCAACACATTCAATCAGTTTTTATTGTGAGTCAATTTTTTCATATTACTCGGACAAAGTTAGCCATGACTCATGCTGGACTCAAAGTGAATGGCTCTACTCATGCTGATTATTATGAAGCCAGAGATATTTACTCTCTTGCTAGGGAAACGATTGGTTATCCAGCTTACTTATTGAATTTAAGATAAAAAAATTAAACGCACCGACAAGGCATTATTGCTTCTTAAAGAAGTACGTTAAATGTGCAGGCTACGGCCGAATTCTCATTTAAATATTGGCTCAACTATCGTCGCAAAGATCTAATATCAACACCTCCTAATTGATCACAACAAACTCAAATCAAATACCAAAAACATTTGGCGTCATTCGCATATACTTTGTCGTCATTGGGTTTAAGTAACTACCGTTAGCTTTTCTAGAATGTCCACAACAACTTCAGATTCTCAACGTGATCTATCTAGAGGCTATCCGCAATGAACAAAATTCAAGGTCAAATTATTCTCGTCACTGGCGCTTCTTCTGGTATGGGAAAAGCCTTTACCAAAGCTCTCCTTCAACAAGATGCAACTGTGTATTCCGTTGCGCGCCGTTTAGATGCAATGAAAGATTTAAGTGAACTTGGTGCGCGTACTTTAAAAATGGATATCACCAATCACCAAGAAGTCGATGACGTGATCCAACACATCGAAAGAGAAAGTGGTGGTGTCGATATTCTAGTGAATTGCGCAGGTTTTGGTCTTTATGGTGCGATGGAAGACACATCGCTTGAAGACGCGCGCTATCAATTTGATGTTAATGTATTTGGCATGGCATATTTAACCCAAAAAGTTCTTCCATCAATGCGTCGTAAAAATCAGGGGCGTATCATCAATATTTCGTCAATGGGCGGTAAATTTATACGCCTATGGGCAGTTGGTATCATGCCAGTAAACATGCAGTGGAAGGATGGTCTGACTGTTTACGTTTAGAGCTTAAACCTTTCAATATTGATGTTGTCGTGATTGAACCTGGAGCAATTGCAACTGAATTTGCTGATGTTATGGTAAAACCATTGTTAGAACGCTCAGGAACAAGTCCTTATCGCAACATGGCAAATGTTGTCGCGAATGCAACCAATGAGTCGGTCAAAAAAGGAAATTTATCCAATGTACAAGTTGTCGTTGATATGCTGATTCAAGCCGTCAATGCCAATCATCCCAAGACACGCTACGTCGGCGGAAAATATGCCAAACTCATGATTTTTATTCGCAAATGGTTCGGCGATCGCATTTTCGACAAGATGGTGATGTCTGTTGTTAAATAGTGTCTAGTAATCAACGTATTACATTGATATTTTTTTGGGAAAAGTCAGTCATGAAATATTCTTCAAAATTTATGCTGCAACCGAATTGGAAATTATTCCTCATGGATTTAGGCATACATCCAGAAGATGTTTTACGTCTGGCTTCTTTACCACTCGATCTCTTTAATCGTAAAGATACCTATGTGACACCTCAGCAATATTTTCAATTTTGGAGAGTGATAGAGAAATTATCGGGCTTAAAAAATCTTCCTCTCAAGATCGGTCAGACCATTACTGTCGAGTTATTTGATCCAGCTATATTTGCCTGCGCATGTAGCCCAAATCTAAATATTGCTTTACAGCGACTATCTGATTTCAAAAAATTGATTGGCCCAATGTTGCTACATGTTGCTACATGTTGCAATTGATCATCATAGAACTTCATTAGAAATTGAATTCTACGACGTGGATGATGAAGTCCCTGAAAGTCTAGCTATGACTGAGTTAGTTTTTTTTACGCAACTCGCCAGAATTTGTACTCGAACACATGTTATTCCTATAGAGGTTTGCCTCACTCAACTCCCTACACACCTGACCAAATACGAAGATTTCTTTGGAATTACGCTACAAAAGGGAGATCGTGTTTCAATTCGTTTTTCTCGACAGGACAGTGAACGTCCATTTTTAACGTCAAATCCAACAATGTGGTCTTTCTTTGAACCTCATTTAAGGCAAAACCTGACAGACCTTAATGAAAATGCACCAACCCATGAAAAAGTAAAAACAATTTTATTGGAAAGTTTACCCGCAGGACTGAGCAGTATTGATGATGTCGCTCAACGACTGGCGTTGAGTAAGCGAACTTTGCAAAGATTACTAGAAGACGAACAGACTAATTTTAAAACGATATTGGATGATACTCGTCAAGCGCTAGCAGAGCATTACTTAAAACAGCCCTCGCTGAGTTCAGGTGAAATTTCTTTTTTATTAGGTTTTCAGGAAGTTAATTCATTCTCAAGAGCATTTAAGAATTGGACAGGGCAAACACCAAATGCTTATAGACATGAATATCACTAAAGCCAAAGAGCTCCACCTGCCGAACTATGACACCAATGCAAAACTCGCTTTCATCAAAGCAATTTTTCAAAGTTTAAGCGATACAAAAGAAGGGAATATGATGGATTTGGATGAAGCAAAAAGACGGCTTGGGATTGTTTAATTTCCAACTCTGATTGTTTTGCAAGAAGTCAAAACGATTAAAATAATCAGAATTTAATGTAATGAACAGTTGATGTCGTTATCGAATCTTAAAGGTTGACCTCGCTATCATCTAACTCTAGAGATTTTTACAAATCTATCTTGACGAAATACAAACCTCTCTTGGTACTTTACCTTTTGACCACTCTTGCAGTTTTTCTTGACCAAATTAAACACCAGCATGACACTATTTTTTCCTGTGTACTTTATTTGATATGCCATTTTGTCAGAAAAATCGCTTGTAACGTCAGGCTCCCACCCACCCATAGGCTTATCATCTTCCTCTCCGCATAATCCCCCTCTCACACCATTCACACCAACAAGATGTTGGAAAGTAAAAGGTTGACTTTTCTTATGCTTCGACAAATAAAGAACGAAATAATCGTGCCCTGAATAGCCATGTTCAAGAAAATCTGTGCTCAACAAAGCAAAATGTTTTTTACGTCCACCATCAAACTCTTTCGCAACAGCAACGCTAGGCAGTTGCTCTCTATACTGGTAAGGCTTACAGCCTCGACCATGATTAAAGTTACAATAATACAATGAGCCAGATGTGGCTTGAGTCGTTTCAGGAATAATCAAAAACTCATGATCATTCAAATGAAAACATTGACCGAGATTAGGTGAATCATTAACTGCAATAATTTGTTTTAAGCTTTCTTGATTCTGCGCCAGAAGATGAAAATGCGGTTGAGCAAGCGCCGCTTTACAGTCTTGAAAAAAAGGCTTCGCGTACGCTGATGAGGAAAATAAAGCAACAAAAATTAATAATCCTTTCATAGTTATCATCCATCAGCGTTTAGAAGCTAAAGCACACCCTTCAAAACCATCTAATCAATAAACCACCACACTCCGAATCGATTCCCCTGCCTTCATCAGATCAAATCCCTTATTGATCTCATCCAACGTCAAATGATGAGTAATCAAATCATCAATATTCAGTTTGCCGTCCATATACCAATCCACAATCTTCGGCACATCCGTACGCCCACGCGCACCACCAAACGCCGAACCCAACCAGTGACGACCCGTCACCAACTGAAACGGACGCGTGCTAATTTCAGCACCAGCAGGCGCAACACCAATGATAATGCTCTTACCCCAGCCTTTATGGCAACATTCCAGCGCCTGACGCATCACCTCGACATTACCAATACATTCAAAAGAATAATCCGCACCACCATCAGTCAGTTGAATAATCGCATCCACCACATTTTCAACTTTAGATGGATTGATGAAATGCGTCATGCCAAACTTACGCGCCATCGCTTCGCGCTCAGGATTTAAGTCCACACCAATGATTTTATTCGCGCCAACCATCTTCGCGCCTTGAATCACATTCAGCCCAATACCACCCAGACCAAACACGACCACATTCGCACCTGCTTCAACTTTCGCTGTAAACAACACTGCACCCACACCCGTCGTCACGCCACAACCGATATAACAGACCTTATCAAACGGCGCATCTTCACGGATTTTTGCTAAGGCAATTTCAGGAACGACAATATGATTGGCAAAAGTCGATGTGCCCATATAGTGCAAAATCGGCTGACCATCGAGAGAGAAACGTGAAGTACCATCAGGCATCAATCCCTGACCTTGAGTCGAACGAATGGCTTGGCACAGATTGGTTTTTTGTGACAAACAGAATTTGCACTGACGGCATTCAGGCGTATAGAGCGGAATCACATGATCGCCCGCTTTGAGCGAAGTCACACCTGCACCGACTTCAAGGACAACACCCGCACCTTCATGTCCCAAAATCGCAGGAAAGCGACCTTCAGGATCAGCGCCCGACAAGGTGTAATAATCGGTATGGCAAATCCCCGTCGCCTTAATCTCGACCAACACTTCGCCCGCGCGCGGCGGCGCAAGGTCAACTTCGTGAATCGTCAAGGGTTGTCCTGCTGACCATGCAATCGCGGCGCGTGTTTTCATCTGAAAATCCTTATCAAAGTATGAGGTTGAGTCAATCCTAGCATTAATGGTGAACAGGGGCGATTGGTCGAGCCTTTTCAGTTTTAGGCAGCAGATGAATCGACGATAATTTTTCTAGTGGTGACAACTTGGTTGAGTCAGAATGATTCGACGAGTTATCCGCAACCGCTGGCGTAGAAGCCACGACATCTGGCGCTGGGAACAAGTGGCTCTCCAATTGCGGCAATATAAGCGCAATGTTGCTACCCACACGCATCTGTGGATTAGAAGGCGCAAAACCTTCCTGCTTTTCGCGTCTGGTAATTTCAGCTTGAGCAGCCGTAAACGCCGAAGCGAAAGAATTCTGCGTGCGCATCGCATTCGAGAAAAATGCACGACCAAAGTAAGTGTAATCTGCTTCTGTAGAACAACCAAAAGAAGGACGATCTGCCGCAGATGCAGTAATAATAATCGTATCTGGCGACTCAAGCGCAGGAATAAAACTTCCTGAGTAACAGGCTGATATCACCAGCACCCGCCAGCGAATGTTTGAGCGATCCAGTGTTTCACGCAACCACTGCGGATCAATTGACGTTAAGCTGATCGGATCATTTGCCAGTTCAAAAACATTTTGATTGCCATGTGATGTCATAAATAAAAATAAGACATCATCAGGATTCATATCTTGACCAATCCGCGCCAAAGCTTGTGCAATGCTCGTGCGACTGGCAAGTGGGCGTGTCTCTTGGGTATTGGCGTTATTAATCAATGCTAATGAACGTCCAGTCGTACCAAATCGAGTATCGAACTGACGCTGAGTATTTTCTATTTCAGTCTTAAACACATCCTGATAACCCGCCCCCGCAACGCCCATAAAGTACCAATGCGTTTCACCGAATACACCTTTTTGTAAGTGATTCAGCGCATCATCCAATAAGCGTGGCTGAGCGTACAACGCCTCCTCGGAGAGCATCACAGGTTGGACTTTTTCTTCAACTTTCCAAATCGGTTGACTACTGACCGCTTCCTGCCAAATTGCCAAGGTCACAATCGTCGCAACCAAAATCAGAATCTGCTCCCACCACGGCCACTTCAATTGCTTTGCAAAAATCCATAGCAAAGAAACCGTCTGCCAGATAAACAGTACGAGAAACAGCGAATTCATCCACGGCAACAATACTTCTGGCAGTAGATTGATCAGTCCAAGGTATTGCAAAAGACTCTGAAAAAGCGCGACATAAATATCTGCCACTAGCCACAAAATTACAGGAACCAGCATCAAACGCCCAAGTCCATTGCGCTGGGCAAGGAAAATCCCTGCAATCATGGCAATGAAAGGCCATAGCAGATAACTGGCTAGACCTTGTGCATTAAAATGCCCTGCTCCGTCAGCGGTCAGCCAACTAAATAAGGTATTTGCCAGAATGGCGAAAATTGCCAGAACCACCAATTGAGAAGCACTTGGCGTGACAAAACGAAATGCACGACGAGAGCCGAGCAACATCCAAAGTGCCGCTTTTTGGTTCGCAAACAGATCAAGAAAAAAACTTCGAGACGGGGGCAGCTCAATCATGGGATTTCGGCTTAGGACTCTATAAAAAACCAATAACTATAAAGCATGCAAGTCTTCAACAAATTAGAGTGATCACCCTAACCACTAAAAACGAAATAACTTTGCAAATGAATGACAAATTGCCAAATACGTGGCAAAAAACAGACTGCTAAATTAAGACTGAAATCGACATCAATTGATACAAATAATTTGTAAAATTGATCAATTTACACTCAACTAAATTCAACCGATGCTCGCTACGCTCATTCGGAAGTATTCATTTCATGCGGTAAACGAATTTGCGCTGCTAACGCTTCGATATCAAGCACTTCCTGAAATGGCAAAACACCCAGGCACGGCACGCGCAGTCTCTCATCCAACGAAGTACATTGCGCCTGAATCGCATCAGTTGATTGTTCATCATCCAACACCGTTGCGACCCAACCCGCCAACGCCAGCCCATCGCGACGAATTGCTTCTGCGGTCAACAGCGCATGATTGAGGCAACCTAAACGGATGCGCACCACGAGAATGACAGGCTTTTGCAATAATCGAGCAACATCTGCAACCGTTTCACGCGCGTTAATCGGCACTCGCCAACCGCCCGCGCCTTCAACCACCACAAAATCAGCGCGCGTAGACAATGCAGCTCGGACTTGCCCAACAACACGCTCCGCACGCAAGGTTACACCCGCATCAGCTGCTGCAAGATGCGGAGAAATCGGAAGCGGTAAACGAATCGGTGCAAGCAACATTGGATCGAGCACAATACTGGCTTGTGCGCTCATCCGTGCTGCATCATCACTCACAAGCACTTCTTTGCCATGCTGAACTTCAGTCCGACAGCCCGCTGTAATCGGCTTAATGCCAAATGCACTTAATCCCAATAATCGCGCACGCGCCAGCAACGTGCATGACACAGCCGTTTTACCGACATCGGTATCCGTGCCCGCAATAAAAAAAACGTCTCGTCGATTTGGTTTTTGAACTGGGATTGATACAGATTCAGACATTGAAGAAACAAGATAATTTAAAGGATATGAACATCATGAATGCATGATAAATACAAAGCAAATTTAATTTATAAATATTGATTATTTGCCTCTTTAGTGACTACTCACCAGCGTCATAAACAGCGCAACTGCAAATACAGAACTTGATATTCCAATGCAATCGGCTCTACATCACGCAACCAAGATCTAAAAGTTGCCAATGGAACAGGTGCCTGCACACGCCCTAAACGATGCCCACCCATCAGCTTTAGCATGTGCAACAAATCTTGTAATGTGGTAAATGTTTGACTCCAGCATTTCTCAGACACTGAAACGATTTCAACTGACTTTTTTTTAGCAGCATCAATCCAAGCTTCAGCAGGCAAAAAATCAAAAATGGGTAATTCTGGATATCGTGCATGAACGCTCGCAAACGATCCTTGAACAGGAATTGCCAACCACAGCATGCCAGCTGATTTCACCACACGGCAAACCTCAGTCAGAATCATTGGTCCCAGCCAATGCAATGCAAAGTGACTCACTAAACGATCAATCGATGAGTCGGCAAATGGTAGATGGTGAATATCCCCTTGAATGGGTGTAACTCCCTCAATCCCTTGTAAATGCGTCAACATCGCAGGTGACTGATCAATCGCGATGACTCGCTGACCTTGCTGCGCAATTTGCTTCGCCATCACCCCAGTACCGCAGCCCGCATCCATCCACTGCAGTTGAGGTTGAGAAAACTCACCGCTTTGCGCGATTCGCTCCAAGAAAAACTCAGCGGATTGATGCTGTAAGATACTCGCCTGATCATAATGCTCAGCCGCATGATCAAAGGCTTGCCAAACGGCACTATCAGGCGAATGATTCATCAAGCCACTCATCATAAAACCACATCTTGTTTTGCAGTAGAATCACTTGCATGATGTTGAAAATACCCATCAAAACGACAAGCATCACCCAACCAACGATGCGCAGGTTCAATGCCCGCCAATGGATTTGCATGTCGCGGGCGCTTCACAATCACACGATTGGCAACGTTCATGGCTAAAGGCAATAACGCATCACCCCAATCGATGACAGAATCATCTGAACGAGACATGGATAATAAATATTGGAGAATTTGCATCTCTTTTTTTACAAGAGGCTGTTTTTTCTCAGTTGGGGCTTTTGGAAACATCGGATCAAGATAGACGACATCTGTCTCATTCTGAATAGCAGAATCAATCAAATATGCTTCTGACTTGGCAAAAACGACCGACATACGTGCCAAAGCCTGCTGCAATCGCTCATCCGTGTGGCGAGCCGCTTGAATTTTTGCATCCATCAGCAAAGCCGCTAGAATCGGATGACGCTCAACCAAGGTCACGTTTGCACCCAACCACGCCAGCAACAACGCATCATGTCCCAGACCTGCTGTTGCATCGATAATCCGAGCTGTTGACGTCACCATACATGCACGAGCCAACAACTCATTGCGAATCCCTGCACGATACAAGCGCGGCAACTCGCCAACCCAATCGGGCTGCATTTTCATGCCATTGACCGCCAACCACAAACCCTGCTCATCATAGATTAAACACAGCTCTGGATTCTGCCGTAACTCACGCGCAGTCGGTGTTTGACTTTGCTCTACAAGAACCAAAGTCGTAGCCCAATCATTTGCATGCTCGATGAACCACTGATATACAACATGCGCTTGCTGCGCGGTCTGAGGCAAATGAATTAAATGCATACAAACGCCTGATTACTCAACACATGAACCATTAAAACGCTCACAACTTGACTGACGACAAAACTCTCTCATGGTTCAAACTCTTTCATCATTGGAAGGTTATTGCAAATTATAGCTTATGCTACACTCGCCGCACCCTCTCAACTCACGATTCATCCGCTATGACCCTATCTTTATTTCACGTTTTCATCTTGGCTATTATCCAAGGGATTGCAGAACTTCTGCCTGTATCGAGCTCTGCCCACGTCATCTTTGCTGAAAAGCTAATGGGGCTAGACCCAACTGCACCAGAAATGACTTTCCTCTTGGTCATGCTGCATACAGGAACCATGTTTGCTGTGATCGTCTACTTCTGGCAAGCTTGGAAAAAAGCCTACTTTTCATCATCAGCTGCTTTCTTGAACATCACCAAGTTTGCCTTTGTCGCAACAGCAGCAACAGGCGTGATTGGCGTCACGCTACTCGTCATCCTCAAACACGTTTTTGCCAACGGTGAAACGCCTTTCGAAGTAGAACAACTTTTTGATAATAAATACATCATCTCTACAGGACTCGCTGCATCAGGTCTACTTATTATTCTGTCTTCGCGCTTTAAAGAAACACAAGCAGGTGAGTTATCCACATTCCGTGCAATGATCATTGGTGCAGTACAAGGACTCTGTCTGCCTTTTCGAGGATTTTCTCGCTCTGGCGCGACGATTTCGACAGGTCTATCTTTAGGCGTCAATCGCCGCCGTGCAGAAGAATTTAGTTTTGCGCTGGCAGTCGTCCTCACTCCAGTCGTCATTCTCAAAGAAGGCTATCGTTTATTTAAAGATCAGATTCATGCTGTAGCACCAACTACTGCACATTTTGATATTCATGCTGCGTTGCTACCTGCATTACTCGGCATGGTTTTTAGCTTCCTCGCAGGCTTTCTCGCACTCCGCTGGTTATCGCGTTGGCTGGAACAAGATCGCTGGCATTTATTCGGTGCGTATTGTTTGGTGTTTTCTGCCGTTGTATTTTTTATGGGTTAAAAAATAGCTCTATAAAAACCAAAAAACTTTGAACGCGATCCAATCAGCGTTCAAAGTTTTTTTATAAGCTGCTACAACTTCAACAAAAAAAGACAATGCATATATTTTGTTGATTCACCCACTTTAAGTTAAGCACTCCAATTTACCCAACCCATCCATGACGTCAACAAAATCAACAGACCAAATGCAATGCGATACCACGCAAACGGCGTAAAATCATGCTGCGATACATAACGAATTAAAGCTCGAATCACAACCAATGCCGCAATAAAAGAAACCACGCCACCTACGAGAACCACCAACCAGTCTTGCGGTAAAAACACATGGCGATGCTTATACAAATCCAGTGTCCCCGCGCCAAACAATACAGGAATACCTAAGAAGAAAGAAAACTCAGCCGCTGTGGTACGCGATAAGCCTAAAAATAAACTACCAATAATCGTCGCCCCTGAACGAGAAGTCCCCGGAATAAACGCCAAACATTGCACTAGACCAATTGCGATTGCCTTCTTTAATGTCAACTGTTCAACATCAACCACTGTCGTTTGGTGTTGACGCTTCTCCGCCCAAAGGATAATTAATCCACCCACAATAAATGCAGCAGCAACTGTATAAACGTTAAACAAATATTGCTTGAGTACCGAACCAAATAGCAGACCAATCACCGCAGCAGGAATCGACGCAACAATTAAATTTGTCGCAAAACGAATCGAAGTTTTATCCCCAACAAACACACCACGTAGCGCACCCCATAAGCGCCCCCAATATTGAAAGATCACAGCCATAATCGCGCCCATTTGAATCGATACTTCAAAAGCGTCGCGCTTATCTGGAGTCCAAAAATGCAGGAGCTCACCAGTGAGAATCAAATGTCCTGTACTTGAAACAGGCAAAAACTCAGTAACACCCTCCACCAGCCCCATGATGACGGCTTGAAAAAATAATACGATATCCATTGATCTCTCTTAAAATGAATGTTGATAAGGTTAAAGTTACAAAGAAATCTTTCGCTGCTGATCCAGCTTCTTCCACGCATCATCGCGTAAATACACAGGTAACGCCTCTGCTGCACTCACCGTTTGACCGCGCTGCAACGCATCCCAGCCTAAGAACGCAACATCATGTGCTGTCGCACTACACTCAACGACTCGCGGTAAGTCTACGCTGGCATCCAACACCACCAAGCCACTACCACTCCCCACTAGAGCCTGCGTACCTGCTGTAAGATTGACTGCGTGATAAGCTGCCAACTGCTCATCACCCATCATTTGCATAACACCTTGCTGGTCAGCTTTAAACGATGCGGCATAAACTTCATTCATGCGCGCGTCAATCACTGCACAAACCTGATGTAAACCGTTTTGAGTATGTGCATGCTGCGCTAATGCTTGTAATGTCGAAACTGCGATCACAGGCAAATCATGCGACCATGCCAACGCTTGCGTCACAGCGGCATTAATCCGCACACCACTAAACGAACCAGGTCCGCGACTAAATGCGATCGCCGACAAATCTTTAAACGTTAAACGTCGTTCAGCCAATACCGCATCGATCATGGGCAAAATTAACCGTGTTTGTTCACGCGCGCGCATATCCAAACGCTCGGCCTGCACGCCTGTTGCATCATATAAAACAACCGAACACTGATCGGTTGCGGTCTCAAGCGCAAGTAGCATGCGTACCCCTAAAGCTGATTCTCAGCATCTTCTATTAAATCAACAAATAATTAGATTATCATGAGCAAGTCAGCACCAAAGCACCGATGACTTAAGCCAGATATGACATGAAAAGCAGGATTTTAAGCCAAATATGACCACTCTGCTCGATTCTTCACATAAAACAACCGATAAAGCAACGACACCTTCATTATCAGCAATTATTCTTGCAGGTGGTGAAGGACGGAGAATGGGAGGACTTGATAAAGGACTGGTGCTTTATCAGGATAAACCTCTGGTGGAATGGGTAAAAAATGCCTTACCTAGCCAAGTCAAACACATCGTGATTAGTTGCAATCGCCACCCACTCAAATACACAAAGTACGGACAGACCATTCACGACTTACCCAGTGAATTCACTTACGGCGGTGCACTATCAGGAATACTCGCAGCATTACCGTTGTGCCAATATGATTGGGTCATCATCACGCCGTGCGATTTGATTTACTATCCAACCGACTTTGCACAATCTGCATGGACTGCACTCACGGCTCATTTAAATAAAAACCCTGAAGCTGCAAAAATCGCCGTCGCACACGATGGCGAACGACGTCAGAATCTATGTCTGCTCTTACACAAAGATGAAATCAATGGAATCAAGACCGCACTTCAAAAAAGCCGTGCCGTCCATCATTGGCTTGACGCACGCCAAGCCCTCGACATTCCATGGCCAAATAAACAAGCGTTCTTAAATATTAATGATCAGAATCAATTGATAGCACTAAACAACATCAACTAATCGGATATAGGATGCAAAACGATATAGCACATTGAGCCCGTCGAAATGCGCGGGGATAAGAAACCACACTTCGACAAGCTCAGTGTTCTTGCAGTGTAGTAATTTATGTTGGAAAAACTCAAAAACTATGTGGACGCAATCCTTTCTTAAACCGCTGACAATGCTCAGCATAATGCAATGCACTCATGCGAAGCATTTGCTCAACCGCCTCACTCGCAGGTTTGATCACTTTACCCGGTGAACCCATTACAATCGAATTATCGGGAATCACCATCCGTTCAGGAATCAACGCATTAGCCCCAATGATACAATTTTTACCAATCACCGCATGATTCAAAACAACCGCGTTAATCCCAATCAAACTATTATCGCCAATTTGACAGCCATGTAATGTAACTTGATGCCCCACCGTCACATATTGTCCAATTTTAAGATCAATGCCCGCATCTGTATGCAGCACAGTATTTTCTTGAATATTACTAAAATCACCAATCTCAATCCGAGCATTATCGCCACGAATCACAGCGCCAAACCATACACTGACGGACTGACCCAGCGAAACTTGTCCAATGACCGTTGCATTGTCCGCCACCCAACCATTCCACGTTTCACCAGCATCCACATTCGTCGAAGGACAAAAATCCTCAAAACAATACAACATCACACACCTCTATCTTTCTTGCACTGTGCATCAAGCGTACAGCGACATCCATTATTTCTTAGTCACATAAAATAAAGGCCAATCGATTTTTTTACTGAGCCCATACCGCACAAGATCAACCAAGATTCGCCCCGTTAATCCCCATACCACTTCGCCTTCTACCCTAAAACTCGGTACAACAAATGTACCTGCCCTCATTTCGACACGATAAGGCACAGGGTTTTCATTCAACAAATATGACAAGCGAACAAAGAAAAGTTTATCGATCTCATCGGGTTGAGCAACCAATACAGACTCAGCAGGAATAATCCCAACAATCGGCTTGACGCTGATTCCACTACGCGCAGTTTGCGTAGGTAACTCACCGATCAAGCGCACAGAAAATGGATCAAGCGCAGTCTCTTCCCAAGCCTCACGTAATGCAACGGCAATATTACTATTATCACTTGAGTCACGTTTTCCACCTGGCAAAGATACTTCTCCAGCATGGTGATTAAGCGTATCCGCTCGCTTGGACAACAAAATACGAGGATCATCCTCATCTGTCATCGCAAGCAATACGGCTGCATCTGCAACGCTACGACGCTTTGCAAACCTGAGTTGCGACTCAACGCGCGACCGAAGTGATGGCACAGCAACGGACATATCCAAATCCACCCAACTGTATTTAAACTTCTAAAAATTAAACAATGACTATCCCTTACCTGTAGAGTAAATCATATGCATCCCACCAGACTAGCAGAATTCTTGACCGAGCATTGAACTCATGAGTTCGATTATCGTTATTTTGAGACTTGTTGATACACCCAGATAGAATAAGATGATTCTATAGACATAGTTCTGGGATTTAACAGTGATGTTTGGTATTGTTGATCCGCGATTACGCTCAGGAATCAGACTGATAGTAGATCGCTTTAAGAATTTGCTTTAATTTTCAGGAACAACACGATGGCTTTTTGTATCAAATGTGGCCATGCCACGCAGACCGCAATTCCCGAAGGTGACACTCACTACCGTGAAGTCTGCCCAAATTGCCATCATATTCATTACGAAAACCCCAAAATCATTTGTGGTGCGCTCGCCATTTGGCAAGGCAAAGTCTTGCTCTGTCGTCGCGCCATTGAACCACGCTATGGACTCTGGACATTACCTGCTGGCTTCATGGAACTGCAAGAAACCATGGAACAAGGTGCAGCGCGAGAAACTTGGGAAGAAGCCGAAGGTAAAGTGAATGTTGATCACCTTTATTGTAGCTATAACATTCCTCAAATCGGTCAGGTTTACATGCTATTCAAAGGCGAACTTGAAAATGGCGAATATGGTGCTGGAGAAGAAAGTCTAGAATGCGCCTTATTTGAAGAAGCTGATATCCCATGGGATAGCCTAGCTTTCCCTAGTATCTATCGAACCCTAAAACACTATTTTAACGACCGTAAAAACTATGACTTCTCAACCAATCAGGTGCCTTTCCATCTAGAAACAATCACAGGAAATGACACTGCTATTGAGTAATAAACTCTAAATTATGATCCAATGACCATAAAAAAAAGAGACCGATTTGGTCTCTTTTTTTACATCACTGACCCGTCCTAAATAAGGTTGACACTTTCTAAACGTAAATTTGGAGAGTGTTATGGAAACAATGACTAAGCGTACTCAACGAGATTACAGTCTCGCTTTTAAATTGTCAGTTGTCGATCAGGTTGAAAAAGGCGAAA
>JAGWUI010000035.1 GCA_028868515.1 Gammaproteobacteria bacterium
TAGCCAGCATACTTTAAATTCAAAATAAAACCGGGTATCAATAAAAAAAATCCAAAAATACCGAAATTGTATCTTAAAGCATCATCCAAGCCAAAATGAAGATAATTAATTGAAAATGGATACCAACACAAAAATAGAATACACAAATAAATCCATCTTTTATTTACTTCTTTTCTCCTCGATCTTATACAACCCCAAATAAATCCGATATCAATTGGAAATTCAAGCAAAAAGAAACCTGATTTTACTTTAAATAATATACAACCAACTAAATTATTAAAAATATAACCATAAAAATTCCACTTTACAGCCAAATTGGGAGAACAATCCCATCCCCAATTTATAAGAAAAGCAGCAACTATTATTTCCAGACTAAGAAATAAAAAGCAAAAAGTCCAAACGACCAAATACAACCAAAATAAAAATGATTGGATATTTTGGCCTGATCTAAAAATAATCATGGGTTTCTTTCGTCAACCCATATACGCTTGTAACCAAAACATCAACCATCACTCACCCTAAACAACTCAAACAGCATAAACAAAAGAAGAACTTAAAAGCTGCTCAACCTGCGATGCATCGACGGGTCTTGAAAAGAAATAGCCTTGCCCATAATCACAATCTAACCCTTGCAAATGCTGAACATGCGCTGCTGTCTCAGGGCCTTCAGCAATCACATCCATCTTCAGATTATTCGCCAAACTCATGATGGACTGAATGATGGGTGAGCACTCTGGACTATCATCCATACGAGACACAAATGAGCGATCAATTTTGAGCGTATCCGCAGGGAAACGATGCAGATAACTCAAAGATGAATAACCCGTACCAAAATCATCAATACTTAAATGAACACCAAGCTCTTTCAGCTCTGTGAGGATTTTTACCGAGCGCTCCGCATCACCCATGATCATGCTTTCAGTGATTTCTAATCGTATAGACGATGGTGAAATTCCAGAAGCATGAATAATCGCACGAATTTGTCCCGCAAGATCCGCTTGTGCAAATAAACGTGCAGATAAATTCACGCTCATTGTTAGAGGTTGTTCACGTGGAAAATCACGTTGCCATTGAAGCATGGTAGAACAGGCTTCTTTTAACACCCACATATCTAGCGATAAGATAAAACCTGTTTCTTCTGCAATATAAATAAAATCATTCGGATAGACCAACTTATCTTCGGTTCGCTGCCATCTCACCAAGGCCTCAAAGCCCATGATGACACCCGTTTTTAATGACACAATGGGTTGGTAATGCAAAATAAATTTATTTTCAGTCAATCCGCGACGCATATCGCTTTCGACGATTAAGCGATTCATTGCTCTTATCTGCATACTTTGATCAAATGATTCCGAGCAAGACCCGCCCAAAGTTTTGGCGCGATACATTGCAAGGCTCGCATTGCGCAATAAATCTTCGGCGCCAGTTTGTGCATCCGCAGTTGTTGCGAGTCCAATGCTCGCTGTCACATAGACATCCTGACCGTCCAAATTAAACGGAAAGGTCACTAAAGTGCGTTGGATGCGCTCTGCAACACGCAAAGCATCATCAGGAGAACGAATATCATCCAGAAGCACGACAAATTCGTCACTGCCCAAGCGCGCTAACGTATCTTTATCACGGAAATACGCAAATCTCGCAACCGTATCTTCAGTACGCACTATCGACTGTATGCGATGAGCAACCAAGGTCAATAACTTATCGCCAACCAAATGACCCAAGCTATCATTCACGACTTTAAAACGATCGAGATCAACAAATAACACTGCAACGTGGTGCTTTTTAGCATTACGCTTTTGGTGTGCGATCGCATTTTGTAGTCGATCAAGAAAAAGGATGCGATTTGGCAAACCCGTCAACCGATCATGCATCGAATCATGCACTAAGCGTTTTTCTGCTGAACTACGCTCAATCACGCGACCCAACTGCACACATAGCTGTATCATAATCCGCTGCAAAACTTGCTCAGGTTCTTGCGCATGAGTACTAAAAAACTCAAGTACAGCAGCCACTTTACCACCCGCAAGCACAGGAAAAGCATACGCTGCTTTTAAACCTGCATCTTGCGTTAAGTCTGATTTCGGAAAATTTGGATCATTAACAATATCCACAGCCCATGCTGCTGCACCTGTTTCCATCACGCGGCCAGGCAAGCCAACACCGCGATCAAAGCCACGAGCCTCAGTCGATTGAATAAATTGATCAATCGCAGGACTTGATGCGATATTTTTGGACCAAATTAAAGTAGATTGTAAATGCTCTTGAGATCCTGAATCTGCAACATAAGCATGACCCAAAGCCCAATCGGTAAATTGGCAAATTTTTTGGATTGAAAATTGTAAAACTTCGGTTAAATCGCTGGACTGATTGGCCTTCCCTGCTACGGCTTCTAAAAGCTCTAATTGACGTTGCCGTTGATGCAATTCACGCATATTTAATTCGGCAATTCGCTCAGCTTCCAACCGTGCACTGCGTTCTCGCTCAACTTGACGTTGTAATTTTGACAGCTCGGTGAGCTCGTGATCTGGCATGAGTACGTTTGACATAACTTAACAAGTCTTAGGAAATAAATTTTGAAAAAGACTCTGATCATCGCCAATCTGATCATCGCCAGCAAAATGAAACGAGATAAACTCGTCCAATAAATTAAAAATGATTCCTTTCATATTTTTCTCAAAAAAATGATTACTCATTCAACAAAAAACCAAATTCTCTATATATACAATTCGTATACAACTCGGTATGGAATGAATAAAAGATAAAAATTTATTCAAGAGAACACGTTTTCTTACTCCAATCCAACATAAAAATATTGTGAATGTTTTGAACAACATGGAGTAACGACGAGTGCATCAAATAATGCAACAGTATTTAATATCACAATATGAATGACATAATCAACTAAAAACAAACTTTGTACTCAATTATCTGACCTACGGCTAACTTGAGTGAAGTCGAATGGGTTTATCCTTGCAAAGGAAAGACATGTTGATGATTAAAACCTAATACTTTCGCTGATGATCTAATTCAACATGTACACCATATTGCGCATACAATTTCTGAATCTTGAGTAGATCATCTTCCATTGAATCACTTGGCATGACCTTAGCAAAAGCCCGTCCAATCTTATTCCTATTATCTACACATAATAATACGATCGGCACATTCACTGCTTTTGCAATATGCCAAAATCCTGTGTGAATCGGATGAGGTTGATCTAGATTCTTACGCGTTCCTTCTGGAGAAATCAGTAACGTAAATTTTTCAGATTTGGCAAACTCATCCGCCATTTTCTGCACAATATGCTGAGATTGACTCCGATCGACAGGAATACAGCCGAGCCACTTCAATAAATATCCAAGCGGAAACCAAAATAGCTCCTGTTTCGTCAAAACATGATGATCTAACCTCATCAAAATCGAAAATGTGACTGCTCGCACACCATCCAAAGGCGACGTATGAGGAAAACCAATGATCACTTGTTTAGGGTCATCCAAGACACCTTGACCAATCTCATACTGCCAACCATAAAAGACAATCCGATACAGCAGCCGTCGCAGCATTATTTTTTATTCCTTGAATGATATAGCCTGACTTTGCTCTCAATCCTAATCCAAATCTAAGCAGCCGCTTTTTATTTAAATCAACCACATCTTTGCATATAAGAATGCCATCAAAACACAAAGTAGAACAAGCCTCTTGAAGGTTTTCGCTTTATAATAACGCTTATAAATACATAAGTTGGAGCAGCGCCAATGACGACATTAATTGATCAGGTTCGCGCCTTACTGGCCGCTGAAAATCTCAAATTTGATGAACCCAATATCCCAACTAATCCTGATAGTGAGGTCATCGCAACCTTTCGTATGCCTGTTCGGGGCTTACATGGAGAATGGATTTGCATCGTTCGCGTTTTTCCGGAAAGTGAGCGCCTACTGGTGTACAGCATCTTGCCTGAAAATGTGCCTGTAGATCGCCGTCCTCGCCTTGCCGAGCTATTCGCGCGCATTAACTACGGCTTAGTTGTTGGTAACTTCGAAATGGATTGGGCAGATGGCGAAGTTCGCTATAAAACCAGCATCGATCTTGAAAGTATTCTCCCAACTGCAACTGTTGTTCGGAATCTGATCTTTAGTAATTTTTTTAGCACTGATCGTTATTTTGAAGTGATTGAAGAAGCAATCCATACCGACGCATCTTTAGTTGATCTACTGACTGCTGCGGAGGCTTCTGATGGACTTGAAGATGTCCGTCGCGGTTTTGATTTAGTCGATGATGCCGTCCATTAACTCATCATTTATTGAGTGCGTCCATTCAATAAACCAACTTAAAACTGATTTGGAAAATTGAATGATTGACGCACTTTTATACCGCTTTTGCTAACTGCCCTCTTTTAGACCAAAAACTGATTTAGTTATGCACAGAAATCGCCCACAGTTTATGCACATGCATTTTGCAATGGTTGACAGAGGGTTTTTATGATTTTTTTTTAAAACCTAGCTATTGCATTATGTAAGTTATTATATTTATTTAATTTTTTAATAGATCAAATTTTAACCAATTTGTTCGTATCCCTTACGAAACACCACATCAAGTTATCATTCATTGAGTTTCCCACAATGTTATCCACAGGTTTTGTGGACAAGTCGCTAAACCCTTGCTACGACTAGTGGATATTGATGACATCACTATGACAATTGCACAAAAGTTCACAAATATGCAGAAAACAACAAATTACATGAAACGAGACTTTACTGATATTCGTGTAAGCATTTTCTGACGCCGACGAATGCATCATTAAGGATTGCACTATTTTTGGTAAATCAAGCATAAAAAAAGAGAGCCTATTTGCTCTCTTTTCACTTCACTGATGAATTACTTTGCACGTAGTCTTGTACTTATTGGTTTTTTGCCAAGAAGCATGGCTTGAACACTACCTTTGATGTAATGCAAAAAGACAACCAGCGGCGATAATTTGGGATTCGGCTTTTTGCCATGTCCAATCGCTCTGAATTGTGCGGCATACCAAATCACTTCCATCAGCGCTAATTTATCAATTGGTCCAATTCCTGTTTTAATCGGTTCTACGGCATATTTTACATCTGCACCAGCGATGACATTATCGGCAACATCTGTTTCTACAGCAAGCGGACGTGCAATACCAATAAGATCACATGCGCCACTTTGCAGTGCGGCATCCATACCTGCACGCGTACGGAAACCACCTGTTACCATCAACGTCGTCTTCACTTCTTTGCGTACTTTTTCAGCAAAGTCGAGGAAATATGCTTCGCGTTGGATTGTACTTTCTTTTTTCGGAGCAGCTTTACGTTTGGCTCCAGCCATGGCAGGAGCTTCGTAAGTACCACCAGAGATTTCGATAAAATCTACACCTAATGCATCCAGCGCTTTAAAAACAGTGACGGAATCATCTTCACTAAAACCGCCTTTCTGGAAATCAGCTGAGTTTAGTTTTACACCCACAATAAATCCTGGGCTGGTTTGTTTACGAATTTCTTTAAAACTTTCTAATAAAAAACGCATGCGATTTTCTAAACTACCGCCCCATTGATCAGTGCGATGATTATGTTTTGGTGATAAAAATTGGCTCACCAAATAACCGTGTGCGCCGTGGATCTGTACGCCCTCGAAACCTGCTTTTTCGCAAATACGTGCAGACTCACCGAAACGTTTAATGATGTCGTAGATTTCAACTTCCTCGAGAGCACGAGGTACACCAAAAAAAGAAGCCATTGCAGGGCCGAATCCGATTGCTGATGGCGCAACAGTTTCGCGGTTTAAACCTTTAGGGCACTGTTTTCCTGGATGAGACAGCTGAACAATTTGTGGCATATTGTATTTTTTACCGACTTGTGCCCACTCTTTTAAACGTGACAAATCACTTTCGTCTTCGACCACGACCACGCCAGGTTCATTTTTGGCACAAGCATCGACCATGACATTACCAGTAATCACAGAACCCAGCCCGCCTTTACCCCATGTATCGTAAAGTTTGATCAATGGCGTGGTCACTTTGCCTGTTGATGTGGCCAATGCTTCGCTCATCGCACCTTTGATCATGCGATTTTTGAATTGAAATTGATTGACTTGAATCGGTTGACCCACAGTTAAGGTATTCGACGACATGATGACTCCATTGACAAGCTAAACAACGAACTAGACGGATAAGATATTTCTGGAGCGAGTTTAACCTAAATATTGTTTTTGACAATACACAATGTCAACTTAACAATGTCTGATGAGTTCATGATCTTGTCTTGCGAAGATCATGACGTACACGGTTAGCCCTTTTGACCTTTCACAATCTCAAACCGATAAACTGTTTTTTGATTGTCTGCTGCGGTCAGTACTTCTTGATGACTTTGTAGAATATGACCCAAATGAATACAAAATTTGGGAATATCACGCATACTTGAAGGATCTGTTGACTCAACAATCAAAAGTTCACCCGAAGCAATTTTACGGATGGCACGATGCAACATCATGACAGGTTCAGGACAAATTAAACCCTTGGTGTCTAAATAATGTGACTCTGACACGATCAAACATCTCCACTAAGAACAATAAAGATAAGACTAGTAGGTTTATTTTGCCTGATTTGAAACAAACATGATCAAATTTAATCAGTATTCATGCATCTGTCGTCAAGCTTAGGCTATTATGCAGGCTACTTTATTTTTTTAAAGGCAATATATGAGTAGTGAATCTGGTTCGGCGTGGACGATGCGCGGCCTTAAGCGCTGGTTGTCGGCTACGCCGGAAACTCGGGATGATTTAGTCCAGCTTCTTGAAGACTCTAGGCGTTTTCTAGAACCTGATACTGTAGACATGCTGACTGGTGTACTTGGACTTCCAAAAACACCTGTACGCGAAATCATGACACCACGTCCTTCTGTGGTTGGTCTATTTGAAGACGATGAACTCATGGAAATTTTGCCAGTTCTGATTGAATCGGCACACTCAAGATTTCCTGTGTTCTCACGCGACGGCAGAGATAGTGTCGTTGGTGTATTACTCGCAAAAGATTTATTGCGTTTTATTCAAACGCCGACAACACCATTCAATCTCCACCATATGCTACGCCAGCCGGTCTTCGTACCAGAAACCGCACGCTCAGACCAACTTCTAGGCATGCTCAAACATACGCAAACGCATATGGCAGTTGTCGTCGATGAATACGGCGCAACAGCAGGACTAATTACGCTTGAAGACCTACTCGAAGAAATTGTTGGCGAAATTGAAGATGAGCATGACAATGCCGATCCACTTGCTGATTGCATTATTCCAGATCCAGAGTTCAAGGGGTCTTGGCTCGTTCAAGCATTAACGCCAATCGAACATTTCAATGATGAATTAGGCGCAGACCTTGAAGGCGAAGGCGTGGATACAATTGGCGGACTATTACTTGAAAGAACAGGACTGGTCAGCGAATTAGCTGGACAAACTGTCGATATTGAGAACTGGCAATTCACCGTACTTGCAGCAGATTTGAGGAGTTTAACCTTACTTCGCGCACGTCGTGCAATCCCTGTCGCAATGTCGTAGACTAGCGTGTTGAGCAATTAATACACTGAATAGTTTTTATAACAGCTATTCAATAGCGATAGACTTTTCAGCGAGTGAGAAAAAAGCAATTGAGCAAAACGGTTAAAAAGAATCAGGTCAGAAAGAAACAGCCTACGGGTGCAACTGCGAACTATTCAATCCATAGAGTCGATCGAAAATCCCAGCGTACTACATGGTCTTTCGCAGACTTACCGATGCTCATTGCTACATTAGCCTGTTTATTGGTTGGTGCGATGCTGCCTCTTGCATTTGCACCATATGACTTTTGGCCAGTGGCGTTTATCTCCCCTGCTCTGTTCTATTTATTGCTCAACCAGCGGACACCAGGTCAGGCCTTTTTACTTGGCGAAGCGTATGGCTTTGGACTATGGGCTGTCGGTGCATTTTGGCTATTCACATCGATTCATCAATACGGTGATACCTCAACGCCAATCGCATTACTCATGATCGCTTTTGTCGCATTGGTAATGGGATTATTTAATGCTGTAGGCGCTTGGATATATCGTCGATTTCTCCCTGAATCGCCTCTCACATTTGCACCGCTTTGGATTATTGTTGAATGGACAAAAACATGGTTATTTACTGGATTTCCATGGTTATTTGTCGGCTATGCCTTAATCAGTCATGGGCTTGACGGCTACGCGCCTGTTGCAGGTGTATTTGCCGTGACGGGTGCAGTAGTCTTAATTGGCTGCGCAATCATCGAAATTTTCCGCAAACGTCTATTCTGGATTCTGCCAATTATTATTGTGATTGGCGCAGGCTTAGGTCTAAATCAAATTCGTTGGACAACGTTCAAAGCTTCGCCTCCTCTTTCGGTTTCTCTCATTCAAGGAAACATTCCACAGAATCTCAAATGGCTCACAGAGTATCGTCAAAAGACGATGCAAATCTATGAAAATTTGAGTAAGAGCGAATGGGGGCGCGACCTTATCGTTTGGCCAGAATCATCGATACCAATGTTCCAAAACGATCCAGATGCGATTCCCTATATTAATGAAACAAACGCAACTGCAATCGCTCATCATTCTGCATGGGTGACTGGTATTCCTTATATTGATTTAAGCCATGCAAAACCCGATGTTGAGCCTCCTTTTTATAACGCGATTGGCGCACTTGGTGAACACGCTTCTGGTTTATATGAAAAACAACGCCTTGTACCATTTGGTGAATATATTCCTTTTGCAGGAACACTCGACTGGATATTGCCAAGTTTAAACAATACAGGAAGCTTTACCGCTGGACTCGCTGGACAACCACCCTTAGATATTAAAGGCCATGCTCTTGCTGCGGCAATTTGCTACGAAGTCGCCTATCCGAATCTAACCCGATTAAATGCGAGAAATAGTGATTTCTTAGTTACTATTTCAAATGATGCTTGGTTCGGTACTTCAGATGGTCCGTTGCAGCACTTACAAATGGTTCAAATGCGTTCAAAAGAAACAGGACGTTGGTTTATTCGTGCGACCAATACTGGCGTAACAGCATTCATTAACGATCAAGGGCAGATTGTCAAACGTACTGCACAATTCAAGGCCGAAGTACTACGCGGCAATCTACCGGCAATGATTGGTGAAACACCGTATATGCGTTGGGGAGATTTACCAATTCTCCTCCTCAGTGGATTCCTGATCTTACTTGGGTTCTGGGTCAGACTACGTTATCAGCGATAACTAACCAAAAAAGATAGTCTGAATTAAAAAGCCGATTGATCACATTCAATCGGCTTTTTTGTGAATACTTAAAGAATAACAATCATCACGCTGTCACAACATCCACTCGACACGCCATAAATGCCTGCTCATATTCATCCCAATCTACATTTGGCTGCGTAATGATTTCCAACCGATTATCATCATTGCCAGTATGACTGGTAAAACTAATTTGCGCAGGAATCAAATTCAAAGCCAGCCACTCTGATTCTTTCTGCGCACTATGAACACGAATAACGCCTTTAATTCGCATCCAACCCTGTAACGACAACAACCACATCAACAAACGATCACGATCAAAAATCCAATCCGCTGGCAATCTCCATCCACCGACAGATTGAGCTAAAGCCTCCTCATGATAATGGTATGGCAATTCTATCGTCTCTGCTCCACCCTCTGAAGCGCGCAAATCTTGAGGAACATTAACAACCTTTTTCGATACATGTAACAAAGAACGCCGCGTTTGGCGACCTATTTGACGTGGTCGATCAATCTCAACCAAATTAAGTTCACCCTGATTGGCAAATAATAAACTTGGTGCAATCACCTTAATTTGTGCAAGTTGATCTTGCATCACAGCGAGTTGTTGATGATCTTGGCTGGTCATTTGATCTTGATGTGAAATCACTAAAATATCAGCTAATGCAAACTGCGCCTGATAAGTTTCGTGCGTCGTTAATTTAGTCTCAAATAATCGTGTGCCATCAACCACAGTTACAATCGCCCGTAAATCTAATGCTCGCGCCCAGTGCGGTTCAGAAAGTTGCTCCACCAATTGCAATGGATGACCTAATCCTGTGGGTTCAATAAACAAACGCGTGGGCTTAGTTTTGGTCAATAACCTTGAGAGCCCAACTTGCATCGGAAGTTGACTTGTACAACACAAACAACCACCGACAACTTCATGAATTGCAATATCTGCATCAGCATCTAACAGCGCACCATCCAGACCAATCTGTCCAAACTCATTGACCAAGACTGCCCATGTTTCACCAACTGGTTTTTGAGCAAGTAAATGCTTGAGCAAAGTCGTTTTCCCTGCACCTAAAAAACCCGTAATGATATGAGTAGGAACGCCATCAGCGATCAGGGATTGTACGGATGTTTCGTTATTCATAATGCCAACATCTTGAGGTAATAGACTATTGTAAGCAATAAAGAACCATAATCTAGATCTGAATTATGAGCAGATACTTAAGATGAGCTAATAAGTATCATTCTACGATACATATTTAAACGCCACATTAAAAAGCCTAGACTACAAGAGCTTATAAAATTTTAATGAACAATCGAGAGCGACCATGAGTTATATCGTACATAAGAATGAAAACCGTGGATACGCCAATCATGGCTGGTTACATGCCAGACATAGCTTTTCATTTGGTAGCTGGCAAGATCCGCGTTATATGGGCGTTTCAGCACTTCGTGTCATTAATGAGGATCGTATTGACGCACACCGTGGCTTTGGTATGCATTCGCACGATAATATGGAAATATTGACTTACGTCCTCTCAGGTCAGCTCACACATAAAGATAGTATGGGAAATGTCGGACATCTTTCTGCGGGTAATTGGCAGCTGATGAGCGCAGGCACAGGTGTTACACATAGCGAAATGAATGACGGTGATGAACCCGTGCACCTCTTTCAAATTTGGTTATTTCCCAACATCAACAATCCCGCACCTAGCTACCAAGAACTTGCGCTAGACATCCGCAATCAACCTAATCAATGGCATCTGATCGTTGCATCCGAAGAAAACGCTCCAAATGATTTTTCAAATTTAATCATTCGACAAGACGCGCGTATATTGGCTGCATCCCTACAAGAAAATCACTCACTTGCTTTAAATGCTGAGAAAAAAAAGAATTACCTGCACGTTATCAGCGGTAAAGTACGAATCTATAATGACAAAGAAACAAAAGAACTCTCTACGGGCGATGCCGTAATCTTTGATAGTTTCACCTCATCAAGCACCGTTACCGCAGAATCTGATGCGCAATTATTATGGTTTGAACTGCCATAATCCTGCATAGATTGCACCTTGATCTATATAAGATGACGTTAAATCTGCATAAAAAAACGCCTAAGTTATAGGCGTTTTTTATTCTTTCGCTTTCAGATTCAACGCTACTCTCAGCAACGTTGAATATCGATCAGTTTTTCAATGTGATTATTTCAGCACACCACTGACACCGATTCGTCCGCCAACTCCATATTGATCACCAGCAAGTCCACCTTCAATACTCCAGACACCATTGTCAGAAGTTCGACGAACTGTGACACCAAACGCGCTTTGACCACCATATGTCGCCCCGCCAATGTAGTATGTAATTGCTCCTGCAACAAATGGCGAATTCCCCATGGACATTGCAGCCGCTATCCCTGCATTAGCCTGATTTTTAACATCGGTAATGCGATACGACAAAGTATTCATATCATTATTAATACTCGCCGTAGCACTTTGTAACTGTGAAACATTGACAGCATCAGTCGCGGCTGTACCTGCAGCAACATTGGTGATTTGACGGGTTTGGCTTGAACTACCCACGGAGACGGTATTATCTCGCGTTGCAGTAGAACCTTGACCTAACGCCACAGAGTTACTGCCCGTAGCACTACTATTGGCACCCAGTGCAGTTGAATTATTTCCACTCGCGACTGCATTATTACCAATAGCAACTGTCGGATCGGCGCTTGCTATAGCGCCAGCACCTATTGCGATAGACCCTGCAAAGCTAGCATTCGCACCCGTACCGATTGCTATAGCATCAGTGCTACCAGCACTAGCATTCAGACCTATTGCGATCGAACTGGTTCCCGATGCCAAAGCACCTGGTCCAAATGCCAATGAATTAGTACCCAATGCTTTCGAATCGGTAAGATTAGGATTATTGATTCTCACCGCTATCAAACCGTTATTCTGAATATCCATAACAGTATTAGTCAGAATACTTAAGCCACCAGATACCGATGAAACCACACTGTTGGTATTACTCAAACCACTACTAATACTAGAAACAGTTGAGTTTGTAGTACTTAAGCCACTCGATACCGATGACACTGAGCTTGTCACCGCACTAATGCCGCTGGATATCGACGAAACCGTTGAGTTTGTATTACTCAAACCGCTTGATAATGTCGAGACTACTGAATTAGTTGTACTCAGACCACTCGATACCGATGACACTGAGCTTGTCACCGCACTAATCCCACTAGATATCGACGAAACTGTTGAATTTGTATCGCTTAGGCCACTCGATAATGTTGAAACTACTGAATTCGCTGTACTCAAGCCGCTTGATACCGATGACACAGAACTTGTCACCGCGCTAATCCCACTCGATATCGACGAAACCGTTGAGTTTGTATTGCTTAATCCACTGGATAATGTTGAGACGACTGAATTAGTTGTACTCAAACCACTCGATACAGATGACACTGAACTTGTCACCGCGCTAATCCCACTCGATATCGACGAAACCGTTGAGTTTGTATTGCTTAATCCACTGGATAATGTTGAGACGACTGAATTAGTTGTACTCAGACCACTCGACAGGGTTGATACTGTCGAATTCGCATTACTCAAACCACTGCTTATACTTGAAACAGCTGAATTCGTAATACTTAAGCCACTCGATACAGATGACACTGAGCTTGTCACCGCACTAATACCACTAGATATCGACGAAACCGTTGAGTTTGTATCGCTTAAACCGCTCGATAACGTTGAAACTACCGAGTTAGTTGTACTCAAGCCACTTGATACTGATGACACTGAGCTTGTCACCGCGCTAATTCCACTGGATATCGACGAAACTGTTGAGTTTGTATCACTCAATCCACTGGATAATGTCGAGACTACTGAATTTGTTGTACTCAAGCCACTCGATAATGTTGAAACTACCGAATTAGTTGTACTCAGACCACTCGACAGGGTTGATACCACCGAGTTGGTTGTACTTAAACCACTGCTGACACTCGAAACGGTTGAGTTCGTGGTACTTAAGCCGCTCGACAACGTTGAGACCACTGAATACCGATGACACCGTGCTTGTCACCGCACTAATGCCACTGGATATCGACGAAACTGTTGAGTTTGTATCACTCAATCCACTAGATAATGTCGAGACTACTGAATTAGTTACACTCAAGCCGCTTGATACCGATGATACAGAACTTGTCACCGCACTAATCCCACTGGATATCGACGACACTGTTGAGTTTGTATCACTCAATCCACTGGATAATGTCGAGACTACTGAATTCGTTGTGCTCAAACCACTCGATAACGTTGAAACCACCGAGTTAGTTGTACTCAGACCACTCGAGACATTGCTCAAATTTGAACTGACCGCTGACAGCGAAACATTCGTACCACTTAAACCACTTGATAACGTCGACACTACTGAGTTTGTGATACTTAAACCACTGCTGACACTCGAAACGGTTGAGTTCGTAGTACTTAAGCCGCTCGACAACGTCGACACTACTGAATTAGTTGTACTCAAGCCGCTTGATATCGACGAAACCGTTGAATTCGTATCACTCAATCCACTTGATAATGTCGAGACTACTGAATTCGTTGTGCTCAAACCACTCGATAACGTTGAAACCACCGAGTTAGTTGTACTCAGACCACTCGAGACATTGCTCAAATTTGAACTGACCGCTGATAACGAAACATTCGTACCACTTAAACCACTTGATAACGTCGATACTACTGAATTGGTCGTACTCAAACCACTCGACACGTTGCTCAAGTTGGAACTCACCGCAGAAAGTGAAATATTTGTATCACTCAAGCCACTGCTTATACTCGAAACAACTGAGTTCGTATTGCTCAAGCCACTAGAAATGCTGCTAAGACCACTAGAAATACTACTCAGACTACTGAGACCGCTACTTAAGCTACTCAAACTGGTACTTAAGCTACTGATGCTACTACCGACGTTAACACCATCTAAAAATAGCGAGCCATTAACATATGCATCACCACCAATCGATAGATTCGTTGGATCAGCACCTGACGCACCACCTGCGGCGGTAGGATTATAAAATAATATACGATTAGTCTGAGTTGCCGCATCACTAGACACACAACCAGCACCATTAGCTGATGTCAAAACGCTAGCCAAGGCAGCAGTATTAACAAGAGAAGTACCTGTTGTTGCAGCCGCAGCACTTGACGTTATAGAAGCGGCGCTTGGTAAATTAGTTGTTAAGACAGCCCCTAGTAATGGTATTGCACCTGTCAAAGTATTTAAAGCCCCACCTACATTACCAATCGGTGTAGCTAAAGAGCTAATTAGTGGGGTCAGTGGTGATGTCAAACCTGTTGCAAGCAAGGTAGAGTCTGTTGATTTCAAACAGTTTGAATCTGTACCGTCATTGATGTAAATCCCACCATCAGCATAAGCAGTATCGACTACCGCACCACTGATACTGACCATTAATATCGCCGCAGATAAAATATTTCGACTAAATAATGAGCTACCTATTTTTTCTTTTTCTTCGGTAGTGACCTCGCTATTTAGTGTTACCTGAGAATGGCTTTTTCCTTGTGCTTTAGCAATTTCAGATACGGCAATCCAAGTATTCTGAGCTTTACTCCAGATCACACGATATATTTTATTCATTTGCGAGTCTCCAAAAACATTTTATTTTAAATTCAGTGTCTTAGCGGAAAAACGACCCCCTACAGCCATAAAAGACCATATCAATGGGGTTAATGAAAATCTACTTTCTCAGAGAGCGAAGACGCGACAACCTAACCTATTAAAAAATAGTCTTTCGAATGCGATTGTTTAGATACTTCATGTCAAGTGGCACTCCACGCTCGTCTGCGCATTACCTATTCTTCTCTACTTATTAGCTTTACTTTCTATGGTTTTAGAACCTTATCTATAATTATTCTTATGCTCAGCCAAATAGCATTGCCACACTAAAAAGCCGAACGCCGTCTTTCTAATCATCGCAGCCACTGTCGAACAAAACATATACCCGCGACCGTTTGATAAAAACACTTTTTATATACCAATGCAAACTGAATTTTTTCATATAAAAATAATGATCTATTGATAATGACAACAATGAAAATCAAAAAAATGAGCCTAATAAGAAAGGCAATGCTAAAGTGACAACCAAGATGCCGAACAACGTATCATTTATGTATCTAAAAATGATTTTTCTGTCAGAAATATCAGGTTGTTTTTTTCTAACTTTCAAACAACAAACTTCCATTTATTCATTCTATGCTCTAAAAATAGATGAAAATTTCAGACGAACGGTCAAAAAAAATCGACTATGGTTCAAGTCGAAACATTTAAAACATTTTTTGGAAAAATCATTTTAGATATTGGATAACTCAACCAACAAAAAAGCCCTAGGTAATCTCTCACCTAGAGCTTTTCTTGAGTCATTTCACTTACTGTTGCAGATAAATATCCGCGGCATCATCATCACCGCCTTCTTTACCATCAGAACCAAATGAATACAGATCATATGGCTTACCATTGCTACCTGGAGCGATATATTGCAGATCGTTGCCCCATCCATCTTTCGGCATTCCGCCTTTAATATATCCACCATTCGGCCATGTTTTCGCATCAGCAGGTTTATGCACTAAAGCATCAAGACCTTCTTGCGTGGTTGGATAACGTGCATTATCTAATTTAAATAGATCCAACGCGCTCGCGGTCGTTGCCAGCACTTGCTTTGTCGTACCGACTCGAGCTTTATCGCTTTGACCAATCACATTCGGTACAATCAGTGCGGCAAGAATACCCAAAATCACGATCACAACCATCACTTCAATCAAGGTAAAACCTGTTTGACGTGAATTTGATAATTTCTGATGCTTATAAAAATCCATATTGAATTAAAACCCTATACTTGATTCAAAAATTCGATAAAACGATTCAACCATATCTGATGCTATTTAACCAGATTGTTCATGTTGACGATAGGCAACATTACTGCCATTACAATCATCAATACAATTCCAGCCATAAAAATCAGCATCAGCGGCTCAAGCAATGACAATAAGGTCGCAATCAGAGTACTGACTTCCCGATCCTGCATGTTTGCTGCGCGCGCTAACATATTTTCCATTTCGCCAGACGTTTCGCCACTGCGAATCATCTGCACCATCATCGGTGGAAAATAACCTGAGCGCTCCAATTGTGTTGCTAAAGCACCGCCCTCTGTGACCTTCTCCGCAGCCAACAAAATAGCATCACGAATCAACCAATTACTGGATACGGCTGCACCAATATGCAACCCATCGACTAAAGGCACACCCGACTGAGCCAAAATTGATAACGTACTCGCAAAACGGGCTGAATTAATTCCACGGCTTAATTTACCAAATAAAGGTAAACGTAAGACAAATCGATCTAGCGCATAACGCCCCGTTTCTGTACGAATAAAACGGACTAGCAAAAAACCACCGCCAATTATCGCAATCAACATAAATGGCCATGTTAATTTCACGAAACTACTTGCACCCATCAGCATCCGCGTCAGCAAAGGTAAAGCTTGATCCGTATGATCAAATACCTTGACGATATCAGGTACAACAAACGTCATCAGCCCCATGACGATCCCAAAGGACATGATCAACAATAAAATTGGATAAATTAATGCGCCCTGAATTTTCTTCTGCATCGCAAAACGATTTTCAGTGTAATCAGCAAGCTGGTTGAGAATGAGATCTAAATGCCCCGACTTTTCCCCCGCTGCAATCGTTGCAATATAAAGCGGTGGAAAATTACCAGACATACGCAATGATTGCGCCAACGAATGACCTTCCATCACTTTGGAACGCACAGAAAGAATCAAACTCTGCACATGTGGCTTATCGCCTTGTCTCGCAACGGCGCGCAACGTTTCTTCCAAAGGAATACCTGCTGCAACGAGTACAGAGAGCTGTCTCGTTAATAACGCAAGATCATAGGCATTCAGACCACGTTGAAACCATTTTTTCCCCATTCCTGAGGTCTGAGTCTCTTCAACTGGTTCAACTTGGACGGGCATCCATGTTTTATCACGCAACTGTTGGCGAATCTGTCTAGCAGAATCGCCCTCTAGCACACCTTTATGCTGTTTGCCTGCGGCATCTATAGCAATAAACTGATAAGCAGGCATTCCATTACCCTAAGTGATTAATCATAGAAACGATACCAACATATAAAGCAGCATACAATTAAATAAGCCATTAAATGACCTGGCTTTAAACCAACCTACTCTCACGCTTATTGTAGCGTTGAAGACTCAGCAAAATCATGACAAAAATAGATTCGTGACAAAATTACCGAACAACACAATTTTCAAATCATTTCTTGATGAGTAGAAGACTCAAGTTGACGAACTAATAATCCCAGCCGTTTGCCCTGCGCGACGCACAATGCTTTTTCATCAGCACTCATGGGCTGATCATGCTCCGTCCCACTGACATGAGACGCACCATAAGGTGTTCCACCACGCTGAGTTCTAGACAATGCTACTTCAGAATATGGAATGCCCAATAACAACATCCCATGATGCAATAAAGGAATCATCATCGTCAGCAGCGTACTTTCTTGACCACCATGCATCGATCCCGATGCCGTAAATACACAAGCTGGTTTTCCTTGCAGGCTACCCGACAACCAAATCGTTGCCGTTTGATCCCAAAAATACTTCATGGGCGATGCCATATTCCCAAAACGAGTCGGACTCCCCAATGCGAGTCCAGCGCAATCTTGCAAATCATCGGCCGTTGCATACAACTCCCCTTCTACAGGAATACTCGGCGCAATGGCAGTGGTTACACTCGCCACTTCAGGAACAGTTCGTATTCTCGCCTTCACGCCCGCTTGCTCAATTCCAGTAGCGATAGCACGCGCCATTTGGCGAGTTGTTCCATATTTGCTGTAATACAGCACGAGGACATAAGGTTCATGATTTGCAACGGTCACGATTTATACTGCTCTGTCAATTTTTAATTGATGCATTATACACAAGCAGGCTCATCTGCTGTTTCAACTCAACGTTTATACAAACTATCACATGACTGATGTAATATCATGATGAATACACAAAGATTGTTTTCAGATACACTTCGAGTAATTTGAAATCATATTTACACATCTTAATTTAATCCAATATTTGGTCTTGATACGCCTATGGACACTTATCTAAAGAAACTACCATTTTATCACCGTGAATGGTTTCAATTCTTGGTGTTCTGGATTACACATTTTGAAAAAAATCATTGCCGTGATCGTGCAGCAGCATTGACCTATACAACGATGCTATCCTTCATTCCAATGCTCACGGTATTCCTTGTAGTGCTTTCTACCATTCCAGCACTTGCACCTGCCCGTACAAAAATACAAGAGGCCTTATATAGCAACCTTCTTCCTGAATCCAGCATCGCACTCACACAATACCTCAATGATTTTGCTGAAAAATCAGCGAATCTGACAATTATTGGGGTTCTATTCCTCTTTGTCACGTCGATGCTCATGTTATCCAGTATCGAAGATGCTTTTAATGGCATCTGGCGCGTCAAAAACTTGCGCGGCGGTGCAATTGGGCTGATGCGCTCTTGGATGGTAATTTCTCTTGGACCATTATTTTTAGGTACAGCTTTTGCGCTCCCGTCTGCAATTGCATCCATCGAAATTTTAAATAGTAACTTTGCTGGATACTCGATCGACTGGTCGGTCTGGCTCAAATTGACATCGGTTGCGCTCACCTTGCTGAGCTTTACATTCATTTATTGGATGATTCCAAACCGCAAAGTACCACTCAAGAACGCGGCTTGGGCAGGCGCTACCGCAGGTGTATTTTTTGAGTTATTAAAGATGGTGTTTGGTTTCTTCATGCAGCACTTCACCAGTTATGAGATCGTTTACGGTGCATTCGCTGCGTTCCCTGTTTTTCTGCTCTGGATCTACCTATCATGGAATATCGTATTAGGTGGTGTTGAAATTAGTTATGCATTAACCATGTTCCGTCATTCCAACACACCACCGCGCCATCCATTATTATCTTTGCTGTATATCTTACATTTGTTTTATGTCCGTCAAAAAATCGGAGCAACGGTCAGTGAGGCAGACATGATGTCTTTACTTGGTAAACAAGAAGTTGAAGACTGGCCTGATTTTATTGAAATTCTACAAAAACAATCGTTTATTAAAAAAACAGACAAAGGTGATTATGTATTAAGCCGCAATCTGGATAACATTGATTTCTGGACTTTTTATCAAGGGTTACCTTACCCATTACCTCGAATTGAAGATCTCAAAAACTGTAATGTCACAACACGAAGCGGTGATGAATGGAGCATGCTCATCGTACCCTACCTGAGTGAATCTGATGCATTCTTAGCAGATCATTTATCCATCCCTTTATCCCAATTACTCGACGTTTCTTCAACACGTACATCGGAATAAAACCATCTCAGCAATCATCAATGATGGGCTGTTTAATCTCATCAACATTCGCCAATAAAAAAGACAGCGTCTACCATGAAATAGCGCTGTCTCTTGTTTCAAAAAACTCTATAAAATCGAGTACGTCATTACCATGTAAACGGATTCCACCATCTTACAGGAACACCCAAAGCAACATCCTGCTTTCTTTCCAATCGTGCATTCGGGACTGGTTTACCAACTTGTCCATTAAACGATGGATAATCCCCTTTCTCAACATTTTGTTGAGCAACGACTGGTTTATCTGGATCATCCACAAAACTATAGCCAGGTGTTTTTAACGTTGTCGAACGAATTTCTGGAATTGCATCTTTTTCAGGAAGCTGATTCAGAGGACCCGCGTTCAATAAGCCCAATGCTGGATCTGGATGACCATGAGAATTTTCCTCATCGTAGCGTAGATAATAAGTTTTACCCGCTTCAACTTGGAAATCAGCAACCGTACCTTTCTGGAAGTAGATAAACCCTAAAGGACGACTCACTCTCATCCGATAAGTACCCGGCTTCATTTCAATCCAGTAATAGCTATTATTCAGTAAACTCGGTATACGTACACCATTAATGAAAATACTTGCAGCTAAAATTTCGCCCTCAGCCCAACGACTTTGTGGACGATAAAAATAAACCAAAGCATATTTTTGATCTAGAACTGGTACAGGTTGAAAAAGCTCGCCTTGATCTTTACGAAATCGATCAACTGCCCAACTTCCTAAAGAAAACCAATGCGGTGTAAAACGACCCGTATCTACGGGCTGACTCACATCAAAATTCGGGAGTTTATGTGGTTCAACAATAGTTGGATCACTTCTTGTGCCGCTATTCTGAAGCCCCATAGAGGGTAAATGTAAATAGCTGCATCCTGACAGCATCAATATTCCAGTCATCGTGACGGTCACTGGAGCAATAAACAAATGACGCATAACATCCCTCAGCATTTTAATTTTGTTGTTGGCAGTCCATTTTTACGACACTATCACACTATCGGTAATCAAAGTCATCGCAATCAAAGTCAATATTGCCAATCCTAACATTCATCACGAGTTTGACAAACTATTATCATCTGAAAAATGCCCGAAAATACAAATCTGAACATGTTAATCTGTGAATAACGACTATTTATCGATTATCCGCACATCATTTCAGCATATTTTGGCCACTATAAAAGACAAAAAACCGATCGAAATCGGTTTTTTGTCTACAACATGAGATCTATAAATTAAAGCTTATTGATATTGCGCTGGTGCAGAAGCTGGTGGGTTAATGCTGAGCTCTACGCGACGGTTTTGGCTACGACCTGCTTCTGTTGAATTATCTGCAACAGGATTGCTCATACCATAACCTACAGCTTGTAAACGACTTGCCGCTACGCCATTGCGGATCAAATAATTTGAAACGCTATTCGCACGATCTTGTGACAGTTGTTGGTTATATGCTGCATTACCCACGTTATCAGTATAGCCACGCACAGTAATCGTTTGTTGTGGATTAGCATTCAATGTTTGAGCTAATTGGCTCAATGTACCCGCAAATGATGGGTTAATATCAGAACGAGCAGTTGCGAATGTAATTGCACCCGGCATGATCAGATCAACTGCACCTGTTTGTGGATTGCGCTGAACATCAACACCAGTACCTTGCATTTGCTGGCGTAGCTGCGCTTCTTGATGATCCATATACGCACCAACACCACCACCCAACACACCACCAATAGCAGCACCCGCAAGCATACGAGAGCCACGGTTTTTGCCTTTACTTGTTGCTGCACCTGCAAGTGCACCTAATAACGCACCAGCTCCAGCACCCATGCCAGTACGGTTAAACTCTGACTGACCTGTTGTCGGATTAGTTGTACAGCCTGATAATGTAATAGCTGCAGCTACAGTTGAAATAATTAATAGACGCACAATCTTTCTCCAAAAATTAATGTTTTTTTAACAAGCACATTGTGATGGCTATCGCCCTATTCATGCCATATAATTTTTGTTAACAATGATACATTTTGTTACATGGTAAGAATGTTCGCAGTGGCCGATAATCTTATTTTTCATACTTTGTTTGAGCTTAAAATAACAAACTCTGATCAAAAAATTTGATACACACCCAATATAAATCAATACAAATCAAAATATTATTAAATATAATTAAAAATTATTTAGCCAAAACCACATTAATATACACCTGCGCATTTTTAACATTGCCCTCATCGCACTTAATCAATATGATAGGGCAAACTCAATTTTAAGCTGTCTATTCTGATCGGAGCTAAGCAATGGCACGCATTTCAGCATTATCATCACAACCTTCATTGATCGAACGTGCGCGTGGAACTCTTATCGGTGCAGCAATTACAGCAAGTACTTTTACACTAGGTCCTCCAGTGTTAGCAATTGGACTGGTGCGAGTCCTCACACCAACGCGTTTAGCAGGGCAAAAACTAGATCAACTCGCCATTAATCTCACCAATAAATGGTTAGGAATTAATAGCTGGTTAATTGACAACGTTCTTCCAGAGATCGAATGGCAACTGACCATGCCAACGGGGTTGAGCCTCGATAAACAATATCTGCTTATTTGTAATCATCAAAGCTGGGTCGATACCACAGTCATGCAACATATCGGTCTACCGCGTATGCCATTGACGCGTTTTTTCACGAAATGGGAGCTAATTTTTATTCCATTTTTAGGCTTAGCCTTTAAAATTTTAGGCTTCCCCATGATGAAACGTCATAGCAAAGAAGCCATTGCCAAAAATCCTGCTTTAAAATTACAAGACATGATGGAAGCCAAGCGTGCTTGTGAAGGCTTATTAAACCAACCTTTTACCCTGCTTAATTATTTAGAAGGCACACGATTTACGCCAAAAAAACATGCAGCACAACAGTCTCCTTATCCTAATTTGCTCAAACCAAAAGCTGGAGGCATCGGACTTGCAATTCAGATTCTAGGTCAGCGTGTGGATGGCTTAATTGATATGACAATTGTCTATCCAGATGGGATTCCTGGTTATACTGACTTCTGGATGGGACGTGTTCGACGAATCGGTGTTGATTTGCGAGAGATCGCGATTCCTGATTGGGTACTCGCGGGTGACTACGAAGAAGATCCTGAATTTCGTGCAGAGTTTCAACAATGGGTTGCAGCGCTCTGGGCAAATAAACAGCGCACTATTGACCAAATGATGAATCGCTTTAACCACGCAGATGATGCGCTTGCACCAGCAAACATCCAAATTAATGCAAAATAGAGCAAATCTACATGTGTTTGATCATACAGTGACTGATTAAAATCGAGAGTAAGCACTAAAGGTCATACTAAATGTCAATTCATTCAACATCCTCCTCAACGAAAACTGAGGAGAATCCAATATCGCCACGTCCTCAGCCAAGCAAAATTAGCTTGGTTTACGACATGCTGATGGTAGTGAGTGTTTTAGCGAGTCTAGTTTTATTGACTGTGCAATACATTCTGAATGCTGAGTTTGGTTGGATACACGATTTGATGGGACTCTTGAATGTCTCACCAACACAAGAGATTCTGTTCAAAAAAACCTTAAAGAATATCAATCACTTTATTACTGGATTTCTGGTCATTGAAATCTCAGTCCGCTGGTTGATTGCGATTATCCAGCAACGCTATTTTCGCTGGTTTTTCTTTCCCTTCATCCGCTGGTACGAAGTTTTGGGATGCTTACCAATTCTGCGCCCATTACGATTATTTAGAACCTTTATTATCGCCTATCGTCTTTATTTATTAGGTTATCCAATCCTTCCTAGCTCATGGATTATTAAGGGTCGTTTTATTACGAACTCGTGCTTGAAGAACTCTCAGATCGAATCGTATTACGCGTTCTTGACGGGATATCATCCGAATTGAAAGAGAACAAAACACACTACGTTTTACTAGATCGGATTATTGATACTCATCGCCCTCAACTTATTAAAGTCCTAACAGAAATATTAGAAGCTAATTTACCCAGCTATATTCAACAAAATCAGGAAGTCCTCAGCCGATACGTGACAAGTGCCGTCGAACACTCGATACAAAACACACCAGAATTACAACAAACGCTCAACTTAATGCCCGTCATAGGGAACCTCATTGCTCAGCGTTTAGAATCCGTCAGCGTAAAACTTGCAGAGAATATGACTGTTGAATTATTACGACCATTTACTCAACAGCCCTACCCGATCTATTCAGAAGTCGCACAGCATATCGGAAGCCTGCATGTTCACACCCCAGAATTTGAAGCGCTCGTAAATTCTGTCGTGATCGAAGCCATTGATGTCATCCGAAAACAAGTCTCCATCCAACAATGGAAAACAGCAGATTACAACTCATCAAATCATAAGCACACCTTATAAAATGGTATAGATCGACAGATAAAATTGCCCCAAACAATTGAAGTGAGAATTATCATATTTTATCTCTAGCACTTCGAGATATTTTGCTCTACGATGCGAACTGCGTCGGTCTGTGAAGATCATCACCCACGCACATCTGGTTGTCATATACGTATTTTTCGTTAATCAATGGTCACTGATTAAGTGGTTGACCTTAAGGACATCTCGACTCATGAGCGATATTCGCCTGAATGGCAAAATGGTTAGTTTTACTCGAATTACATTAGAAACAGACAACCTAGCAAATATAGAACGCGACATCACAAACCTTGCAAGCAAACTTATCGGAATGCCTGTGATTGTCGATGCAACGATTGAACTTCCTTTAGACAATATTCTAGCCCTACTACGTCAGCATGGATTACAACCTTTGGCTGTTGTTGAAGGTCTACTCGCAAATCAAGCGCGTGCAGTACAATTCCCAGTACTCGCCGCCGATCCAGCAATGCAACGAATTACGCCAACAGAACCTGCAGCTGAACCTAAAAATGGATCGTTTGGTGTTAAAAAGAAGCAAGCCGTTGAACAGGAAGCAACTGGGGATACACTTCACACAGAAGTCTTGCGTACAGGACAACGTCTCGTTGTTGAACAAAGTGATCTTATTTTAATGGCGGATATGAATAGCGGCGCTGAAGTCATTTCAGCAGGCTCAATTCACGTCTATGGTACGGCACGAGGACGCTTAATGGCTGGTGCATCAGGCGCACTGAATGTACATATTTTCTGTCAGCGGCTTGAAGCAGAACTTGTTTCTGTTTCTGGAACATTTTGTGTTGCTGAAGACATCCCCGCAGAAATGATCGGAAAAGCGGTTTATATCAGCTTATCTTCAGCAGGCACTCTAGAATTCAATCTGATCAATCCATCCTAATGACACGTAATTTGAGCCATTTTTGGACAATGATGCTAAAAAAACATGGTATTTTTCGGTAACATTGTTGCCATTAAAGTAATTTTAGTATACTGATACGCTTGATTGATTTTTTTGATTTACGATACATAGTGCACTTTAATTTTAGTGCTATTTTTTTACAAAAGCTGATGCTGTCATCGCAAGATTCAATATCAGGGAAAGGAGTTTAATGTGGCAAAAATCGTTGTCGTAACCTCAGGTAAAGGCGGCGTCGGCAAAACGACGACTAGCGCATCATTTGCCACAGGGTTAGCCTTACGCGGCTATAAAACCGTTGTTGTAGACTTTGATGTCGGTTTACGTAATCTTGACTTGATCATGGGTTGTGAACGCCGCGTTGTCTATGATCTTGTTAATGTTATTCATAATGAAGCTCGCCTATCACAAGCTTTAATTCGCGATCGCGAAATCGAAACCCTTTATGTATTACCAGCAAGCCAAACACGCGACAAAGATGCGCTCACTGATGAAGGTGTAGCTCGCGTTATTGAAGAACTTTCCGCAGATTTCGATTACATCGTATGTGACTCTCCAGCTGGAATTGAACGTGGTGCAATTCTCGCAATGTATCATGCAGATGAAGCTCTCATTGTCACCAACCCAGAAATTTCATCAGTCCGTGACTCGGACCGTATCATTGGTATGTTGCATAGCAAAACCAAGAAAGTTGAACAAAACATCGGCCGCGTACGTGAACATCTAGTGATTACACGTTTCGACCCAGATCGCGCTAGCCGTGATGAAATGATGACCATTGATGACATCTCCAAAGATATTCTTAAAGTGCCTACACTTGGCGTTATTCCAGAATGTACATCTGTATTGAATGCATCAAACCAAGGTGTTCCAACTATTCGTGACATCGACTCAAAAGCAGGACAAGCCTACGATGATCTCGTCGCACGTTTCTTAGGCGAAGATCGTCCTTATCGCCATATTCAGCCACAAAAACAAGGCTGGCTGGCACGACTATTTGGAGTGCAGTCATGAGTTTTTGGGCAAATCTATTTAAATCAGAACCCGCACCAACAAGCCGTAAAACTGCAGCTGACCGCTTAAAAGTGATCATTGCAACAGAAAACCGCTTAGGTCGCCGTTTGTCTCAAGAAACGATTAATCGCATGAAATCTGAAATCATGGAAGTCGTTAATCGTTATGTTCGTGGCGTCAATACCAACGATATCCACATGACCATTCGTTCCGAAGACAATATCGAAATGTTGGAAATGAATATTAACTTACCTGAAGATCAGCCATTAAGTTAATCAAAGCACCACTGCATATGATCTGATAAATCATCATATGCAGTTCTTTTTCTTTATTGATAAAGAAAATTAAGGCAAAATGACACACCTTACGGTGCTTGGATTTTTGCCTTTTTTTATTGCAAAATCCCCGTGCTGTAGAAAGATTGATTGAATTATTGGAGTTATCATGGCTTTTAATCAGCCCGCAACGTTTAATGAAGAATGGCCAGATAAGCGCGTTTTTGCATTTTTAAATCACTTGCCACCTGAAGGTGTAGATGCAGACTTTCATGTTTTATACGACGCCTATAAACACATGCGCCCATTCGACTTTGAACGTCTTCTTGTAAAATTCAAAGAACTTGGACGTAACGTCAATGCATTAGATCAAAAGGGTCGTACTTTAGCTCAAGTGATCTCAGCTCATCCAAATCAAAATAAGCAGTTCTTAGAACTCCTCACCAAGTTTGCTTAATCTAATGAATGTCGTGCAATTATGATGAATAATGACGTATTACGCAGCATACGATATATGCTCAATATTTCTGACAGTCGCATGGTCGATATCTTTGCATTGGCAGACTATCGTGTTGCGGAAGCTGATATTGCAGATTTCTTGCGCCCAGAAGATGATACCGAGTTCCTAGCGATACCAGATGAAGCAATGCTCTACTTTTTAAATGGCTTAGTGATTCATTTACGCGGCAAAAAAGATGGTCAACCATCTCCACCTGTCACGCTACCAAATTCAAACAACCTGATGCTAAAAAAACTCAGAGTTGCTTTTAATTTGAAAGAAGAAGACTTGTTAAGTATTTTACAATCAGTAGACTTCAATATCTCTAAACCAGAACTATCGGCTTTGTTCCGAGCTGAAGGTCATAGTAATTACCGTATTTGCGGCGATCAGTTTTTAAGAAACTTCTTAAAAGGTTTAACTCTACGTATTCGTAAATAACCAAACCTCCATCCTGCGAAGTGAAAAAAGCCGTGACTCACGATAAATAGTCACGGCTTTTTAACATCTTGATTTTACAAAGCCAATATAATTTCATCGCCCCAATAAGAAAGCCCCCTTAAGAGAAACTTAAGGGGGCTTTTGGAATAATGAGCTGAGGATGCCCTACTCTCACATGG
>JAGWUI010000036.1 GCA_028868515.1 Gammaproteobacteria bacterium
TGTGCTGAATTTGCAACTATCACTGCCGCCGCTATAGCAAAAATCTTTGTAACTTTCATACCAAAAATCCCTATTATTGGCTACGATATTTATTTTATATAAGCACTTCTTCCCATGCTTGAACTCAGGCGTGAATATCAAGATAGAATCGCTTGGTCAGTTATCGCACACTTTCTAAATGAAAAAAAGACCCCATTTACAAAATGAGGTCTTTTCAAAAATGAGAGCTATTTAACATTACTCTCCATTCAAGGAGCATTCAAAGCTATTTGGATCTTGAGTACAACGTACTTTCTTTAACAGTCCCATCATTTTTTTGTTATAGATGCCGTCATTGGTTAAATCAATCCGCGCTTCACGCATCAGCTTGGCATAGCCAAGTTTGTCATTTGCCGAAATATCTAACCAATACTTTGAATCAATCGACGCTTCTAATTTATTAATATTGTCTATTTCTCTTCCAAGTAATCCAGCCACCCACGTTCGGCTTTTTTGACCATAGCCATCTGGAAATAGATTAGGGCGAATAACAATATCACCCATCACCTGTAATACAGGAAAACGAATAATGGCGCCTTGAGTTCCCAGACCTTTATACAGTTCAAAAGGTTTAAAACCCATTGCAGGCATACCAATCGCATCTACTTGACCATTATTAAATTTAGCACCTATCGTGAGTAAATCTACTGATACAGGCTGCGCACCGACTTTCTGAACAAGTTTTGCTTGTGCTTTATCATAATCTAGAACACCAAACTTAATACCTGCTGCCTTCGCGAGAGAATTAATTTTCTTATCTCTGACCATGATATATGCAGAGCCCAATGTCGTAACCCCTGCAACCTCATAACCATTTTGGATCATATCCGTAGCAAGTTTCGGATTTGCCATCAAAGTAATAATCATTTTTGTGGATGTATTATTAGGTAATGCACCAATCGCATCAATTGAACCAATAAAACTATTAAACTGACGAGCACGCATCCCTGTTAATGCGACACCATCACACTGACCTGCCTTAAAATCCTCAGCAGCTACTCGCTCATCTGTGTACGGTTTTAATTTAAGATCCACACCCCATTGTTTTGCTGCGATGACATAATCTTTCATCATGGCATAGTTATCACCTTGGGCACCAAGAGGATCAAAGATACACATTGTTTGAGCGTGTGCAGATGCAGCAATAGTTAACATCGTTGAGGCAAAAATCATTTTCACTTTCATGTGCTGATGTTCCCTTATTAATCCAATTATTCATTGTCGAATCATTTAATTATATGATTCATTATGGGTATTTTGTCATATGGATACGGTCAAAATATCATATATCTAAATATAATAACCCTGTAGATTTATCATATTTGCTAGATAAACTACAAAAATATCGCGTGGATTATAGCTAAAAACTTTTGAACCTTATCACTAATTTATCGATAACAATCGTTCTTCTTATCGACTATTTCAACGATCTTATACTCAATGACTAAATCTATAAAACTCATTATTTTGTTATAAAAATACTGATATTAAATATGTATACTACATATCATTTATTATAAATAATTAATTTATATAAATATTAGACCGCTTTATTTATGATTTATTTTATATACACTTTATATTAATGTATCTTGATTTGTCTTATATCTCTGCATAGAAATCTAATGATTCCTATGCAGAAGTTACAATTCTTTTTCAATCTTGAATGAAGATCACTCTTCTGTGAGCGGACATTCATAGTTATTTGGATCTTGATGACAACGAACTTTTTTCAAGAGCCCAATCATTTTTTTGTTGTAAATCCCTTCTTTCGTCAAACTAATTCGTGCTTCACGCAGAATCTTGACATAGCCAGGTGCAACATTCGATGGAATCGTATCCCAATAGCGAGATTCAATCGATTTTTCGATTTTGTTCACGGTTGCCATCTGGCGATCCAATTGCCCTAAAAACCACGTTCTACTTTTTTGACCGTAACCATCTGGAAACTTATCAGGATGGATTAACAAATCATACGTTGTTAAGGCAACAGGGAATCTAAATATTGCTCCTTGACTCCCCATTCCTTTATTAATCTCTAATGGCTTAAAAGCAATTGCAGGCAAAATAGTAGCGCCCACTTTACCACTATTGAATGCTGCAGCAATCTCGTTTAATTCAAGCGGAACTGCTGTGCCACCAAATTTTTCGATACAGATTTGCTGAACTTTATCAAAGGATAAAGAACCGAACTTGATTGTTGTTAATTTAGGGATTGTATTAATTGCGCGATCCCGCACCATAATATAAGCAAAACCAATACTGGTTACACCAGCGACCTCAGTATCGCCACTTCGCAAATCAGAGGCTAATTTTGGATTTGCGACAAGTGCCATCACAGTTCTCGTTTGCTCATTGTTCAAGAGCCCAACTGGTGATGATATTGTTCCAGCAAAGTCATTAAATGCCCGTGCTCGAATCCCTGTAATTGCCGTACCATCACACTTTCCTGATTTAAAATCGGCTGTTGCTAGCTTTTCATCAGCATAAGGCTTTAAGGTAATATCTCCTCCCCACTGCTTTGCAGCAAGCGCATAATCTTTCATCAAAGAGAAGTTATCTCCCTGTGAGCCTAGAGGGTCATAAACACAAATCGTTTGAGCATAGGATGAAGATGCCATTACCGTTAAAGCTGTGGCAACAACCATTTTGATGGTCATATTCATAATATATATCCTTATATTGTGCAGAATCATTCCGTTTTTCGGCATCTAGATGGATATTGCATCCATATTAAATCTTTATAGCATTTTCCGATCATATTTTATATCTTTTATAAGATGATCAATAGTAGAATTTTTACATTCCACATTTTTTATGATTCACACATTAAATAAAAAAAGCGTGCTTTCGTAAAAAATCTACAAAAGCACGCTCAGTTATCTTCGTCAGACTAAACGATTACTCTTCTGTCAATGGACACTCAAAATTCGTCGGTTCTTGACGACAACGAATTTTCTTCAGAATTCCCAACATCTTTTTGTTATAAACCCCATCTTTCATGAGACCGATTCGCGCCTCTCGCATAATTTTATAATATCCAGGAATGACATTCGGTGACAATTCCATCCAGTAGCGCGCATCAATACCACCTTCTATTTTACGAACTCCTGCCATTTGTCGATCTAACTGCCTCGCCATCCACGTCCGACTTTTTTGACCATAACCATCTGGAAATTGGTCAGGATGAATCAATATATCAAAAGTCGTTGCGGCAACTGTAAATCGTGCAATCGCCCCTTTAGTCCCTACACCTTTATTTAACTCTAGCGGTTTAAATGCAACCAAAGGGACAAAAATCACATCAAACTTACCTGAATTAAACATCGGACCTAATTCTTTTAATTCGGTAGGAACAACCACACCATTAATTCTTTCGACGATATAAGGAATCGCTTTATCATAATCCAGTGTACCAAAGCGTTTACCAGCCAATCGAAGCAATGAATTAATATTACGATCATTTACGATTACATATGCAGAACCTAAGCTTGATACCCCAGCAACCTCTGTACCATTGCTCAACATATCTGGTGCTAATTTTGGGTTAGCCATCAGTGAAATAATAGTTTTGGTCTGATCACTATTGATCACGCCACCTGCTGAGTCAATCGAACCCACAAAATTATTAAATAATCTTGCTCTAATCCCTGTCATTGCCGCAGCATCACATTTGCCAGATTTAAAGTCAGCCGCTGCAAGTCGTTCATCTGAATATGGTTTTAAGTCAATATCTGCACCCCATTGCTTCGCAACAAGCTCATAATCTCTCATAAATGAGTAATTATCGCCTGATGAGCCTAATGGATCGAAAACACATAGCGTTTGTGCGTAAGACGACATTGCTAAAACAGATAATATTGCTGCAGCGATGATTTTGGCTTTGATTTGCATCATGTAATTCCTATATTCCAAATACGTTATTCATCCTTGTATCCAAATCATTTGTAACATTAAATCAGTCTAATATCCAACTAGACTTGTTCGACAATCAAATCATTTGAAATAAGAAAAATTTGCCTAGGCTAGCACAAGACCATCACAAACCTAATTATCATAAAGTGCCAGAATGATCTGACATTTTTCATAAGCCGTTCTCATTTACTGGTTATTCTATCGACAAGAAACTACAATACGCCCCTTCAATATTGATTCTACCTTGCTCGCATAAATTAGGTTTTCTAATGATTCAGCTTCAAGATTTCTCACTCCGTCGTGGTGGTCGCCTACTCTTTGAAAAAGCCACTTTTCAGATTCATCCTGGTTGGAAAGTCGGACTCACTGGCGTGAATGGCGCAGGGAAATCAACATTATTTGCTGCATTCATGGGTGAAATCACCGCCGATGTCGGCAACCTATCTCGCCCAGCAACATGGACTGTGGCGCACATGGCTCAAGAGGTTGAAAGCCAAGAAACTGCCGCGATTGATTTTGTACTTTCTGGTGATGAAGAATGGTGGACCATCAATCAGCAACTTGAACACGAATCAGACACGATGGATCTGGATCGTTTAAGCGCCTTGCATGAACGATTTGGCGAAATTGATGGCTATACTGCCACAGCCCGTGCAGCTCAAATGATGGCAGGATTAGGTTTCACAACAGCAAAACAATCCGCATCTGTTGCAAGTTTTTCAGGTGGCTGGCGTATGCGTCTGAATCTGGCTCGAACACTGATGAGTCGATCAGACCTCCTCCTCCTTGATGAACCAACTAACCATTTAGATTTGGATGCAATTCTATGGCTCGAAGAATGGCTAAAGAATTATGCAGGCACTCTTATTTTAATTTCACATGATCGTGATTTTTTAGATGCCATCACGGGGCATATCATTCACATCGAAGCAGGTTTAGTCACGCTCTATACGGGAAACTATTCTACTTTTGAACAAACACGCGCAGAACGTCTAGCTCAACAGCAACAGTCGTTTGAAAAGCAAGAGGCCACCCGCGCGCACCTACAAAAATACATTGATCGATTCAGCGCACAAGCAACACGTGCCAAGCAAGCTCAAAGCCGAGTAAAGCAGCTCGAACGTATGCAAAAACTCGCTCCAGCACATGTTGATACACCTTTTACATTTAGCTTCCGTGAACCGAGCAAAATGAGTTCACCCCTGCTGCAATTGGATGAAGTTAATGCGGGCTATGACACAACCATTATCGTGAACAACATCCGCTTGCAACTCACTCCAGATAGCCGCATTGGTTTACTTGGTATGAATGGCGCAGGGAAATCCACTCTGATTAAAACCCTCGCTGGCGCATTAGCACCACTATCAGGTGAGCGTACAACCAGTGAACACTTAAACCTCGGTTACTTCGCTCAACATCAAATGGATGCACTTGATGCTGATGCTAGTCCGATGCTGCAATTAGGCCGCTTAGCCGGCAAGAAAATTTCTGATGCCGATCTACGTGCCTACTTAGGCAGCTTCGGCTTTAGCGGCGAACGCATGGATACAGCCTGTGGTAGCTTCTCTGGCGGTGAACGCGCACGGTTAGCACTTGCGCTGATTGTTTGGCAAAGGCCAAATGTCCTTGTTCTAGACGAGCCAACCAACCATCTTGATCTAGATATGCGTCATGCACTGACCTTAGCGCTACAAGACTTTAAAGGTGCAGTGGTTCTGGTTTCTCACGAACGACAGTTAATCTCCAGCGTTTGTGATGATTTACTCTTAGTTCATGGTGGTACGTGTCGTACGTTTGATGGTGATTTGACTGATTATGCACAATGGCTAAAACAAACTCGCCAACAAGAAATGGCAGCCAAAACACCTAAGCTCGAAAAAGCTCAAGTCAATAAAAGCAACGAACCAGAAACAGCTAAAGTTATTCCTAGCAAAAAAGAAGCAATAGCAACGCCATCTGAAAAACCTGCTACTCCAAATAAACCAATCGACAAGGAGTTAGCAAGAAAAGAAGCTGCTGCAAAGCGTGAACAAACTCGCCCACTGCGCAGTAAAATTGAGAAAGCAGAAAAGGAAATTAAAGATTATCAAGCCAAACTCAAACAGCTTGAGCACACGATGGCAGATTCAAATCTCTATGAAGCCTCACGTAAATCTGAACTTCTTAAGCTCATGGAACAGCAGCAGCAATTTACGTCTGCAATCACTGTACTGGATGAAAGCTTACTTGAAATGATGATGCAGCTTGATGAACTAGAGTCCATGTAACTCATCAACTCTTATATAATAAAAAAGGACGATACCAGATGTATCGTCCTTTTTGTTTAAGTTCCACGTGGAACATTTTATTGATTCTTCGACTAGCTAAACCAACTGACCAAACTCAACAGGATCATGCGCACAGAATATTTTAATCTCATGCCCATGTGACTGCTTCAATGCTTGAAGTCGATTCAAATTCTCAATGCGTTTCTTACGATCAGTTTGGACAACCTGCTCGAACAAGCGGATCCCCATAGGCATCTCTGGCTCTGGTTGTAATTGCCCATGAAAGAAGTAAGCATCACCACAATGTAGCATCCACCCTTCTTCACCGCGTACCGCAACCCCGCAATGTCCGCGCGTATGTCCTATGAGTGGGATCATCAAAATATCGTCAGAAAGTCCTTCTATTGCTTGCGCATTGTTTAATCCAAACCAACTTTCACCAACACCAGATTTATATTTAACCCATCGCGGACTATGTGCCCATTGGGAAGGAAGATAACGTGCACGACTACGCAAATCAGGATGCATCGCCGCATTATATTCAGGCTCAAAAACATGAACCTTTGCATTAGGGAAATCTGGTAAACCGCCTGCATGATCTAGATCTAAATGAGTAACAACAATATGGCGTACGTCATCAACTGAAAAACCTAACTGCTGAATCTGAGCAATAGCCGTTTCAGCCAAATCAAGACGTGGGCGAGTGAGCGCAACAAATGGCTGACCTAAGCGCTTAGGATTTTCAACATCTAGTTTCCCAATGCCCGTATCGACAAGTACCAGACCATCTTGAGTTTCAATCAATAATACATGACAAACTAACTTGGCAGATTCTAGCCATCCACCTTGACCATTCATGAGTCTTGCACATGCAGGACACATCGTTCCACAATTTAAATGATGAACACGTAAACCCATAATGAAACCTTTGACATAAGTCTAGCTAACCAAAATGATCTCTATCTTATACTACTTTAGCAATTAAACATCTTTGAAAAAGGAACTTCTAGGCATAAAAAATCGACACCATAAGGTGTCGATTTTTATCATTCCAATCAGACTAAATGCTTATTAGGCATCAAGGTTGGTAACCGACAACGCATTATCTTCGATAAAGACACGACGAGGCTCAACGTCATCACCCATTAAACATGAGAACATATGATCTGCTTCGATTGCATCATGAATTGAAACTCTGAGCATACGGCGGTTCTCAGGATCCATCGTGGTTTCCCACAATTGATCAGGATTCATTTCACCCAAACCTTTATAACGCTGAACGGTTACACCGCGTCTTGAATCATTCATCAAATGATCCCACAGATCACTAAATGTATTAATTTGATGCTGTTTATCACCTTTCTTCAGCACAGCACCATCTTCTAAAATGCTACGCCATTGATGACTTAAACTCATGAGACGTGCATATTCACCCGATTGGAAGAAACTCAAATCCAGTAAATAATGCTGCGGTAACTGGTGAACATAAATCGTGAGACGTGGCCAAAACCGTTGACTATCTCCTTCACCAAAACTCTCAACGCTAATCTCAGGCTTCAGCGATGGCAACTTGATCGTCATATCATCCATCAATCTCTTTGCCCATGCCTCAACAAAAGCTTTATCTTTAGATTGTTCCACGTGGAACACTTCTTGATGAATTAAGCATTGCAGCATCGTCATCGGATAGCGCTGAGATAACCGCTGCATAATTTTTTGTGTTGCTTGATAATCACGAATTAACGCTTCAAGCTGAGGACCTGCAACTGCTGGAGCATCAGAAGCTAGATGTAATGCAACATCATCTAATGCGCTCGACAATAAATACTCTTCTAATGCATCATTATCTTTTAAATATTGCTCCTGTTTACCACGTTTAATTTTATACAGTGGAGGCTGTGCAATATAAATATGACCACGCTCAAACAATTCTGGCATTTGTCTAAAGAAGAACGTTAACAAGAGCGTCCGAATATGAGAGCCGTCCACGTCAGCATCGGTCATGATAATGATTTTGTGATAACGTAACTTTTCAGGGTTATATTCATCCTGACCAATACCACAGCCTAAAGCTGTAATCAGCGTACCCACTTCTTGACTTGAAATCATCCGATCAAAACGCGCACGCTCAACGTTAAGGATCTTCCCTTTTAACGGAAGAATCGCTTGCATCTTACGGTTACGACCTTGCTTCGCACTACCACCCGCAGAGTCACCCTCGACGATGTAGATTTCGGAAAGTGCTGGATCTTTCTCTTGGCAATCGGCTAACTTTCCAGGTAAACCAGCAATATCTAAAGCACTCTTACGACGGGTCATTTCACGCGCTTTACGCGCTGCATCACGTGCACGTGCCGCATCAATAATCTTGCCGACAATCGCCTTAGCCGCTTGGGGTTTCTCAAGCAAAAAGTCTGAGAACTCACGGTTCATCGCTGATTCAACCGCAGGACGAACTTCACTCGATACTAATTTTTCTTTAGTTTGACTAGAGAACTTTGGATCAGGAACCTTCACCGATACAATCGCAGTTAGACCTTCACGTGCATCATCGCCAGTGATATCGATCTTCTCTTTCTTCAGGCTACTTTCGCCTTCCATGTAGGTATTCATTGCACGAGTGAGTGCAGCACGGAATCCCGCTAAATGCGTCCCACCATCTTTTTGTGGAATATTATTGGTAAAACAATACACAGTATCTTGCTTATAGCTGTCCGTCCATTGCAATGCCACTTCGACACCAATGCCATTATCACTGTCTACGGTGAAATGGAATATATCAATCAGTGGATGTTTACCAATATTAATGAATTGAACAAACTCAGCTAAACCACCTTCAGAACTAAATACTTGTTCCACGGCGGTACGCTCATCACGCAGGATGATTTTTACCCCTGAGTTTAAGAATGACAACTCACGTAAACGACGCAATAAAACATCATAACTAAAAATCGTCTGGCTAAACGTTTCCGCACTCGGCCAGAAGCGAATCTTGGAACCTTGTTCAGTAGTGGTCCCGATTTCTTTCAACGGATAATCAGGAACGCTATCCGTATATTCTTGTTGGTATTTTTTACCTGCTTTACAAATGGTCAGTTCAAGCTTACTCGATAATGCATTAACTACCGATACACCAACACCGTGCAAACCACCCGATACTTTATAGCTATTATCATCAAACTTACCGCCAGCATGGAGGATAGTCATGATGACTTCAGCTGCTGATACACCTTCTTCAGCATGAATATCGACAGGAATCCCGCGACCATTATCAGATACACTCGCAGACTCATCCGCATGAATCGTCACCACGATTTCATTACAATAGCCTGCCAACGCTTCATCAATCGCATTATCGACGACTTCAAAAACCATATGATGCAAGCCAGTTCCATCATCAGTATCGCCTATATACATACCTGGACGCTTACGCACTGCATCTAAACCACGCAATACCTTGATATTTGATGAATCATAAGTAGGTGGTTCAATCGGCTCTACAGCGGCAACAACGCCATCATTAGGTTGATTGAGTTGCTCTGAATCTTGACTCATACACGTATTCCTAATCAATCAAAACAGATCACCAATAATGCTACTGATGCTCTATTTTTATAAAATAACTATATAAAATAACGAGGCTTTTAGCTTTCTTTAAATTGAATTGCTCTGTGATATCTACATCTCAAAGAACAAAACACGCACTATCCATATTTGGTTTAAGTATTCCCTAAACAATATCTGATACCACATCACCATCTTTTAAATGAAATAAAGTCATTTGAAAGGTCACATTTCTAAGCGCTAACAAGACCGCATCTAAATCCACAGTCGTCATAAAAATTTGACTATCTAACGCGATCAATAAAGCGATTAAACGTGCTTGCGCAGTTGTATCAAGCTCAGCAGTCATATCATCCAATAGTACCACAGAAGCGCATCCCTTGGCATAAAGCATCTTAATTTGAGACAGCTTTAACGCGAGAATTAGAAGCTTTTTTTGCCCACGAGACAATGTCTGTTCAGCCGTTCCATATTCGGTCTTAAAACGCAAATCTGCGCGATGAATACCATATAAACTATGTCCACGTTCCCTATCTCGAGCTCTTGAATCAATTAATGCTTGCAATAATCCGCTCTCGATATCAAAACCTGAAATATAGTCAATTGAAATCGATTGGTTAGGAAGTAACTCCTGAATAACGCCAGTAAAAAACTGATTCCACTCATGCAAAACACGCGTTCTGATTTGGTGAATGCGCTCTCCTGTCACAGCCATTTCCTGCTCCCAAACTAAAAGTTCAGTTGCACTAGAAGTCATTTTTAATAGCGCATTACGTTGTTTGAGCGCGCGTTGATAGCGTAACCAGAGCCCATGAAATTCATGTTCCACGTGGAACATTAACCAATCTAAAAGTTGTCTGCGTGGTTTACTACCACTTTCTAATAAATCCATATTTTCAGGATTAATCAGTTGAACAGGTAAAATTCGCGCAATATCACTCTGGCTAACCGTTTCACCATCTAATCTTACAGTAGATTGATTATCCGCCCGCTTATGAAGTCCAAGACGATTCTTTTTTGAAGCAGCATAGACTAGCGCATCAGCGCTATGATATTGAATATAGTGTTTTGGATTTACTGTGCGAAAAGAACGACCCGTTGCAAGTAAATGGATCGCCTCAATAATTGATGACTTACCACTCCCATTTGCACCATGAATGATATTCAATGGTGCAAGGGATGATATTTCAATATTTTTTATATTTCTTAAACGTTCAATCCTTACACGATCAAGATGCATAAGGGTTTCAACTCAAAAATAACAACGAAAAGCCACTTAAATAAAGCTACTTAAACGCGCATTGGCATCACGACATAGACTGCGCCATTTTCAGCTGGATCTTGCACCAGTGCTGAAGCATTCGCATCACTTAATGTCATTTGCAAAGTAGCGCCTTCAATGACATTAATAATATCAAGCAAATATTGCGCGTTGAATGACATTTCTAATGGTGCACCTTGATAGCGAATCAACAAATCTTCGACTGCTTCATCTTGCTCTGCATTATTAGCACGCATCTGCATATTATGGTCATTGAGCTGCAAGAATACACCGCGCAATTTTTCATTACTTAAAATCGCCACACGTTGCAATGTTTGCTTAAATTCATCTAATGCAACTTGCATCACTTTGTCGCCATTTTTTGGAATGACGCGACGATAATCAGGGAACTTACCATCAATCAGTTTTGTCGTAAAACGAATCTCGATATCGACAGTTTGTTGCCCGTCTTGCGGTTTATTTTGCTGGGTCAATGTAACGCTTAAAAATTCACGTCCGACAAAAATAGAAAGCTGGCTTTCTTCTGTGCCTAACAATCTTTGTAATTCTAGAACACCCTTACGTGGAACAATGGCTTGTACACTTTGACTGCCTTCAAGCACAGCAGGTGTTTCAAACATCGCCAAGCGATGACCATCGGTTGTCACAGTACGTAATTGTGATTCAGAAGCCTCAAACAGCATGCCCGTTAAATAAAAACGAACATCTTGCACGGCCATCGCAAATGCGGTTTTATCCAACAAGCGTTTCAATGCACGTTGATCAACTTGTAAACGTGTTCCTGAATTTAACGAGTCACTTGATCCACCGCTTAATAATGGGAAATCTTCAGCAGGCAGACTACCCAACATAAAACGACTATTACCTGATTTCAATTGACAACGACGATCATCAGCCGATTGCAAATCGATCAACGCCGCATTCGGTAATGATTTACAGATATCCATCAGTTTGCGTGCAGATAATGTCGTCGCACCCGCTTCTAAACAAGCACCCTCAGGTAAAGGTACAACAGCAACCAACTCCACTTCTAAATCGGAAGCAGTCAACGTCAAATGCGTCGACGTGACTTCAAGCTTTAAATTAGACAAAATTGGCAAGGTATGGCGACGTTCAACCGCACTAGATACCTGAGATAATGCGCGTAAAAACAAATCCTTAGTAATTTTAAGTTTCATAATCCAGTCATACTCTGATATCTAAAAAATGGTTATCTTAACTGATGAGTGAATGTATTTTTTACTGCACGCCCATTCAGCCCAGCAGTAAACATCACTCGTAAAAAATTCGGCATTCAAAGGATTCTACACAAACAAAATACTTTAAGAACTACCCTTGCAACATCCGTAACAAATTTTTGTAATCAGCCGCAAATGCAGGATCTGTCTGACACAATTCTTGCACTTTTTCACAGGCGTGCATCACTGTGGTATGGTCACGACCACCAAATGCTTGACCAATATCAGGGAAACTATCACCTGTTAATTCTCGAGATAATCCCATCGCCATTTGACGAGGACGCACATAAACACGGGTACGTTTTGAACCCACTAATTCACGTAATGGTATTCTAAAATACTCAACAACAACCTTTTGAATATTATCAACACTAATTTGTCTAGCGCGAATTGATATTTGATCTTTTAATGCTTCTTTAATAATTTCAACACTAATTTCAACACCTTTAAATCGTGCAGTTGCAATGACTTTATTTAAAGCACCTTCTAATTCACGGACATTGGCCTGAACCTGTTGAGCAATAAATAATGCACAATTACGTGGTAACTCATAATCACTGACTTTTGCTTTACGTAATAAAATATCAACGCGATTTTCTAATTCAGGAGGTTCAACTGCGATTGATAATCCCCATGAAAAACGAGAAACTAATCGCGCATCCATTTCTGTAATTTCTTTTGGATATCGATCTGAGGTTAAAATAATCTGTTTAGACTCAGTTAATAATTCATTAAAGGTATTAAAAAATTCTTCTAAGCTTGCCGCTTTACCTGCCAAAAATTGAATATCATCAACCAACAATAAATCTAAAGTTCTACAATCTTTTTTAAATTTATCAATACGTTGTTGCTGTAATGCCGTCACAAAACCCGAAACAAACTGTTCAGAAGTCATATACATGACACGCGCACTAGGGTTTTTATCTAATACGGCATGACCCACAGCTTGCATTAAGTGAGTTTTACCTAAACCCGTTGCACCATATAAAAATAATGGATTATGTTTTGAATCACCTAACTGATCTACGACAGTTTTACAGGTTTCAAAGGCCATTTTATTGGTTGGACCTTCAACAAACTCACTAAATACATAACCTTTATTTAAAGTGCGACGAACTTGTTCAGGTTGCACATTAAATGAAGACTGATTATATGCATCTATATTATTAACAGCTAAATCATTTGGCAGATCTAAAACATTATCTTGAATACCATTCGGTTTATTTTTATTAAACCCGATTGAGTCTCGTCTTGGATCATATTTTACTTGAACATCTGTAATTTCGCCCTTGCTATATTCATAAGCAAGTTCACGAATTCGATCAAAATATTCTTCGGTAATATGTTTTACAAAATAGGAATTAGGCGCATATAAAGATAATACAGAACCATTTTGTTCTGCATCTAATGGACGAATCCATAATGTATACAAATTGGGTGGTATCTCATCGCGTAGCGCTTCAAGACAAGCCGTCCAAGCCATTAGTTTCCCCAAATATCGAATATAACGTCTTAAAAAACAAATAGAAAAGCAATAATCAAATATTAAAAATATGACTATTATTCAATTCTGAATAAATAAAAAATCATGTAGTAGAACGACACTAGAAGCATAAAGATAATTAATTAGATTCAATACATCTTTATGAAGCAGGTGACTAAAAAACACTTTAGCAAGCCCGCAACAAACATTGCAGTAGACCAAATCTAGAGACTGATCTTGAGACCGAAAAACATTCTAGCCAATCCCGCACACCCTGTCATCGATTTTCATCGTCTTTGTATGTTTAAAAAAGTATTTTTCTCACTCAAATTGCTTAAAATGGTCACAAGAAGCCTAAAGCCACCAAAAATCTGTGGATAAGTTCTGTGGAAAACTTTGTGGAAAAGACTGTGGGTAATTAATTTGATGGAGTTATCCACAAATAACACCCAATTAATACACAGGTTAGTCAACAAGACATTTTTTTGATTTAATTATTTTTTTTTTGGTTATACCCAGAAAAATGGCTTTCTAATAACAATATTCCCAAAGCAAAAAAAGAAAAAATCAACAGCAAAAATCGGTCTTAGCTTGTGGATAAGTTTTAAAAGATTTGTGTGTAATTTTTAAAAAGTAATTTCGAACAATGAGTTAGCTTGTGAATAATGACTATCGTTTTGTCGTATATAAAGATTGACAGTATAGAGAATGATCTATAAAATTCGCTTCCTGTTTTTTTACTTTATTTGGGTTTTCACCATGAAACGTACTTTCCAACCCAGCTCATTGAAGCGTAAACGCGTCCATGGTTTCCGTGCACGTATGGCGACTAAAAATGGTCGTTTAGTTCTTGCTCGCCGCCGCGCTAAAGGTCGTGCACGTTTGACAGTATGATGTTGAGTTCACTACATCAGTAGTGAACTTGATTTTTTGATTTAGTCTTAATCGTTTAAGATGAATCATAAAACATATTTAAAAATATGAACCTGTCAATCAGTATAGCCTTGTCAGTGTCAATCCTAAAACATGCAAGGTCAAAACCGTATGGGAATTGATCGCATGTTATCTTTCGGTTTTTCAGCAGAATTACGTCTATTACACGCTTCTGATTTTAAATCGGTCTTTGATGGTGCACTTTATAAAGTTCATCAATCTGGTTTTATGCTGCTTGCAGTTCCATCGACTTGTCCAAGTTTAAGTCATGCTCGTATTGGTTTAGTGATTGCGAAGAAAAAAATTCGCCGCGCACATGAACGCAATCGTGTAAAACGGCTTGCGCGTGAAAGTTTTCGTTTACATCAGGCTGAATTGCCTGTGCTTGATATTGTGCTAATGGCAAAAGCGGATGCTCAGCATCTACCAAACGAGGTGTTACATCAGGAACTCGTTGCTGCATGGCAACAATTGACTAAACGGTTTGAGAAAAATCAGACCATTGGTGGTTCTTCATTGCAATCAAAAAATCGAACGCAAAATAGCCTATTACCGCCTAAAAAAAATACGAAGGTCGCTATTGATTTAACGAATACTGCCTCAAATAACACACAAAACTCATCTGTGAATCATTTAGAATGAAGACCGCATTTCGCTGGTTAATTCAATGTTATCGTTGGTTTATTAGCCCCATGCTTGGGCCGCGTTGTCGTTTCTTTCCCTCTTGTTCTGTTTATGCGTTAGAAGCACTAGAGCAACATTCGCTTGTGTTTGCATTGTGGTTGATTATTAAACGAATTGGACGTTGTCATCCTTGGGGAGGATCGGGTTATGATCCAGTTCCACCTAAATCTGGTTCTGATTCAAAATCAACAGATTGTAAAAAGAATTCTATTCTTAAAGAGTTTTTTGTGAAGTTTTTTACGACACAGCAAATTTGTCATTGTGAAGTTGATCGCCATCGTTTGCACAAGCAGGATGTCGAGTCTATTGTAAACGGTCATCAAATTCGCAAATTTACGCCTTACACTAACCCGCCGCATCATTATTCACTACGTTTGTGAATTGTTTTTGTAGGCATTACCTTCATTCAAGTTAATTCTGTTGGGGAATATCATGCAGAAGTGGGCAAAACCCTTCATCCTGATTGGAATGTTTATCACTGCTTATTTGCTGATTTTGGCATGGCAAAAAGATTATGGGCATGTTGCTGCTGATCAAGCTGCTACAACGTCAGCTGTGCAAAGTACTCAACCTGCGAGCGCTGATATTCCTTCAACTGCCGCTGTTGCAGCGGCTGTGCCTGCCAATAGCGATGTTCCACCTGTGACAACCGTGGTGAAACCAGCAGCAGCGCCGACAAGTGCGCCTGCTCCTCAAGGTTTGATTACTTTACAAACAGATGTTTATCGTTTGTCGATTGATCCAAAAGGCGGTGATGTGGTTCGTGCGGAGTTGTTGAATCATTTACATTCGACCGATACTAAACAACCTTTTGTATTACTTGAACAAGATGCGGGTCGTGTGTATACCGCACAATCTGGTTTGATAGGTGCAGATGGCCCAGATGCTGCAGCGACAGGTCGTCCAGTGTATAAAGCTGCACAAGCGAATTACACTTTGGCTGCGGGTCAAAAAAGTTTAGATGTCCCTCTGACATTTGATGCACCAAATGGCGTGCAAATTATTAAAAATTTCCATATCACCGCAGGAGAATATCCTGTTGTCGTGAGCTATAAGATCATTAACCGTGGTACAGCGGCTTGGCATGGACAGATGTTTGGCCAAGTCAAACGTGATAACTCACCAGATCCAAGCAAAACAAGTCAAGGTTTGATGGGAATGTCGACCTATATTGGTGGCGCTTGGGGTACACCAGAAGACCATTACAACAAACTCAAATTTGAGAAATTCCAATCTGATGCACTGAGCAAAACAGTGAAAGGTGGTTGGGTTGCCGTATTGCAGCATTATTTTGTGACGGCATGGGTTCCTGATGCGAATTCAGATGCAACGCTGACGACACGTGTGAGCGGCACTGATAATTTTATTGGTTTCACCTCACCTGTGGTGACGGTTGCACCAGGTACAGAACAAACTGTTTCAGCGACACTGTATGCAGGTCCTAAAGTTCAAGCGAATTTAAAACCGCTGGCGGTTGGTTTGGATCAAACGGTTGATTACGGTTGGTTATGGCCGATTGCTCAAGTGCTTTTCATGGGCTTGAAAGCGATTCATGGTTTTGTGGGAAATTGGGGCTGGTCGATTATCTTATTGACTTTGCTAGTTAAAATTGTACTTTTCCCATTGTCTGCAAAAAGCTATCGTTCCATGGCAAAAATGAAAGTCATTGCGCCTGAAATGCAGCGTTTGAAAGAGGAACATGGCGAAGATCGCATGCGTTTTTCACAAGAGATGATGGCATTGTATAAAAAAGAAGGTGTGAATCCGTTGTCTGGATGTATGCCAATTTTGCTGCAAATGCCGATTTTTATGTCGCTGTATTATGTGTTTATGGAAAGCGTGGAATTGCGTAATGCACCGTGGATTGGTTGGATTACGGACTTGTCAGCGATGGATCATTGGTTTGTATTGCCATTAATTATGGGCGCAACCATGTTCTTCCAGCAAATGTTGAATCCGCAACCAGCAGATCCAATGCAAGCAAAAATGATGAAAATGATGCCGATTGTGTTCACTGTATTTATGTTGTGGTTCCCATCGGGCTTGGTGTTGTACTGGATCGTGAACAATCTGTTGACGATCGTTCAGCAACGCTATGTCAATCACCAGATTGAGAAATCTTATCATCCTGCTGTGAATTAAGATTAATCTGCTACAGTTTGATGGAGTAAACGTATCTTGTATGCGTTTATTCCGAAGTTTAATTTTAAGAAATCCGCGCATGTTGTTTGGCTGCTGTTGCTAAACGGGATGAGCGGATTTTTATTGAGAATAAGCAAGTGACTTTTAATTCACATTGCTTTTAATCCATCTTAATTTGTCATCCTCGAGAGCTTGATCATGTCAAATCGTCCAAGTCAGACCACCATTGCCGCAATTGCAACGCCTTTGGGTCGCGGTGGGATTGGCGTGATTCGATTGTCTGGTGCGAAGGCTGTACAAATTACTGAGCAGTTGACTGGAAAGCCGATTGCCAAAGCCCGACAAGCTTCGTTTGCGCGATTTTTAGATGAACATGCTGCAACGATTGATGAAGGTCTAGTCTTGCATTTCCCTGCGCCAAATTCGTTTACAGGCGAAGATGTGGTGGAGTTGCAGGGTCATGGTGGGATGGTTGTGCAAAATGCGTTATTGGCGCGTTTATTAGCCTTAGGAGCGACCGCTGCGGGTGCAGGTGAGTTTTCCTCGCGCGCATTCGCCAATGGTAAGATGGATTTGGTGCAAGCTGAAGCGATTGCAGACTTGATTGATGCGGCAAGTACTCAAGCTGCACGTTCAGCAGTACGATCGCTACAAGGTGAATTTTCGACGCGGATTCAAGTCGTTTTGGAGCAACTAATTCATTTGCGTTTGCATGTTGAGGCGGCGATTGATTTTCCTGAAGAGGAAATTGATTTTTTAGCCGATGGTCGAATTTTAGCGTTACTTGAAGAAGTGATTGAGGCAATTAAAGCGGTCTTTGCTTCTGCGCGCCAAGGTCAGTTGTTGCGTGAAGGTCTACAAGTGGTTATTGCAGGTAAGCCAAATGCAGGTAAGTCTAGTCTTTTGAATGCTTTGGCTGGTGTGGATCGCGCGATTGTGACACATATTGCAGGCACAACACGCGATGTGTTGCATGAGAAAATAACTCTGAATGGACTACCAATCACCTTAACCGACACCGCAGGTTTGCGTGAAACTGACGATGTGGTGGAGATCGAAGGGATTCGTCGTGCGTATACCCAGATTGAGCAAGCTGATTTGCTGCTCTTGGTCTACGATTTGACTGCGGATTCTGAACCATTGGTATTGGCTAAAGCATTTTTTGAAGATGATTTGCACCACAATCTTGATCAGAAACGTTTGATTTTTATTGGTAATAAAGCGGATTTATCGACTCAACCGATTGGAATTGGTGAGAAAGATGGGTTTCGCCAAGTGACATTATCCGCAAAACAAAAATTAGGGATTGATGAGCTGGTTCAATTGATTAGCCAGCAAGCGGGTTATCAGCCTGAAGAAAATACCTTTATCGCACGAACACGACACATCGATGCGTTATCTCGCTGCTTACAAGGCTTAGATGATGCCAAAATTCAATTAGTTGAATATCGTGCTGGTGAGTTAATGGCAGAATCTTTGCGTCTTGCCCAAAATGCGCTGAGTGAAATCACGGGTGAATTTACCGCAGATGATCTACTTGGTAAAATTTTCGGTAGCTTCTGTATTGGTAAATAAAGCTCCAATCTTCATTTTTAAAAATGAAATGATCGGTGTAATTTCTATATCAATCCAAAAATAAACATCAGTTAATGCGCATAATGGTGCATATATCCATCAGGATGATTTAAGTTTTTTTCGATCTGAGAAGGGATCATTAAAACGCTTAATGATGGCTTGGGCTCAGCTTGGCGAAAATGAGCTCTGACCAGATTCATTGCCAATAATGGAATGAAGTCATGAATTTTGGCTTTTTTGTGTAATTCTTCACTGATGGACTGATAAGTACAACGTACATGATCTAGATCAGTGTTTGCATGGCAGGCGATCTCTGCGAGGGTAGCCTCATCAAGTCCGCAATTCATTTTATTTTCCTCAAATTTTGGGTTTCGATTTCTGGATTTAAATAATTTCTGGATATCAATTTAACCAAATAGAAAAACGAGGCTTTGATCTAGATCAATAGAACGACAGAATTATAATTTTTTATCTTGAGCCTATTGAGATTTAAACAGGATCAGCAAGCGCGCAAAGTTCAACGCGATTTAAAATAGTAATGTCTTTGCCATTGACTAAAATAATTCCAAGCTCTTGAAAGCGTGTAAAAATACGACTTACAGTTTCTAAGGCAAGCCCAAGGTGATTGCCAATATCGGCGCGGGACATGGGTAAACGAATATTATTGCCACAAAGATTTCTGCGCATATAACGAGCTGAGAAAGAAAGAAGTAAATTAGCCACTCTTTCTTCTGCGGATCGCTTGCCAACCATTTGCATGATTTGATGATCGTTACGGATTTCACTGCTCATGAGTTTAAACAAATGGTGATTCAACGTCGCATGGCGTCGTGAAAGTTCTTCGAGTGCATCAAAAGGAATGACGCAAATTGCCGTTGTTTCTAAGGCTGAGGCAGTACTTTCATAACTGTCGTGTCCGATGCTATCGAGACCGACGATTTCGCCTGGAAAATAAAATCCAGTGATTTGTTCTTCGCCATTGGTTGAGATAGAGGACGTTTTGATTGCACCAGATCGTATAGCGTATATATCTTCGAAGTGTCCGCCTTGCCGAAATAATTTCTCTCCACGCGGGATTGAACGATTACGACCAATGATATCTTCAAGTTGATCAAGATCTTGATCAGCTAAAGCTGGTGGTAAGCAAATCGGATTGAGCGCGCAATCTGAACAGTGGACTGTTCTAGAATCATTAATATTGAGATGCTTGATATCCATCTTAATAATCTCAGAATATTTTTATAAATATGAGGTTATGTATATGAGGACGCGTTGACATTGGATCTCGTCCCGATTTTTTTTCAAGAAACTTAAAATGGTTTACGGTATTTTTGCATAAAAAATGCCTGAATTGATCTTATCCTGCGTGAATCTGTTTGCCAATATATTTATATGGTCTGCCAGATTGCCTTGTCTAAGACCCATTTCATTTATTTTTCATTGTAAAGACCACATGTCAACGCGTTCTAGATGTTTTATCAAGCTTTAATAAAATGATTCCTATGACTTATGCTTTCAATGGGATGATTGATTACGAATCAGGAGCACAGGTAAGTGAGATTGACGAATCAATTGTTCTGCAATGCTGCCAATGAAAAACCGTTTAATCCCTTGTCGTCCGTGCGTTCCCATGACAATCAGATCAGCATGATATTTATGAGCTGCATCTAAAATCGCCAATGGAATATCGTAGCTTGCGTGAGGATTGAGGTCGACTATATGCGTTTCAATTTGGATATGACCATGTGATTTCACTTCATGTTGAGCTTGCTCAAGAATATTTTTACTTTGTTGAACAAAAGCATCATGCATGATCGCAAAATCGTATGGCATGACAGGTGCGCTATAGCCAATTAATGGGTTTTCTACGACGGATATGGCAATAATTTTAGAACCAGTGTTGGCAATTTTAAGAGCTTCTTGAAGTGCTTGATGAGAAGTTGGACTACCATCGAGTGCAACGAGAATATTCTGATACATGATTAATCTCCATCATTAAGTCTGAGATGTATTTGGTTCACCACGAATCACCATGACGGGAACATGGGATTCTTGAATAATACGCCCTGCTACGCTACCCAGAAAAAATCCTTTTAATCCAGATCGACTATTTCTACCAATGATAATCAAGTCAGCATGATGATCTTTGGCTGATTTTAAAATTGCAGGAACGATATCAGGCATTGCACGAGGTCCTAGATCAATCAGTTGGGTTTCGATCGGAACATCACCGAGATATTTAGCATCAGTTTCTGCTTTTTTGAGTACTTTTTTTGCTTCTTCTACGCACGCTTGATGAACCTCATCATTTTTATAAGTAAAAGCAGGTGTGCCGTAACCCGTTAAAAGATCTACAACCACCGTCACTGCTTTTAAATGAGATCCTGATTTTGCAATTCTGAGTGCTTCGTGCAACGCTAAATCAGAAGTTGGACTGCCATCAATTGCGACTAAAATTTTTTGGTACATGATAATTCCTCAAATTAAATTCATTCAGAATGAACGTCATGGTCAGGGCTATGGACGAGTAAAACAGGCAAATGTGCTTCTCGTACCAAGAGTTCTGCGACACTGCCTAAAAACAGGCGTTTTATTCCACGACGACCATGTGTTCCCATAACAATCAAATTGGCGTGATAATCGTTTGCTGTGCGTAAAATGGCTGGGGCAATATCATCGTGACCAGAGTGAAATCCCATATCCACCAGACAAGTCTTAATCTTGATATGACCTAGACGTTCAGCATCGCTTTCTGCAATGTTTAAAATATCTTCGGCTTGCTTGTAAAAAGCGGCATGGACTTCATCGAAGTTGAAAACATTGGGTGTGCTGTAGCTTTGCAAGGGATTATCAATCACAGTAACCACCGTAATTTGGACGCCATCTTGAGCAAATTTAAGCGCTTCCCGCAAAGCACAATCCGATGTTGCACTGCCATCAATGGCGACTAAAATATTTTGATACATGCTTGATAACTCCAAAATTTAAATTGATTAGAGGGTTATTTTTTTGAACCATTCAGTCTCAGTAGCGATAAAAAAATGTTAATAAAATCGAGATAGAGATTCAGTGCGCCCAAAATAGCCTCGCGATTTCTGATGTCACAATCCGCATGAATGGCATAAAACCGGTTGCTAATTTTTTGTGTATCGAATGCCGTCAGTGCTGAAAAAATCAGAATTCCGATCGCTGAAATCATCAAATCCAAAGTGGTTGAGACAAACCATATATTCACTAATCCAGCCAGAATGATGCTGACCAGACTGAGCAGTAAAAATGTGCCCATGCGAGTCAGACTTCTTTTGGTAAAAAAACCCACTAAACTTAAAATAAAGAAAGCTCCTGCAACCTCAAAGAACGTTTTAGCAATGCTTTCACCCAGATAAACCTGAAATATTCCTGCAAACGAAAAGCCGATGAGTGTTGCAAATAGCCAAAATGAGGTTTTGGCCATCGGAATACTCATTTGTTCAATTCGATTGCTCAGTACAATGACTAAAATGAGCGGAATAACCAGTAATATCGGTAAAACGAATGGTGTTGTTGTGACTTGTTTATATAAATTGCTATTGGCGCAGACATACGCAATCAGTCCACTGAGTGTGAGACCAAAGGTCATATACCGATAAATTGCGTACAAATATTCTGGGAAGCCGTCGTCAATATCAAAACCCCAACCATCGTCTTGATGGTCGTAAAGGTGATGAAACATCCTCATATCCGTCTCCAGCAGGGGTGATCTTAACGACATGTTTATCATGTTAAGCCAAGTATTTCAGCATAAATTGACCTAGATCAAAGGATGATCAGTTTTATTCAGTAAATGTGATTATTTTTTTGGTTTGAATTGCGATCAATCGCGTTGTAAATATTGTATTTGAAATACATTAATTCAGATTTTTTGAGTGCTTTCGCTATATTCAAATTTTATCGAGGTAAAAATAAAATAAATGTGACTTTGGTCATGTTTTGATAGGTTGAACAAGTGCTTTTTGCCCAGTTTTATGTCAGCATCAAACTATCGTTGCGTGATAGGATTTGATGGAATATTTTTTGGATATGTTCAAGTCCATAGATCAATAGAAACGAAACGTTTTAACGTAATTTATTGCCAACAAACAATAACCTCATATCTCATGATCTAATTTTGATAATAAGTCATCGTTAGTGAGTAATAACAAGGGTTTATTATATGTTTCAAGAGTTTGTAACCTTTTTCACGGCACATCTTTGGCTGTATCTTTCTATTCCATTGATGAGTGGATTGATTGGTTATGTAACCAAGATCATTGCGATTCAGATGATGTTTTCACCGCTTGAGTTTAAGGGCATTAAACCGATTTTTGGTTGGCAAGGCATTGTTCCGCGCAAAGCTGAAAAAATGGCGACCATTTCAGTTGAACTCATGACTCAGAAGCTGATTAAACCTGAAGAAATTTTTGCGCGCTTAGACCCAAAACGAATTGCTAAAGAAATTGAACAACCCTTGATGGCGGCTGCCGAAGATATTACTCGTGAAGTGGCTCAAGAGTTTCAGCCTGGATTATGGGAAGGTATGCCTGAGTTTGCGCGTAAGCGTTTAATTCGCAGTGTACAGGCTAAAGCCCCTGAAATTGTTGAAAATATCATGTCTGAAGTACAAAGAGATGTTCAGAAGTACTTCGATATTAAACACATGGTCGTGTCTAATTTATTAAAAGATAAACGATTGTTAAATGAGATTTTTAAGAAAGTTGGTAAACAAGAGTTTAAATTTTTTAGTAATGCTGGTTTTGTATTCGGCTTCGCGATTGGTGTAATCCAGATGTTATCTTGGGTTGCAACCTTCGGAAAATATCCTTGGATGTTGCCCGCTTTTGGTGGTTTCGTTGGTTTCTTTAGCGACTGGGTCGCTTTACAAATGATGTTTAGACCATTGCAGCCTAAGAAATTTATGGGATTTACCTTTCAAGGGTTATTTATTAAACGGCAAAAAGAAGTTGCGGCTGATTATGCAGCATTGATTTCTAAACAGCTTCTTACTTCAGGCAATATGATGACTGAGCTGTTTTCTGGAACACATTCAGATCGCGTGATTGCGCTAGTGAATCGACATGTTAAAGAAGTGATTGACGCTCAATCAGGAATGGTTAAGCCTTTAGTCGTTTACGCCATAGGTGGTCAGCAATACCTTCGTTTGAAGGAACAAGTCGCGGAACGAATTTTGGCGCAATTGCCTGCAACGATGAAATTCATTGAATCCTATGCTGAAGACGCGATGGATATCCGTACAACGCTTGTAGAACGGATGCAGCAATTAACGCCTGAGGAGTTTGAAGGCATGCTACGCCCTGCATTTAAAGAAGACGAATGGTCTTTAATCGCGGTTGGTGCTGCGCTTGGTTTTATCGTCGGTGAATTGCAAATTCATTTGATGCTTAATTAATAGATTAATGGTGATTTCCATTAATGATGGTTCACTTCTCAAAAACGCTACCATAGAAAACTTCTAGGTAGCGTTTTTTTTCCAGCTTATTGTCCAATTTGATGACTAACAGCATTTTCTTGCTGATTTAGTGTTCTCTGTTCTTGTTTGGTGATATGTCCACCATTTTGGTGGGCCATATCGCGTTCTTCTTGGCGAATCTGATGGTCTTCTGTGTGTAGCTGATGGGCTTGTTGTCGGTTCATTTCACCTTCACGGACTTCGCGATGAATGCGTTGATCTTGGTGATTAAGACGATGATTGACTTCCGCACGGCGTGGATGGTTATGCTGCCATTGTGTTTCTGCCATTGCGCTGGTTGTTGTCGCAATGAGTCCTGTTAATACAGTTGCAAGGAGTGCTTTAGTAGATAGTTTTGACATGATCGTTCTCCAGTTTTTGAGTGTGGTAGCTGTTGTAAAAATTGAGAGCTACTGTGAAATCACAATAACGCTGGATCATGATCGTTGTGTATAGGAGAGCCGTGTATGTCATGCAACGAGATGTTGCGTTTACAATCGAATATGAAGAAATTATGCAAAAATGATCTGTTTGAGCAGAGATTATGGATGTAAATCACAATTTCCTGCGAATTGATTTTGATGTCATCGTGTTGAAGTAATGAATATTCTGATCAAGATGCCTTATTCCACCAAATTGCGTAGTCGTTCGAGCGCTTCATCCCATTGTTTAGAGATGTTTGCGAGTAAACGTTGGGCTTCATCAAGCTGGGTGGGTTCGAATTCCCATAGACGTTCACGACCGACCTTGATGTCGTGAACGAGTCCAGCTTCGGCGAGGACGACGAGATGTTTGGTGACTGCCTGACGAGTGATGTCGGTACCTGTTGTGAGCTGAGTAATCGACATTGCGCCACCTGCACAGAGTATGGCAATGATACGTAAGCGCGTTTCATCGCCTAACGCCGCAAATAGCGGCGCGAAGCTTGGCAGGATAACGGTTTGATCAGCATTAAACTTGAGCAAGGTAAGCCTCGATATTCTTGATTTGGTGTTCCCAGCCGTTGATATGCATTGGCATGGCCTCATGTTGGCGCGCAGTGCTGAGCGCATCAAAACCTGATTCAACAACGCGCAGTAGCGTGCCATTTGTGATTTCAGCCAGTTCAAATTCAACCAGTGTGCGTGGTTCATGACTAAGGTCGATGCTGCTGTCAGCAATATAGGGATGCCAGCGATAGGCAAAGAATTGTTCAGGATCGATACGTTCGATCACAGCGTCCCAAATCTGCCCTTTTTTCTCACCTGAACAACTTGCTTGTTCGCCCTGTATCCGTGAGCCGACAGTAAAGGTTTTTCCTGTCAAATTAACGCCAAACCATTCGCCAAATTTCTCTGCGGTGGTGAGGGCTTGCCAGACACGGCTACGTGGTGCTTTAAGGGTAATCTGTTTTTCGATACGGTCGGTGGATGCGTTCATGCCCATTCTCCTAAGTCTATTATCTGGAAGTGCTAGGATGGATGCAATGTCGAAATTGCATTATATGCTACCTATTGGTTGCATTATGCGCGTATTAAAATTAAATGCAACTATTTTATTGCATATTATTGTGATTAATTTTGTGCGACAAACAGATGCTTTTTTGAACAAATTGATCAAGGAAGGAATGCTTGAATTTAAGGCATAAAAAAACCATCAACGTTGCAGTGGATGGTTTTGTATGGTGGTTAGCGGATTCAACATGCTTAAGCAATAAATTGTTTAATGCGATCGAACAATGATTTTGATGAGGCTTTTTCTGATTTGTACTCTAATAATTTGATCGTGCCATGAAGTTGAGCAAGCTGTTCATCTTTGATCGCAAGTTGTCTTTCTAACGATTCGATCCGATCCAAACGCTCTTTTAAAAGTGTATTCATGAGTGTATCGTGCTGTATCGACGATACGTCTTCGATACGTTTTTCATGTGTCACAACTGTCTTGTTACCGACTTCTCCGTAGACGCGAATGAGTTCGCTTAAATTGACTTTTCCATCATTGTTTTGTGATAGAACACCACTATCTATTGCTTTGTAGAGGGTTGCTCTGCTCTTGCCATAAAGTTTCGCAGCAGCGGAAATGGTCAAATTAGTTGGTGTATTCATGAGTGTATCGCAGTGTATTTATAGAAAATGTATCGATACATTAGACGATACACTTTTAATTTTCTAGTATGAACCCTTTGTATTGTTAGACAGGATTTCAATTAGTGATAATACTGGACTTAGAGCATAAAAAAGCGGCTATATCGCCGCTTATTTTGTTGATCTGTTTATAACAGTTTATCACTGAGAGTTATTGTTACTGATTTGCTTATGAACAAAAATATAAACGGCGAGCACGATAATTGCCCCAATAACCGAGCCTATGAGCCCTGCTACATCCCCTGAATGATACCAACCCAATGCGTTCCCAAGAAAATTGGCAACCCATGAGCCGACGATTCCTAATACGATTGTCAGAATGATGCCGAGTTTTTGATTGCCAGGATAAATTGCACGTGCAAGTAAGCCCGCAATAAAGCCAATAACGATGGTGTAAATGATGCCATGCCCATCCATTTTATTTCTCCAAATTGTAAGACGGATTATTTAAGGAAGCATTGATCAAAATGCTGATCATTAATGAATAGGCTATTTTTGATG
>JAGWUI010000067.1 GCA_028868515.1 Gammaproteobacteria bacterium
CGATGGCACTTTCCCAGCACCCTTAAAAATTGGTCGTCTCACCTGCTGGGATATGCGGGTGGTTTGTGCATGGATTGAAGCACAGCAAAATCTTAATGACACAACCTCCTCAAAGGGAGGTCTGTGATGCTGGTTGCTCTCTGGGGTCTAGGGGTGAAACCCCTGCGAACGAACCTTTGCGCCAGCAAAGGTGTAGTGAGTACACCTTTACATGCTGTTGCCGTGATTCATGCGATCTTGCACTGGATCATCAAGGCTGATTTTGCTGGTTAAGGAAATCGCCATGAAAGCCATTCTGCGCGTTGCTAAGTTAAAATCCATGGGTGAAATTGCAGGCAGTCTTGCTCATACCTTTCGGGATCGTGAAACCTTAAATGCAGATCCCGATAAAACACCAGATAACGAACATTCGTCGATTGATGCTAAAACTGTCAAACAAGCAATATTGCATCGGTTGCCATCCAAACTGCGTAAGGACAATGTGCTGGTTATTGAACATTTGATCACAGCTAGTCCCGAATACTTTACCTCGAATGATGGTTCTATCTATTTCGATACCACCAAAAAATGGCTTGCTGAAAGATATGGTGAAGAAAATGTGATCTCGACTCATATCCATCGTGATGAAACCTCACCGCATCTGATTGCTTATGTGGTTCCGCTCGATAGTGCTACAGGTAAACTCAATGCCAAAAAGTGGTTGGGCGGAAAAGCCAAGTTGTCGGAAATGCAAACTGAGTTTGCTAGCTATGTTGAGCACTTGCAGTTAGAACGAGGATTAAAGCGTTCAAATGCGCGGCATACCACCATCCGAGAATACTATGCGCATGTGAATGCTATTGAGCGACCAAATACTCCTGTCATCATCTTACCAGCACGAAAGCTGTTTGAAAGCGATACAAGCTACACGGGACGTGCAGAAGAATCTGCTTTAGACCAGATCAAACCTCAACTTGAGCAGATGGCATCGGTGATCAAAGATCTACAAATCAAGGTTGAGCACAAAGACTCAGAGATCCAACGCACAAATAGCCAGCTCAACATCCTGAGAAAGTCTACCGAGACTTATACTCGTGTGATGAACGGCTTAACTTATAATGAAGGCATGACAGTTCATCAGGCGATGAATCATCAGCGCAATGAAATCATAAAAGAACGGCGACGCAAGGAATACGAACAAGAAAAAGAGAAAAATCGTCTTGAGGAAGAGGCACGCCGTAAAGCACAAGACGAAGCCAATCAGAAAATCAGGGATTCTAATCAGCAATATGCTGAAATTCAGGATACTCATTTAATGAATGTGCTACCGCCCCAGCCAAATATATCTGAGGAAGTGAAAAAAGAGACTCGGCCATCAACGCAAAAGCAATCAAAACGAAAGATGCGCTAACATGGAGGGACTCATTAAGTGCCTGAAATGGGTAAAACACCTTAAGGGAACGGCTATAAGATCATGCTCCGCCATGTTTACATGTTTACATGTATGCGCCTCATATCAAACTTATTGCTTATGTGTTAATAGATAGATTAGTAACATTACTCCACTCCGAAAAACTCAGGTTCGTTGTGATGATTATGCTGGTGCGTTCATACAGATTTGAAATTAAGTTGAAGAGTAATGCTCCTCCATCTTAAAAAATATGAGATATAAATTTATGTTTACTAGTTCTCATAATTTACTATATAGTGAAGAGCATTTTTAAATATGTTTCACTATAGTTTTTTGAAAAAATGCATAAAAATTTAGCATCACTTTTAAAGGATTGAAAAGAGCATGAATAAAGTTTACCGCGTAGTCTGGAGTAAAGCACATCGTACATGGATTGCTGTTTCTGAAATCACAAAATCATGTGGAAAAGATACTCATTCTAGTCATCAAAAAAACTTCAAAGCAACATCCGAATCGACAACACAACTAGGTTACACAGGACGCTTAAACCAAATCATGGTCGGTGTACTTTTAGCATTCACATTTGAAGGTAGTGCCATGGCTGTCACAGGAGGCACTGGTACTGGCGCATCGGCAACTAATGTGACTCAAGCAAGTGGAAGCAATATCGCAAGTGGATCAGGCAGTTCTGCTAGTCAAAATGGAGCAACTGGACAAAACTATTCTTACGCTGGCGGCACTGGTGGTACTGGTGGCACTAGTAACGTAGTTTATGGATCTGGAGGCGCTGGTAACGGTGGTAATGGTGGTAATGGTTTAGGTCCTACGAATGGTACTGTTGGCGGTAATGGTGGTAACTCGAATACAGTGCTTAGCGGTGGAACGGCTGGTAATGGTGGTGCAGGTTATGGCGGCAGCCCTTATATGCAAGCAGGTGGAAATGGAGGATCTAATAACCTTGCGATAGCTGGAGGTAGTGCTGGTAATGGGCAAGGGTCTAATGCTTCTGGTACCCCTAGTACAAATGGTGGTAATAATAATATTGCTATAGGTCAAGGTAGTAATTCAGGAAATAGTGGCGGTGGTAACGGCAATATAGCAATCGGTAGTTCATCTACCACAAGTACTCTCGCTAACGGCGGCAATACTACTGCTATCGGAACTGGCGCTAATGCAACAAATGCAAACGATGTCGCTTTAGGGGCTGGAAGTACTACTGCGGCGCCACATAATGGTAGCTATGGATTTGGGACAGCTCAGGCAACTTCTGATACAAATGGGATAGTATCAGTTGGTTCTGCGGGAAAAGAACGTCAAATTCAAAACGTGGCAGCAGGAGTCATTTCAGCTACAAGTACAGATGCAGTTAACGGATCACAGCTTTATAATACAAATCAACTCGTGAATTCAATTTCAAGTGGCTTAAGCAATACCAACTCAGCGGTTTCAACGGTAAGCGCTGGTTTAAGCATGACGAACACGGCGGTATCTTCGGTATCGACTGGTTTAGGTAATGTCTCGGCAGGTCTGAGTGCAACCAATACAGCAGTGTCTTCAGTTTCAAGTGGCTTAAGCAATACCAACTCAGCGGTTTCAACGGTAAGCGCTGGTTTAAGCATGACGAACACGGCGGTATCTTCAGTATCGACTGGTTTAGGTAATGTTTCGGCAGGTCTGAGTGCAACCAATACAGCAGTGTCTTCAATTTCAAGTGGCTTAAGCAATACCAACTCAGCGGTTTCAACGGTAAGCGCTGGTTTAAGCATGACGAATACCACGGTTTCTAACGTAAGTACGGGTCTTAATACGCTTAGTAATACAGTTTCGACAATTCAAAACACTGGTTCAATTGGCATTAGGATCAACAATACCAGTCATACTGATGCAAGTGCGACGGGCACTGATACTGTGGCTGCTGGTGCTGGTGCTTCTGCTGCGGGTACTAATGCACTGGCGTTAGGTACAAATGCGAGCGCAACGAGTACGGATACGATTGCTGTGGGTACTGGTGCAAAAGCTAATTTTGCAGGTTCAGTTGCAATTGGAGCTGGAGCTCAAGCGATAGCAGATCCAACGGTAGCGTTAGGTAATAATGCAATTGCTAGTGGAAATAACTCATCTGCATTAGGTGCAAACTCCAGTGCATCGGGTAATAATTCTGTCGCACTTGGCCAAGGTTCTACCGCGACTCGTGATAATACCGTGTCTGTAGGCAGTGCTACACAAACTCGCCAGATTACAAATGTCGCAGCAGGTACTGCAGCAACGGATGCTGTTAACGTCGGTCAGTTGAACCAGCAATATAACCAACTGAACCAACAAATCTCAACTGGATTAGATCAAGCCAAGGTCTTTACTGCACAAGGTATTGCTCAGGCCGCGTCTATTCCATCTATCCCGACACTTGCTGTTGGACATAAATGGGTTGGAATATCTAGTGCAAACTACGCAGGCCAATCAGCAGTTGGTATTGCTGCAAGCTATCAGGTGAATGAACATTTAAATATTGGCGCAGGCACCTCAATATCAAACAGCAGTTACACTTTGTCAAAAATACAAGCTGGATTCGATTGGTAAGTTAATTAATTGAGTCATGATAGGGCTTGATGTGCGGGTTCGCATCAAGCCCTTTTAAATCATGTAAAAAATGTGGATACTGACAAAATCTTGGACTACTTTGGAGTTAGTCCATGTATTCGTTAGTGCGGTTAAATGCCCCCATTGTCGATTTTGACTGATACTTTTAATCTAATCGAGAGACCATGCAGCATTCAACATGTAATTGTTAGGATTTGCACAACCGCCAAATTAAAATTTCCGCTTATGCACCCTAAAAATACCAGTCGTTACATTTACTAACCATTCTAATCAGCTCCCCCGATACTCAGTTGCAAAGAATGAAAGCCATACGGCATTATGAAATTTAATTATTTTTTCAGAACAATAGATATTCCTAGGCACATTGACCAATTCAATGCCCAGCTCAAACAACAAATAATACTTCAATCAATATGAGTAACAATCAGATCAATTTATAAGCACGCTGGTTTTAATTTACAATTAAAACTCTGTCCCAAGGATAAGGATTATTATCCTCCCTTTCTTCTGGATACCCTCGCGGCGAAGCAATAACGATAGTTCCCTCAGCCCTGTAATGAATGTCATCATGCGTGTGCCCATGCAGCCAGTACGCTGGTGACCACGTTTGCCCAAATAGCGGTGACAGATCATTGACGAAAGCTGGATTTAATCGGCTCGCTTGATATTGAGGTGCAATGGATTTGGGGTGTGGAGCGTGATGCGTTACGACAATCGCAGTTTTATTGTCCTGTTCGGCTTGTTTCAGGTGATCCTCAATCCATTGCTGATGCGTAACATGAAGTTGCCGCGTGTCTGCTGGAGTCACAGTGCGTCTCCCCCAATCAATACAGCGATAATCACTCATGGCATTATCTGCATAGCGCATATTCGTCTCGAAATCAGCATAGCCACTCAACTCAAACGACGTCCACAGCGTCGCACCCAGAATGCGGTAGTTGCCGATGTCATAGGAATCCATTTGCAAATAGCGCACAAATGGATGGTTGGCACAAAGACTCCTTAACTTCTCATCAAAAGTCTGAGCATCGCCTCGGTAATACTCATGATTCCCAGACAGATAAAGCACAGGCTTTTGCAGGCGATCTGCCTGCTGCATTGCCCACAGCATTCCCTCGATCCCTTCAGCAATATCACCCGCCAGAATAATCATATCCGCATCTGTCTCAGGAATATCAGGCTGATCTTCATGGATATCCAGATGCAAGTCACTCAAGAGCTGAATACGCAGTACTGATTTTGCTTGCTGATCACTCATCACTATTCTCCTCAAATGACACTACAGGGACAAAGCTCGTACCATTCAGTAGGTCATCGATATAATCAGACCATGTTTGCATCATCTTAATCCGATCTCTCAGATATTTACCTCGAAAGTATGAAGTGCCATTGGGATCTTTGACCACATGGGCTAACTGAACATTGATCCAGTCCCGATTAAAACCCAGCACCTCGTTCAAGATTGTTGCTGCTGTAGCACGCAATCCATGTGCGGTTTGAATTCCACGGTAACCTAACCGTTTCAAGCTGTCATTGGCGGTATTCTCAGAGGGATAAGGCTCTTTGCCCACAGGACTGAAGAAGATATATTCAGATACTCCTGTAAGCTCATACAGACCTTCCAGAATCTCGATAGACTGACGTGACAAGGGAACGATATGGTTATAAGTATCACTAGTGTTATCTGTTTTTAAGGCTTCGACTTCCAGCCATTTCTTGGCGCGATTGTAAGACGACCAACGTAATGACCTGATCTCTGTGGGTCTAAGGAAAAGCAGCACTGATAATTTTAATAAAGCAACGGTACACGGACTTACGCGACTGCGCTCACCATAATGCCAAATATCGCGGAGCATCTGGATCAGTGTGGCGTTCGGTTCCGTAATCGCATTAAAATTACCTTCGATATATTGGGGGATCGTGACATCTTCGACAGGATTCTCACGGATGATCTTACGTCTTTTAGCTAAATCAAAAAAAATCTGGGGGCTGTACTAGATCAGGTTAAATTTTACACCAAAATCGTAGTGTTTTGAGCTGCTGTTTTGGTGTCCCGTAATTAAATCTAAACTCACATTCTTTTAAAAACAAGGGAAACGATTCTTT
>JAGWUI010000037.1 GCA_028868515.1 Gammaproteobacteria bacterium
GGAGTTATCCTATGAATCATCCAAGCGATTTGCACTACACCAAAAACCATTCATGGGTACGTTTGGAAGGTGATATTGTCGTGACGGGCATTACTGACCATGCACAAGATGCATTGGGTGATTTGGTCTATGTAGAAGCGCCAGATGTAGGTCAACATCTGATGGCTGGTGATACCGCAGGTTTTGTTGAGTCTGTCAAAACTGCATCAGATATCTTTGTTCCAGTTGATGGTGAAATTGTCGAAGTGAATGCTTTACTTGAAGAAGATCCTGATCTGGTCAATACCGATCCTTATGGCGATGGCTGGATTTATAAAATCAAACCTGTTGCAGTTGCCGATTTGAATGAGTTGTTATCTGCTGAAGATTACGAACACTCCATCGAATAGTTTTATCTCCTTCCCCTTCAAGGGGAAGGTCGGGTTGGGGATGGTTCTAGAATTAACTTAACACCATCCCCATCTAAATCTTCCCCTTGAAGGGGAAGACTTAAACCGCAAAAATATTTTAAATGCTTAACCCTAATCATCGTCTCAAATGTCGTATCCAAACTGAGAACAACAAAAAGATGTCTAAGCCAGTCAAGAAAACAAACCAATCCACAGTTAAATCGCACGGTCAGATGACCAATTTGATTCATCATGCGTATGAAGCACCTGAAGGGTTTGATGCGGTACAACCTGCGATTCATAAAGCATCAACAGTTATTTTTCCTGATGTGGCTTCGATGCATACGCGGAATTGGCGACTGGGTAATCATTACAGCTACGGACTGCATGGCACACCGACGACATTTACCTTACAAGAGCGAATTGCGACTTTAGAAGGTGGTTTGCACTGTTTGCTTGCACCTAGTGGTTTGGCGGCGATTGGATTGATTAATTTGACGTTATTGAATCAGGGTGATGAAGTTCTGATTCCGCATAATGTCTATGGGCCAAATCTGGAAATGCTGACTCATATTCTTGGTCGTTTTGGCGTGACTTTATGTGTTTATGATCCGCTTCAACCAAACCTGCTTCATACTTTGATTAAGCCTAATACACGATTGTTATGGCTTGAAGCTGCTGGTTCAGTCACGATGGAGTTTCCTGATTTATCGGCTTTTATTAAAGTCGCACGCGCACATCAGCTTGTGACGGTGCTGGATAATACTTGGGGCGCAGGCGTTGCGTTTAATGCTTTTGAATTACCAGATGGACAATCGGTAGATCTCACCATGCATGCATTGACTAAATACCCAAGTGGTGGTGCGGATGTGCTGATGGGGAGCATCGTGACGCGTGATGAGGCGCTCTATAAGCGGCTCAAAGCGACTCAACAGTGGATGGGCGTGAATGTCGCTGCGAATGACGCGGAGTTAGTTTTGCGTTCATTGCCGACTTTGACGGTTCGATATACAGCCCAAGACCAATCTGCGCGAACCTTGGCAACTTGGCTGGCTTCGCGTCCAGAAGTGGCTCAAGTTTTACATCCTGCATTTCCAGATTCACAAGGACATGATGCGTGGTTAGTAACTGCAAATAATCGTGCCGCTGGATTGTTTAGCATTATTTTAAAACCTGAATATACCGCAGAGCAGGCAAACGCATTTTGTGAGCGGTTGAGTTTATTCAAGCTAGGCTACAGTTGGGGAGGGCCAATGAGTCTGGTTGTGCCTTATCATTTGTCCGCATTGCGTGGTATGAAAAATGGTGAAGTGCCGAAGCATTTGGTGAATGGTGCTTTGGTTCGGTTTAGCATTGGTTTGGAAGATGTTGCTGACTTGCAGGCGGATTTAGAGCAGGCTTTGGGTGTGTTGGTTTAGTTATATTTATATCAGTTCATTTCATCCATGGAGCACGATGGGTAGAAATTATCACTTGGACATCTCTAAGCACCGACAAAATTAAGATAGGAAGTTTTTTGATAATTATTGAGTTTGCGCGTTCGATTATTTTTGCTGCGCGACATTGGGATTCTAGACAACTCACCCATATGTCGGGGTAATATCTAGATAGCATGCTAAATTGATAAGCCAATACATAAAGATCAACTAACTCATGCGTTTCATCCATGTCGGCGTAGGATATAGATTCATGGCTCATTGTATCTCTGCTTGAAGGCCAAATAAAAGGTGTTGGTTCGTTTGTTGGAGATTCGAATCTAACGATTCCAGAGAGCTGACCATCAAAACCAGACCATGTAAATTTGTTTTGAGAATCAGACTTCGTGAGAAAATTTGCTAGTAATGCTTCAAGTTCTGATTCGCTTCGGCATCCATGTATTCTCCATGTATATATTACTTTATTCCCGCGCTCTATTTTAACGTCTAGGTTTGTTCTCGATCGAAATACGCCTACACCATACCTAGCCAAGTCTTGGTCTAGATCGGGGAGGTATTTTATTAGATCAAGCGCTGTTTTTTTCTTTTTTAATTGTTCTATCTTTGGTGTATCGTAACCGCCGATGCTTTCGTAGTTAATTCTTCTTTGGTCGTTGGTTAGTGTGTAGTCGGTTATAGCGTGAACGCTGCCTCGTGCAGGCAATAAGTTATACCAATTGCGAAAATGACCTTTGTTTAAAATTTCTGCTCTACTGCTTTCGAGAAGATTAATTCCTTGCATTGCAGATTTTACGTTGCATCCAAGTGTGAAATCTAAGCCATGATGATTGTTTTCATTATTTTTTCTTAATTGATCTAATGCATTCCTGCCGTCCCCAAGAATCAGCATGGATAGAGATGTTAGTGCGATTGATCCATAATATGCATGATTGGGTCCTGTATAAAGCGATGAGGTGTTTGCCGCATCGAAGTACTCTTTTGCTTGCAACACGCAACTCCTAGCTTGTTGTGCTTGTTTTGCGTAATTGTCCTTTTCTGATTTTGATTTAGGAGCACCATGTCGCTTCACAATCTCCTCGACTGTTAGTTCAACATTTGAGTATTCAAGAAGATGTCGCCACGTTTCTTTGTATATGTTATCGGTTACTATCCACTGCATAATTATGTTGTCTTAAAGTGATACACGATGTTTGTACCACATAACAATAACAATAACGATGTAAATAATTAAATTTTTGCAGACACTAACAGCATTCTGGTGTACTTAAAATTATTTGCTATCGAGCCCATTCAACAATAAATCTGATGTCAATCTCACTTCTCATTGTAGATGGAAACTGAAAGCGAAATTTCATTTTAAATAATTCCTACTTGTTTATCATGACCTTACACGATAAGGTAAACCTATCTATTTTTAACAAAGTTATACGGACATGACTCTCCCTGTTTATTCCGATCTTCCAGAGATTCAACTTAAAAAAACACTGATTGCCAGTAATTATGCTGAGCAGGTTTTACAACAACAATTAGATGCTGTTCTTGCTGATTTTCATATTGATCAATTTGAAAAAAGTTTAAGTCATGCGGATATTCTGCATCAGGTTCAAACTGTTCTAACACATATTAATAGCGAAGCCGAATGGATGCAGGCGATGCGCCGTCTACGCGCACGTTTGATGCTTCGCTGGATTTGGCAAGATGCCAACCAACAGACTGATGTGGTTCAACTCACACGCGAACTTTCAGATTTTGCTGATATTGCGATTCAAGCCGCTGTGGATTTTGCCAGACCTGCTTTGGTGGAAAAGCACGGCGAACCGATGGGTGAAGATGGTCAGGTGCAAGATCTGATTGTGATTGGCATGGGCAAACTGGGTGCGCAAGAGCTGAATCTATCAAGTGATGTTGATTTGATTTTTGCGTTCGATGAATCAGGTGAGACCACGGGACGCAGACCGATCACGGTGCAGCAGTTCTGTATTCACTGGGGTCAAGCCGTTATTCGTCTACTGGATACTGTCACTGCTGATGGTTTTGTGTTTCGTGTGGATATGCGCTTACGTCCTTGGGGAGATGGTAGTGCGCTGGCATGCAACTATATTTCGTTGGAGCGATACCTTGAGCAGCATGGGCGTGAGTGGGAGCGTTATGCGTGGATTAAGGCGCGCGTGATCACAGGTGGGAAGGTCGGGGATAATTTACTCAAGATGACCCGCCCATTTGTTTATCGCCGTTATGTTGATTATTCTGCATTTGCTGCGTTACGCGAAATGAAGGGAATGATTGAGCGCGAGCAGTTGCGTCGTCATGTTCAAGGGGATATTAAGCTCGGTGCAGGTGGGATTCGTGAGATCGAGTTTATCGTTCAGGCGTTTCAATTGATTTATGGCGGAACATGGCGCGAGTTACGCGTGGCTAATTGCTTGTCTGCGTTAGAAGTCTTAGGTCATCTCAACTTAATTTCGCTTCAGCATGTGGCTGAATTGCGTGATGCATACTTGTTTTTCCGTCGTTTAGAACATGGTATTCAAGCTCAAAACGATCATCAAACTCAGCAGTTACCAGTTGATCCCATTATGCAAGAACGACTGGCGCAAACACTCCAGTTCTCGGATTGGCAGGCATTATTGAGTCGATTAGACCAATTACGTGATGTGGTTCGTGCGCAATTCTCTCAGGTCGTCGCTGATCGTCGCGCGCAAGAGCGCACATTGGATAAAGAGCAATTAAGTCAAGCATTACAGAGTCATCTGGACGAACAGACTCAGCAACACTTGCAAGCATTCTGGGATAGTCGTCTGATTAAAGGTTTGCCAACTTTGGCGAGTGAGCGGTTACAGGCATTTTGGCCACAGTTGCTTGATGCTTTATTGACACTTCCAGATTCAGCAACGATTCAACATACGTTACTGCGCTGGTTGCCATTAATCGAAGCGGTGGTGCGTCGCAGCGTTTATTTGGTATTACTGCTTGAAAATCCAAGTGCGTTGTCTCATTTAGTGCAAATGGTCAGTGCCAGCCCTTGGATTAGCGAGGAATTGACAAGATACCCTGTGCTGTTGGATGAGTTTCTTTCGGCTGATTTGAATCAGTTGGCGAGTCACGACGATTTAAGCGATGTTTTAAGGCAAGAGTTGCTACGGATTGAACGCGACGATGTTGAAGCGCACATGCGTGTTTTACGTTTATTTAAGAAAAGTCATGTTTTGCGAGTGGCAGCCAGCGATATTCTTGCCGAACGACCACTGATGAAAGTCAGTGATGCGTTGACTGATATTGCCGAAGTGGTGCTGGAGTCGGTGATTCAACTTGCGCTTGCGCCTTTAGTTGCCCGTCATGGTTGGCCATTGAAAGCTGCAACCGATTCGAATTTGAAACAGGAACGTGCTTCAGTAGATCATCCAGAGTTTGCCATTGTGGGTTATGGCAAGTTAGGTGGTCTGGAAATGGGTTATGGTTCGGATCTGGATTTGGTGTTTTTGCATCATATCGATGAGCAAGCAGATACTGACGGTGAGAGACCTATCAGCGGTTTTCAGTTTTGTGCACGTCTTGCACAAAAGATCATGACTTTATTATCTACGCAAACTTTAGATGGTCGTGTGTATGAAGTAGATACTCGGTTACGACCTTCAGGCGCATCAGGTTTGCTGGTGTCTAGCCTCCATGCGTTTGAGCTTTATCAGCAAAAAAGTGCATGGTTATGGGAACACCAAGCATTGGTCAGAGCGCGGAGTGTTGCGGGTGATGCTGAGGTGAGAGCTGCATTTGAAAAGATTCGTCTTAGTATTTTGACTCAACCACGTGACCCAGAAATTGTGCGTATCGAAGTGCAGTCGATGCGACAAAAAATGCAAGATCACTTAGGTTCATCAAAAACACAACAAGAAAGTGGATTTTTTCACTTGAAGCAAGATGCTGGCGGTATCGTCGATATTGAGTTTATGGCACAATACGGGGTGTTGGCTTGGTCTAATGCAGAACCTGCCTTAGCTCGCTATTCAGATAATGTACGTATTTTAGACGCTTTGGCAACGTCAGGACGCTTATCCCGCGTCGATGCGAATGCCTTAACCGATGCGTACTTACGCGAACGTTTTGAAAGTCACCGTCTTGCCCTTGCTCAACAACCTTTGCAAGTTCTGGCTGCGGATTGGCTGGATATCCGCACGACTGTTCGCGCTCTCTGGCAACAATTAATTGATCCGGCAGCTCGTTGAGCTGTTTTTGCGGCTTATTAAAAGCCGTTGACGTTTTATTATTTGATTATTATTTAGAATTTGTGGAGTCTCTAGTCGTGAGCATGGCTGATCGTGAAGGTTTTATCTGGTTGGATGGACAAATGGTTCCTTGGAAGGATGCCAAAATCCATGTATTAACACATACTTTGCATTATGGTATGGGCGTGTTTGAAGGTGTGCGTGCGTATGAAACTGAAAAAGGCACAGCAATTTTTAAATTAGCAGAACACACCAAGCGTTTGCTAAATTCAGCACGTATTTTTCAAATGAAAGTGGGTTTTGATCAAGCCACTTTGGAAGAAGCGCAAAAACAAGTTGTTCGTGAAAATAACTTGAAATCTTGCTACTTGCGTCCAATCGCTTGGATTGGTTCAGAAAAACTCGGTATCGCGGCAAAAACAAATACTGTGCATGTCTCTGTTGCAGCATGGCCTTGGGGCGCGTATTTAGGCGCGGAAGGTATGGAGAAAGGCATTCGTGTCAAAACTTCATCATTCACCCATCACCAGCCAAACATCATCATGTGTAAAGCAAAGGCTGTGGGTAACTATCCTGTGTCGATCTTGGCTAATCAAGAAGTGACTGCGGCAGGTTACGATGAAGCAATTCTGATGGATCCGCATGGCTTTGTTTGCCAAGGTGCGGGCGAGAATATTTTCTTGGTAAAAGATGGCGTGTTACATACTCCAGATTTAGGTAGTGGTGCATTGGATGGTATTACACGTCAAACGATTTTCCAAATTGCAAAAGATGAAGGCATCCAAGTGATCGAACGCCGTATTACTCGTGATGAATTCTATATTGCTGACGAAGCATTCTTGACCGGAACTGCGGCTGAAGTTACACCAATTCGTGAATACGATGATCGCCCAATCGGTATTGGTTCTCGTGGTCCAATTACTGAAAAACTGCAAAAAATCTTCTTTGATGCGGTGTCAGGTAAGATCGAGAAATACCAGCACTGGTTAACTTACGTCTAAGTGATCGGATGATTGCTTTTTTGAAGAGGAATGATATGGAGATCATGTAGAAATCGTGGAGTTCTGTTGTTATTTTAGATAAAAACATGATTTCAGACGTTTTCTGATATATATTGCATGACCTCATATCTATGATAATGCATTGATGACTCGTCAATGTATTATCACAAAAGAAAGCAATTCTAGATGGTAATACAATGAATATTTGGCATCTTAGCGATCATAAAGCAGGTCACGTTGCGCAAGCTCGTGGCCTTTTTGTCGCTTTAGAGCGTTGTGGCATCACCGTGAATGTTTTGGATATTTCAGTTTCTGAAGTGTCTAGTTTTGCACTTATGATGCGTTTCTTTTCACATGGAAGAATTGGGCAATTACCTTCAATCTTACAGGGGCAGTCAGCGCCTGATCTTATTGTCGGTGTAGGGCATGCGACTCATTGGCCATTAATTTTACTGAAATCTTGTTTTCCAAAAGCCCAAAGTGTTGTTTTGATGCGCCCAACCTTACCGATATCATGGTTTGATTTTGCGATCGTACCTGCGCATGATTATGTCGATCCAGAGCCTAAAGTATCCGATCATGTATTTGTTTCGAAAGGTGTATTAAACCCTTTAACCAATCAACATCGACATGAAAAAAATCGTCATTTAATTCTGATTGGCGGGGCATCCAAACGATACGCATATTCTGAAGAAGTCCTGATTCAGCAAATTGCAACGCTGCTCGATGCTTTATCGAATAAAACCACCCCACAAACGGTAATTCTCACCACTTCTCGTCGTACCCCGAGTTCATTTTTAGATCATTCTTTTTTTAAAAATAAGCCAAATAATCTTCAGGTATTTCCTGTGACAGAGACTCCACAAGGATGGTTGTTTGAACAACTTCAGCTTGCTGAAACTGTTTGGGTGACTCGTGACAGCGGTTCAATGTTGTTTGAAGCACTAACGGCAGGTTGTCATGTGGGATTGTTAACAATGCCTCAAATTAAGGAAGATACAGTCACTCGAGCGACTGACTTATTGAGCGAGCAGAGATTTTTTCTACCGTTAAATGCGTATCTCGATCGTGAGGAATTCAGAGCAATGCCTCAGCTTCAAGAAGCTGATCGTGCTGTAGCGTGGTTATTATCTAAAAATTTGCAAGGTTGAACTTATGCTAAATGCTGTAAATGTAAATGCTCGAGCAGTAGAGTCAAATATCAATCCTTGGTTGTTCTGTTTTCTTGTATTTCTTCCTTTTTTAGTTTTAGGTTCTCGCGTTAGTTCAGATATCACCGCGTCATTCAGTACTTTATTTTTAGTTTATTTTTGGTTTAAGCATCCTGCACATGAAATTAGGAAGCAGAGATGGTTTCAAGTATTTTTAATCTTATGGTTGTACATGTGTGCAACTTCGTTACTCATGGTAGATCCAAAATACATTTTAGGACAATCGCTTATCGCAATACGATGGCCAGCATTTGCATTGGTTTTGTCTAGTTTAGTTTTTAAAGACCAAAGAAAAATAGAAATATTTGAATATGCTGCACTTGGGTGTTTTGTATTTATTGGTTTAGATTCTATGCTTCAATATGTGACTGGCCATGATATTTTTGGACATATTCCTGTGGGGGTCAATGATCCCAGCCTCTCTGAATATACTTTACATACAACTAATCATGTATCTAGTGGTCTTCGTTTGACAGGCCCATTTTCAAAAGAAGTTCCAGGCGTTTATGCGCTTCGAATTTATCCTATAGCATTGTTTGCACTTTTAACTTTGAGTCATGATTGGTTAAAGGGAAAGCGGGCTGTTACCGTTTTTGCTGTTATTATTTTTTCTCAGGTCTTCGCGTTTTTGACAGGAGAGCGCATTGTATTTATGTCTTTTGGGGTCATTAATTTTATATTATTCATTGCCCTCTGTATTCAATTTAGTTTTAGTTTCAAGCACATTCTCGCTGCTGTAGTTAGCTTTTGTGGCATCGCAGCTGCAAGTGTGGTACTTGCACCACAAATGATAAATCGTACAATTTTAAGTTTTATATATGGATTGGAAAATTTTAAAGATGGAACTTATTATCCAATTATTATCAATGCATTAACGTTATGGAAAAATAATCCATGGTTTGGCGTGGGGACGAGATATTATAATCAAGCATGTTATGCGTTACCGAGTTCGCAGCGATCTTTCTCACCAGAAGGGTGTGCACTTCATCCTCATCAAATGTATTTGGAGTGGCTAGCGGATAATGGGGCTATCGGATTAATCTTGTTTCTTGTCGTTCTTTACTTTGTGTTTAAGAATCTTTGGTTACATTTGGAATTTAAGAAACATCCATTAAAATCGGCATTAATCATCATACCAATGTGTATGGTATTTAGTATGATTGTTCCATCCATGAGTATTCAAAGTAATAATTATGGCGGTATAGTTTGGATGCTTGTAGGTTGGGCACTTGCCCGTGCATCTTTAATGAAAGATACTGATTCCAAGTTTAAAGTTTTATGATGATTCTTTATATAATTTTATTTGTCATTATATTTGTGAGCCTAGTTTATTTACTTGGGCAGTACACTTTTTGGCTGCCTCACCGATCTTGGAATATTCCTCGTATCTTGATGCTTCATCAGGTTACGGCGGCTGAACCTGCATCTGGCATGAATATACAGCCTAAGAAGTTCGAACAGTTGTTGCAATTATTGCAAAAGAAAAATATCAAAACGCTGACCATGTCTGAGTGGATGGAATATTCACAGAGTCAAAAATCGAGTCATCAAAAAGTTGTAGCATTAACGTTTGATGATGGTTTTTTGGATAATTATACGGATGCTTTTCCGTTATTAGAGAAATATCAAGCGAAAGCAACGATCTTTCTATCACCAAAACTTGATGCAATTGCGAAGATGCAGCCAGAACACCTTACAATTATGTCTAAGAGTGGTCTGATTGAGTTTGGTGCACACACGATGACACATCCTAATTTGAATAATATTAGTGATGAGCAGGCGATACAGGAAATTCGTGCATCTAAACAATGGGTCGAAGAGCAGATCGGTTATTGTCATCACTTTGCTTATCCGTTTGGTCGGTTTTCTGCTAAGCATATGGATATGGTCAAAGCCGCGGGTTTTCTTAGTGCGGTATCGACTAAAAAGAGCATTCAATCCCTAAGTGCCGAGAATCAATATTGTTTACCTCGTATTAGTGTCAGTGGCAAAATGAATATGATGCAGTTAAAAATTGCAATACGTGTAGGGCGCTATCGCTTATGACTATTGATTGCAGTGTTTATATTGTTACGCTCAATTGCGATCCTTGGCTGGATGCATTGTTGCAAAGCGTAGAGGATTTTGCCGAAGTTATTATCTTAGATTCAGGGAGCACTGATGCGACCTATGAGATCGCAGCTCACTATCCGAATGTCACAATCCAGCATCAAGATTGGTTAGGTTATGCAGCACAAAAAGCAAAGGCACTCAGTTTATGTCGATATCCTTGGGCATTAAATCTAGATGGCGATGAATCATTGTCTGTAGAGCTACGTGATGAAATAGTGGCTGTTATTTCAGCAAATCAAGTCGATGGTTTAATTATTCCAATTCGTGATTCATTTATGGAACGGATTGATCATTCACATACAAAGCAAAATGCAAAGGTTCGTTTCTTTCGTAGAGAAAAAGGACACTATGAATTAACACATCAAGCTCATGAAGCGATTGAGGTTAATGGGACTGTGACAAAAGCACATGGTGCAATTTATCATTATGGATTACCTGATATACGCGTCAAAGTAGATAAAAATAATCAATATTCAAACCTTAAAGCGCATGAAAAATATAAAAAGGGTAAGAAACCTTCTTTATTTAAGCTGTTATTTATATTTCATTTAACATTTATCAAATCCTATTTTTTTAGGCGTAATTTTCTCAATGGGCAGAGGGGTTTTATTGGTAGCATGATTAATGCTTTTTATGCTTTTCTCAAAGAAGCTAAGCTTTATGAGTACTATCAGACGAAGTCGATCAGTGAGAAAAAAGACGTAGAAAATTAATTAGCTCAATTTTTTAATGCCCAGACTAAATAACAATACGCTTTACATCACAAATATGAAGAAAATAAGGATAAGTGTTGACTAAACGTTAATATAAAACGAGTAGACTATGCTTTTAATTCTAATTGAAAGTCTGGTTTCTGACGTTTATGAACGATTTTTTAAAAATTTTTTTACGATTTTGGCACCACTGGCAGCAAGCACATATTCGTCGTCGTAGTCGTAAGATCGACAAAAGTGATGAACAGGGATTACGACAGCAGTGGTTTTTGTTAACGGGTTTGGTCAAACGATCAAATTTGACACAGCACCCAGATTTGAAAAACCTTAATCCAATTTATCCTCCAGACAGTGCTTTTTGGGCTGATCCTTTTGTCTGGGTTCGCGATGGTAGACGCTATGTGTTTTTTGAAGATCTACCTTTTAAGGCGGGTCGGGGGCGAATTAGTGTAATCGAAGTCAATGAAAACGGTACTCAGATCGGAGACTTTAAGCCAGTTTTGGAAACGTCTCATCATTTGTCTTATCCGTTTTTGTTTGAATACCAAGGTGAGTTATATATGATGCCCGAACAGACTGAGGTGAAACGCCTTGATCTATATCGGTGTACTGAGTTTCCTCACCAGTGGGTATTTGAAAAGACGTTGATTGATGGGATTAAAATCGCTGATGCGACTTTATTTGAACATGAAGGGCGTTGGTGGATATTTTGTGCCGCGAAGCAAGGACGGGTTCGAATTAATGAGTCTTTATTTGCTTTTCATGCAGATAATCCATTGTCTACAGAATGGACAGCTCATGCTGCAAATCCTTTAGTTCGCGATCTCCGATTTGGTCGTCAAGGTGGGCGCATTTTTCGAGATGAATCAGGACGTTTATTTCGTCCGTCGCAGGATTGTTTGCGTCGCTATGGCCATGCTTTGAACTTAAGTGAAATACAAATGTTGACTCCCTCAAATTATGCAGAGTCTTTAGTTTGGCGAGTGAGCGGTGATGAAATTGGAATGCGAGCAGTTCATCATATGGACTGGCAGGATGGTTTAGTGGTCATGGATGCACAGCGGTTGGTCCAACAAACTGTTGTCAATACTAAAGAATAGTTATGGTTTGAGTCAGTGATGCCAAAAATAGCAGTCGTTTTGCCTCCGCGTGAGTTTTTTCGTCCAGCAGATGCAGGGGCGATTGCACTGACAGTTTATGATTTTGTAAAGGTAAGTCGTTTTATCGATGACTTAATTGTTTTTGGTGGTCATGCTGATCATTTCTATGACATCAAGTATCAGTATATTCATACTAAGCTTCATTGGTTATTCGGTCAGAATCGTGCATATGCTAGATCGTGTATTGCAGAAATCATGCGAGATGACCATCTTCAGTTGATCGAAGTTCATAACCGTGTGGCATTAGCTTTAACCATTAAAAAAGCCTTACCGAAACGGCAGGTTGCGTTACATATTCATAATGATCCTCATAGTATGGCAGGTGCAAAAACAGCACTTGAACGTGAGAAGCTACTGCGTAGTCTGGATATGGCATATTGCGTCAGTCATTACGTTCGTGATCGTTTACTTGATGGTGTTTCTGATGAATTACATGCGCGTGCAAGGGTAGTTTATAATGCGATCTCATTATCCTCGGTTGAGACTGATGCCCCTCGGCAACCATGGATTGTATACGCTGGTCGCTTTATTCCAGAAAAAGGTGTGCTTGAATTGGCGCAAGCTTTAGCGCACGTTTTACCATTGTATCCAGAATGGAAAGCGGTTTTTGTCGGTGCGCGCGGATTTGGTGATCAGGCGGGTCAGTCTAAATATGAGCAATCTATATATACTGAATTGGCTCATGTTGCAGATCAAATTGAGTTTCGTGGTCATGTGCAGCATGAAGAAGTCATGCGTGTATTTAATCAAGCATTGATTGCCGTAATTCCTTCGACAGGAGCCGAAGCTTTTGGTCGCACTGCATTAGAGGCGATGGATGCTGGGTGTGCTGTTGTTACATCAGCGAGTGGTGGTTTAAAAGAAGTCGCTGGTGATGCTGCGATTATTGTTAATCCAGTGAATCAAGAAACGCTTACCATGGCAATGACTCAACTGATGATGAATCCTGCATTACGACAAAACTGTGCGATAAAATGCCAGCAATATGCTAGAGATATTTTTTCATTACCAGTACAAGCGTCATATTTGGATCAGATTCGTGCTGAGTTATTAGTAACTGTTGAGGCAACATGCTCGAATTCTGTTAACAATGATTCTAAATAAAGTTTTGATTATTGAGTAGAATAATACGTCTAAAAAATGATGTGGTACAACTCACAGGAAAGAAAATGCATATTTGTCAGGTTTTATCCAGCTGGGGTAGTGGTGGCTTAGAAAAGCATGTGATCGAACTCAGTAATGCATTATCTCTACAACATCAAGTCACCGTGATCGTTCACCCCATTCTTCAAAATAGTTTTGCGCCATCTGTTAATGTGATGCTCATTGATTTTGATCAACCCCGTTGGTCTCCACGGTTATATTGGCAGCTCTTACAAATACTTAAAGCATTGCAACCAGATATTATTCATGCGCAGGCCAATAAAGCATCACTTCTCGTTGGACGGCTGCGTCCTTGGCTTAAGTTTCGTGTGGGTTATATTGCGACTCTACATAATCAGAAAAATAGCACAGGAATGTATGAGAATTTTGATCGTGTGATTGTGGTCAGTAGTCGATTAGTGCCTTTGGTCAAGCATGCGCCTGTCACAGTAATTCATAATGGGATTACACCGCCTGAACCCGTAGCAGAGGGGCGAGCATATTTGGTTGATCATTTTGGTTTGGATGCATCTAAACCGATATGGCTTGCTGTAGGTCGATTGGTTGAAGCCAAAGGTTTTGATTTGTTAATTGAAGCGGTTACTGACAGAGATTTGCAAGTCGTTATTGTTGGAGATGGTCCATTAAATAAAGATCTTGCCAGCCAAGCAAAGAAAAACAATGCCAATGTTGTCTTTGCAGGATATCAAGAAAATTCACAAAGACTACTTGCGGTTGCTGATGCGCTGGTCATTTCCTCTCGTAACGAAGGTGGGCCATATACTTTAGTCGAGGCGTTATTAGCGCGTGTGCCTGTGATGGCGACTGATGTGGGTATGGTTTCAGAGTTTTTACCAGCGGAATATATTGTGCCCGTCGGCGACGTGAAAGCACTTGGTGAAAAAATGCTTTGGGCAAATACTCATATGGATGAGTGGCGACTCGCAATGGAACCCATTTGGAAAAATGCGCAAGAGAATCTGACGCTAGATGCTGTGATTACAAAAACAATAGCTACTTACAATAGTATTTTGCCTACAAAGTAAGCTTTCTGACAAAGTGAATTGAGGTGTGATGAGAGAATATATGCACTGAATAATGTCTCATTGAATTAAAAACATTGTTCGCTCATGTATTCTTTATCACAGTCCTTCACTCATCAAGAGCGCCATGATGAATCATAATCCGCGTCAAAAAATTGTCATCATTCCGATTCCCAATCAAGACTTCGATCCAACCGAAGTTGCAGTGCCGTGGAAGGTGCTGACGGATCTTGGTTATAAGGTTGTTTTTGCAACGCCAGATGGAGGTTCTGCTGCTGCAGATGCATTTATGGTGACTGGTGAAGAACTTGATCTATGGGGAAAAATTCCAGTACTGAAAAAAGCGAAGCTCGTCGGCTTGATGCTCCGTGCCGATCATCGTGCGCGTAGTGCATATGCAGCTTTGACCAAAGATTCTGCATTTCTAACACCGCTTAAATATAGTGATCTACGTGTTGAAGATTACGATGGTCTATTGTTACCTGGTGGGCATCGTGCGCGTGGGATGCGGGCTTTTTTAGAAAGTAAGACTTTGCAGGATTTTGTCGGTGCTTTCTTTGATTCAGGTAAACCTGCCGCAGCGATTTGTCATGGTGTTGTTTTAGCGGCGAGAAGTATTTCACCTTCTACTGGAAAATCAGTTTTGTATGGGCGTAAAACGACAGCGCTGACTTGGAAGATGGAGCGTACAGCTTCACGATTAATGAAGTTTTTAGGTCGTGTTTGGGATGCGGATTATTATCGGACTTATACAGAAAAACAGGGTGACCCAGTGGGTTATTGGAGTGTTCAAGCCGAAGTCACTCGTGCATTAGCTCGACCTGAAGATTTTCAGGATGTGACTCCCGAAACACCTTATTTCTTCAGAAAGGACAGTGGGCTATTTCGCGATCGTGTTGAAGATGCTCGCGCGTCGTTTATCGTTGAAGATGGAAATTATATTTCGGCACGTTGGCCTGGAGATGCTCATCAGTTTGCGCTGGCTTTTGCAGCGCGACTGCAAGCATCTTAGCTTATTTTCATTAGACAAAGTTAGCTAAAGTGAGCTGCACCGCGCACAACAATCCAACCTTGTTGACCATTACCCAGATCACCTTTGGTGAGCGTGAGTGTTGTTTTTTGTTCATGCTGACCAATGAGTGGCAAGGTTAAATCAATATCCACTTTGCAGTCGAATTGCCCTTTAATCTCAGACTCTTTGCAGTCGATTTTTTTCAGGTCATTCACCTTAATTGCCATTTGATCGCCACCAAATTTACGCGTGAGACTATTGGTTTGATCAACTTCACGGGTGTATGCATCTTTAATATTGCTTTCTGATGGTTCGCGAGAGCAGCCTGCTAATAAAGTTGTTGCTGCGATCATGAGAATAGCGGATGAAGTCTGTGTAATTTTTTTCAATGGAATTGACCTTATGTCGATGATGTCATTTGCCTAATCTTAGCATTGCTTTTCTCACACTGTCTGTATCAGAATTTTGATTAGGCAAAATTAAATATTTCATTGAGTTAAATGATCTCAATAAAAGTCTTAAATTGACTTCTCTGCATGTGAGTGCTAGGTTCTCAGCAGTATTTTGTTGAATGTTGCCACATAAATAAAATCATTAAAAAAGGAATGTGTTATGTACCAAGCAGGATGGGGCAAACAAGAAATAGTCATTAAGCCTCAAGGTTATGCGATGTTTGGTTATGGGCAGTGGCATCATCGTGCTTATAGCCAACAAACTCCACTTTTTGCACGCGCATTATTTGTTGCAGATGATCAAAAACAATCACTGATTTTTTGTTGCCTAGATATGGGCTGCGTGACTGGCGCAATGCGTGCAGGTATATGTCAGGTATTGCATGAGCGCATGGGGAGTGCATTTCATGAGTCATCATTTGTTTTAACGGCGACTCATACTCATTCCGCGCCCGGTGGGTGTTCGCATGAGGCTTTGTATAACATGCCGACTCCGGGATTTGTTCCTGAGCATTTAGCGGCGGTTGTCAGTGCGAGTGTAGATGCGATTATTGCAGCATGGCAGTCGACTGCGCCTACAGAAATAGGAGTGGGGTCGACACGATTTGCTGATGAAACTCCTGTTGCGTGGAATCGCTCTTTGGCTTCTTATAATCGTAATCCTGATGTGGTTCGACGTGCTAAATCTGAAACGCATCTTGCCTTAGATCGAAATATGTCTTTACTCAGTTTCCGCCGTGATGGCGAGTTAAAGTCTTTTCTATCGCTGTTTGGTGTACATGCGACCTGTTTAAGTAGTTCGCTAAGTCGTCATGATGGCGATAATAAAGGTTACGCGGCTGCTCAAGCAGAACAGGTTTTAGTCGATTCTGGTATAGATGATTCTGTTGCGATCTTTGCTCAAGCAACGGCTGGTGATGTGTCGCCACATTTTCATGGAAAAGGTGATGTGGAGCGCCGTCAAAAAATTAAAGGCGAAGCTGAATATATCTATGCTGCAAAGAATGGGTATTATCAGAGTGATCTTGCGTTATCCGCTTTATCTCAGAACCGTGAAGAACAGATTCATGGCGAAATAGATTCGATTTTAAGTTTTGTAGATCTCACTCAAATCCATGCTGCGCCAGAGTTTGCCAATGGTCAAACGAATGCTTGGACAAGTGATCCTTGTCATGGTGCCTCTTTCTTTCAGGGAACGCCTGTGGATGGGCCTGGAACGCCTGCTGTTTTAATCACTGCAATTACGGTTTTGGCAAATTCAGTCAAGAGTTTGCGCTTGAATCCGTTTATACGTGGATCTAAAGATGTGGATTATTATCGTCGCTTATATGCGTCACAAGGGGATAAAGCGATTTTGCTTGAAGCGGGGCGTAAGCAGATTTTAGGTCGACCAATGGAAGGCGTCCTGCCAAGTATTGTTGATCCGTTGATCGGTGAGTTGAAGCGCCAAATCAATGCGGGTGCAATTAAAGAGAGTCCGTTGGTGGCAACGAGACTGCCTTTGCAGATTGTGACGATGGGTCAGTTGGCGCTGGTCTGTTGTCCAGGTGAGTTTACGACGACGGCGGGCAAGCGTGTTTTGGATACAGTAAAGGCTCGCTTGCAAAAACGTGGCATTGAGCATGTGCTGATTTGTACGTATTGCAATGATTATATGGGTTATGTGACGACGCAAGAGGAGTATCAGGAGCAGGCTTACGAAGGTGGTCATACGTTGTTTGGTCAATGGACTTTAGCGGCGTTTCAGACCAAATTTGCAGAGCTTTCGGATGAGATGTTGAAGCCTGATGCAGAGCGGACGTATGATCGTGTGACGAGACCTTTGCCAGTGCCTGAGCATGAATTGGCGTTGAGGAGTAATTTGGCTGTGCCGAGCTAATGGGGAAGTGAGGTTGGTGCAATCAGCTTTGGCTTATTACACTTTCGGGGCATGTAACATTTTACGTTCAGTTTTTTGAATAATGAGCGCGCCATTGAGCCATCTCCACTTTTTCAAATCCCATTCTCTCAACTATTTTTGCATATACATCAGGAGCTTTTATGAGTTGATTTATCAAACAAGCATATACATCAGTTTTGACTACTTCCTCTTTTGACATCAAATGTATACCGTTTATTGCAACTATTTGACGATCCTCAGCTACGTTGAAGTCTATCTTTATGAAAGCTAATTCCTCTCGATCATTCTGAATGATTGGAGTCTCATGATTTTTAATATTATAATTTGAATTGTGTTCTATTTCTTCTATGTGTTTGATTTTTCTTAATTCAGACATTAAGCAGTCATAACTATCGAGTTGAAAAGCAAATTCTATTTTTGGATTTGATCCTGATTCATGAAAGATATTGCCAATCCCATCATTATTTGATCTATGCTGATATCCATATATTTTGATATTATCAACAAATTCAACTATGTTACCATCTGAGGCAGGGTCATAATAATGTATGAGTCCGTCATTAAACTTAATCATTTTCCGAATACAATCTTTGGTTAAGGCCAGACCAACTTCATTACTACGATAGAGAATTAGTTGGTGACTTGACCAAGTAGTTACTTCAGAGCAAACAACATTTTTACCAGTTGTAAGCGAGGATCTTTTATTCAAATATCTCAATTCAAGCCATATTAGAACTAATAAGAAAGCGATGAAATAAGACATAAACACATCCTAGTTGATATAGTGAATATTAAACTTTTTAAAGCAAGAGTAGAATGCAATACACCAAGGCACATAACACTACATCTATTTTCGACCTGACATTAACTTTTTTCATAGTCGGCCTGACAAAAAAGCCCGTAATCTTTATCGATCACGGGCTTTTTTTTATTCAACATGCACTTATCCATTCAACAAGTTTTTTAGCAACTCATTGACTTGACTTGGATTTGCTTTGCCTTTCGACGCTTTCATGATTTGACCAACCAAACCATTGAACGCCTTTTCTTTGCCAGCACGATATTCCTCAACCATCTTCTCATTGGCAGCCAAGACTTCTTTGATAATGGCTTCAATGGCGCCAGTATCAGTTTCTTGCTTGAGACCTTTCGCTGCGATGATGTCATCGGCAGATTCGCCATTGCCTTGCATCATTTCAGTAAAGACCACTTTCGCGATCTTGCCGCTGATGGTGTTGTCTGCAATACGTGCGACCAAACCGCCGAGTTGAGTTGGTGTGACAGGGGAGTCAGCCAATTCTTTTTCAGCTTTATTCAATGCACCAAGCAAATCACCCATCACCCAGTTAGCGACAATCTTCGCTTGGCTAATATTGGCAACTTTTACTGCATCTTCATAGAAATCAGCAAGTTCGCGTGAACCATTCAGGATGCGTGCATCGTATTCACTGAGTTGATATTGCTCAACAAAGCGATTTTTGCGTGCAGTTGGCAACTCTGGCATTGCTGCACGAATTTGCTCAATTTGCGCTTCGCTGATGACTACTGGCAACAAATCTGGATCGGGGAAGTAGCGATAGTCATTTGCTTCTTCCTTACTGCGCATTGCGCGAGTTTCGTTTTTGTTCGGATCGTACAAGCGCGTTTGTTGAATGACGCGATCGCCACCTTCGATGAGGTCAATTTGACGCTCAACTTCGGCTTCAATCGCACGTTCGATGAAACGGAACGAGTTAATGTTTTTCAATTCGCAGCGTGTGCCGTATTCAGGGGCATTCGGTTTGCGAATTGACACGTTACAGTCGCAGCGAAATGAACCTTCTGCCATGTTGCCATCGCTAATGCCGAGCCAGCGCACGAGAGAGTGAATGGTTTTGACATAAGCAACCGCTTCAGCAGCAGAGCGCATATCAGGTTCGCTGACGATTTCGAGCAGTGGCGTACCAGCACGATTCAAGTCAATGCCCGTCATGCCTGCAAAATCTTCGTGCAGTGATTTCCCTGCATCTTCTTCCAAGTGCGCACGTGTCACGCCAACGCGTTTGACGGAACCATCTTCAAGGACGATGTCCAAGTGACCTTTGCCAACGATCGGATCGTCCATCTGACTGATTTGATAGCCTTTTGGTAGATCGGGGTAGAAGTAGTTTTTACGCGCAAACACCGATGCACGGCAAATTTCTGCATCAATACCCAAACCAAACTGAATTGCTTTATTAACCACTTCGCGGTTCAACACAGGCAGAGTTCCTGGTAATGCTAAGTCGATGAGACTCGCTTGCGTATTCGGTTCTGCGCCAAATGCAGTTGGTGAACCTGAGAAAATTTTGCTTTGCGTATCGAGTTGGCAATGGATTTCCAAGCCGATGACGACTTCCCAACCATGAACGAGATTTGAGTTTAGCTGGCTCATGCTGTAGCTCCTTCACCTAATGCAAGTGGAGCACGTTTGGTATGCCAATCCGTATGCTGTTGATATTGATGAATGATATTCAGTAGTTTGCTTTCAGACCAATAAGGACCGATCAGTTGCAGTCCAACAGGCAATGGCGAACCATCTTGGCCGCTATAGCTGGTATCAAAACCAACAGGTGCGCTGATCGCAGGCAAGCCCGCAAGGTTCACTGCGATGGTGTAAATGTCACCCAAATACATTGCTACAGGATCTTGTTTTGCGCCGATGCCATAAGCTGCTGTTGGAGCAGTTGGTCCTGCGATCACATCACATTGTTCAAAGGCTTTCATAAAGTCATTTTGAATTAAGCGACGTACTTTTTGCGCTTTTAAATAGTACGCATCATAGTAACCTGCGGATAACGCATAGGTTCCAACCAAAATACGACGTTGCACTTCATCACCAAAACCTTCGGTGCGTGAGCGTGTATACAAATCCATCAAGTCTTTTGGATTTTCACAGCGATGACCGAATCGTACACCATCGTAGCGGGAGAGATTGCTGGATGCTTCAGCTGGTGCAATCAGATAGTACGCAGGAATAGCAGAGTCGGTGGTTGTGAGGTTAATCCAAACCAAAGTTGCGCCTAAATTTTCAAGCACTTTTAAGGCTTCTTCGACACGCGCTTTAACATCAGTATCCAAGCCATCTTTCAGGTATTCATGTGGTAAACCGATGCGTAAACCTTGCAATGGCTTGCCTGCATTTGTTGCCGATAAACCAGCAACATAGTCATCAATCGGTTGGTTGACGCTGGTGGAGTCTTTGGCATCATGTCCAGCCATGACTTGCATTAAGTACGCACAATCTTCTGCGCTACGACCAATTGGACCACCTTGATCAAGGCTTGACGCGTAGGCAATCATGCCGAAACGTGATACACGACCATAGGTCGGTTTCAGACCTGTTAATCCACAGAATGCAGCAGGTTGACGAATTGAACCACCTGTATCGGTTGCCGTGGCAAATGGTGCAAGATCAGCGGCGACAGCGGCAGCCGAACCACCTGATGAACCGCCCGGAACACGTCCAAGCTGCCATGGATTATGAGTTGCACCGTAGAACGAGCTTTCACTGCTTGAACCCATCGCAAACTCGTCCATATTGGTTTTGCCCAACATGATCAGACCTGCGCTATTACACTGTTCGATGACTGTTGCGTTGTAAGGCGCAATGAAATTATCGAGCATTTTTGAGCCACAAGAGGTTTTCACACCTTGGGTGCAAAAAATATCTTTGTGGGCAATTGGAATTCCCGTGAGCAATCCTGCTGTGCCATTTGCACGCGCAGCATCTGCTTGTTGTGCGCTCGCTAATGCAGATTCATGCGTTACGCTAATAAAGCTGTTGACCTGCGCATCGATACGATCAATTCGCGCAAGATAATGCTGAGTGAGTTCTAGCGATGAAAATTGTTTACTAGCAAGCCCTGTAGACAATTCTCGAATACTTAAGTGATGTAGCTCTTTGTGTAGTTCGGTCATAACTTTTCGTCGTATTTATTAAATAATTTCAAGAGGTAAGGTTTGGTGATGATCTTATTCAATCACTTTTGGTACGAGATACAAACCATCTTGAGTTGCAGGTGCAATGGCTTGATAAGCCTCGCGACGATTAGGTTCAGTCGGAACATCATCACGCAGTGGCTGTGCTACATCAAAAGGGCTTTTGAGTGGTTCAATGCCAGTTGTATCGACAGTTTTTAGATGATCCATCATCGATAAAATATTATTTAAGCTTGCGGCATAACGTTGACATTCATCATCTGTGATTTGTAGATGAGCAAGTTTTGCGATTTTGTTAATGTCGGTTGCGCTTAACGCGCTGCTTGAATCGGTCATACGATCCTCGGTAAACAAACAAATAAAAGTGTCTTTGGTGACGTTAGTTCATTTTAAATAAAACGATCTAAACACGAAATGGGCGTTATTATGCTTGAATTAGCAGGTGGTTTGGGCAAGTTTAAGTATTTTTTTGGTGAAATAAACAATAAAAGTCTTCAAGTTTGTTGATTCAACTTGTCTCAGTGATTATTCAAAAAAGATCGTAACAATATGCGAAAAAAAGAGCATATTGTTGGACGCGTTCACACACCATGACTTGTTCAAACTCCTCGTTTTGGTTAAAGTTGCGACCTTGCTTACTTGCCTCAATTTTTTCTGGAATATCCTGTGATTCTTAAGCGTCTGTTTGGTTTGTTTTCGACTGATTTAGCCATTGACCTTGGCACTGCAAACACCCTGATCTATGCACCAGGTAAAGGTATCGTGCTGAACGAACCTACTGTGGTCGCTATTCGCCATGCTGGACATCATAAAACTGTTGCAGCAGTTGGGTTGGATGCCAAACAAATGCTAGGTCGTACACCTGCAAATATTTCGGCAATTCGTCCATTAAAAGATGGCGTGATCGCAGATTTTGAAGTCACAGAAACGATGTTGCAGTTCTTTATTCATAAAGTGCATGAGCGCCGTTTAATTCCACCAACACCGCGTATTGTGGTGTGTGTGCCATGTAAATCAACTTTGGTTGAGCGTCGTGCGATTCGTGAAGCGGTATTGCAAGCTGGCGCGCGTGATGTTCGTTTGATTGAGGAGCCAATGGCTGCTGCAATCGGTGCGGGTATGCCTGTAGAACAAGCGCTTGGGTCAATGGTGGTTGATATTGGCGGCGGTACAACTGAAATCGCAATTATTTCATTGTCTGGGGCGGTGTATTCAGATTCTTTGCGTGTTGGTGGCGATTTGTTTGATGAGTGTATCGTGAACTTTGTCCGCAAAGAACATGGTTGCATCATCGGTGAAACGACAGCAGAACGTATTAAGCAAAACATTGGTATGGCATTTCCTGATGCTGACGGCGAGATTCGTGAAATCGAAGTTCGTGGTCGTCACTTAGCAGAAGGTGTGCCACGTTCTTTTGTTGTTAAATCGAACGAAGTACTTACCGCATTAGCTGATCCACTTGCGGCGATCGTGAGCGCGGTTAAAACAGCGCTGGAACAGACACCTCCAGAACTTTCTGCGGATATTTCTGAGCGTGGAATTGTATTGACTGGTGGTGGTGCTTTACTGCGTAATTTAGATAAATTGTTATCTCGTGAAACAGGTTTGCCTGTTGTGGTTGCCGAAGATCCGCTGACTTGTGTGACGCGTGGTGGTGGTAAAGTACTTGAGCACTTTGATAATCCAAACTACGACATGTTGTTTGTTGGCTAATTTCATTTAGTCGGATATTTTTGTTTCGCTGATTCGTATGGTGCGAGTCAGCTTCTAATGAATCATGAGGCGGATTGTCGTTGGAACAGAATATTTTTGCCCGCGATATCCAGTCCTTTCGCCCCGTTGTGCTGGCGCTGATTACGTCGATCGTCCTGATTGTCGCAGATTGGCAGCATCCTGATTGGTTTGATCCTGCGCGACGCGCAATGCGTGCAGCATTTGATCCTTTATATGTTTTTGCGAGTTATCCTGTTTTATCTGGCGATTGGTTGAGCGAACAAGCTCAATCAGAAGAAGTCCTACGCCGTGAAAATGCAGCACTTAAAGCTGAACGTCTCCAAAATAATGTCCGTCTTCAAAAACTTGCAGAACTCTCTGCTGAAAACACCCGCTTGCGTGGGCTACTCAATACACCGTTGATTATTGATGGTCGGATGATGATGAGTGAAATCATTGGTACAGATCCCGATCCTTTACGTTTTATTTTGGTGATTAATCGTGGTCTGACGGATGGTGTGTTCGTGGGTCAGATGGTGCTTGACGATAAAGGGGTCGTTGGGCAAGTTTTGGACGTTTCTACGCATAATGCGCGGATTCTTTTGATTTCTGATAAAGAAAATGCAGTTTCAGTTCGTATTGAGCGGACAGGAATGCGGGGTATTGCTGCGGGTACGGGTGATAGTGGGCGATTGAGCTTGGAATATGTACCAAACACCGCTGATGTGAAGGTCGGCGATCGCGTTTTTACATCAGGTTTGGGGGAGCGTTTTCCTGCAGGTTATCCAGTAGGTGTGATCTCTGCAATTCAGCATCATGGCAATAGTGAGTTTGCGGATATTGCGATTAAACCTTTCTCTCAGCTTGAGGGTGGGCATCATGTGATTTTGTTATTTTCGGCACCACTAGCAAAAGAACAGCCTAATAGTGATGTTGATACCAAGAAATCTGTAACCTCTCAAACTTCAGATGCAAGGACGCAATATGCCGCGCAGTAATGCTTCCTCTTCAATTTCTGATACTCGAGCATTGATCAAACCTGATCCGATGCTGCCGATTCCAATCAGTATTATTGTTGCCTCTATTCTGATTGCTTATCCGATTTCTCCGTCATGGAATATTTGGCGTCCAGAGTTCATGATGTTGATCACGCTATTTTGGGTGATGCATCAACCTAAATGGTGTGGCGTGTGGTTTGCGTTCTTCATGGGTATTATGACTGACCTATTATTAGACAGTCATTTGGGAACCCATGCGTTTGTTTTTGTATTACTTACTTTTTTAGCGAGATTTTTGACGCGCAATCGACGTATTTTGACTTTTTTAAGTCATTGGATTATTGCCTCGATTGTCATTTTGCTAGATTTAATTTTATTTTTTCTCTACCAAAGAATGACGGGAAATATTGTGCCGCTTTGGTTTTGGAGTCCATTGATTCCAAGCATCTTAGCTTGGCCAATCATCTGTTTCTTCCTTAGACGTTGGAGAAGCAGTTGATCAATCATCATTCAGTCAATCAGCAGCAAGCATTTCAATTTTCACATTTAGATGTTGTCTTGGCTTCGACTTCGCCACGTCGTAAAGAATTGCTTGAGCAAATCGGTGTGCAATTTACGACAACGGCTATTGATATTGATGAGTCCGTGATTACAGGCGAGACTCCTTCAGAGTATGTGGTTCGCCTTGCGCGCGAAAAGGCTTTAACTGCGGTTTCTAACTTTTCAGAACAAACAGTCATTATTGCAGCAGATACTACGGTCACGATTGATGGGCATATTTTGGGTAAACCTGTGAATCGTGAAGATGCTTTTGCGATGTGGGAATTACTCTCTGGCCGCACGCATCAAGTGATGACAGGCGTAGCGGTTGCATTTTTAGGTCAAGTACAAACGGCGATTGTGCAGACTGATGTCGAGTTCTTGTCATTAACACATGAGCAAATGCAAAATTATTGGGATAGTGGTGAGCCGATTGGAAAAGCAGGTGGTTATGCAATCCAAGGTTTAGGCGCTGTATTTGTGCCGAGGATTCAAGGGAGTTACAGCAATGTGGTTGGATTGCCATTGGTTGAAACCGTTGCGCTGATCACCGCGGTTACTGGACAAAAATAAAAAACTATCTAGGGCGGATTGGCATTTGGTCTTTGCGATGAGAAAATGAGCGAAATTGGTCTTAGACAAGGCAATCCGTGCAGACAATATAAATATATTGGCAAACGGATTAACGCAGGATAAGGGCAATTTCGCCATTTTTCATGCAAAAGCAACGTAGGCAGCACGTGATTTCTCACAAAATTTGGGCGGGATCAAATGCCAACACGCCCTACTGGATTATGATTGTGAATGCCAACATGATAGGGTGTTCATAGAGATAAAAATTGTTTTGTCAGCATTAGGTATGAAAAGTGATGACCCAAGAAATCCTGATTAATGTCACGCCTATGGAGTGTCGTGTTGCATTAATTGAAAATGGTAGTGCACAAGAGTTGTTTGTAGAGCGAACAACGCGACGTGATCTAGTCGGAAATATTTATAACGGAAAGGTGGTACGCGTACTTCCAGGAATGCAGGCTGCATTTGTTGAAATTGGATTGAGCCGTACAGCATTTCTACATGTCAATGACATGGTGTGGCCGCGCAATCAGCCTGTACCTAATATTTTTGATTTACTTCATGCAGGTCAGCAAATCACTGTGCAAGTGATGAAAGATATGCTGGGAAGCAAAGGTGCTCGTTTAACAACAGATTTGTCCATTCCATCTCGTTATTTAGTATTGATGCCTTATGGTCAACATATCGGCGTTAGTCAGCGCATTGAGCAAAGCGAAGAACGTGATCGCTTAAAGAATATGATTGAAGCGATTCAGCTTAAATCTGATTTACCGGGAGGCATTATTGTCAGAACTGCGGCGGAAGGGGTGAGTGAGGCTGATATCGAGCGTGATATGCGTTATCTGGCTCAGTTATGGAAGCATGTGCAAGAGCGTCGTACAACAGCGACGACAGCGTTGATTTATTCTGAATTGCCCCTGCCTGAGCGTATCATTCGTGATTTGGCAAATGAAGAAACCGCAAAGATATACGTGGATTCGCGAGAGTCGTTTAGCAAGATTACTGATTTTGCCACTGAGTTTG
>JAGWUI010000068.1 GCA_028868515.1 Gammaproteobacteria bacterium
TATCAATGGTGCCATATAACGTTACACCACCATAAGTCAGGTCATCATGATTGAGTATGGTTGCTAGGGTTGTATTGTCACTGGATGGCGTGTTTGTTGTATCTGCGAAAGCCCAAGCAGGAATAACACTTAGTGTCGTTGCTAACAAAATAGAACGATTTACAGCGATTGCGACTTTGTCGTATTTCCGAGAAATTTTAATCATCATATTGACCTCAACATAAAAAAAAACGAAAAAAAAGCGCTCATACCGCATCTGCGATATGGACGCCTTTGTCCAAATTGCTTTATGAACTCCTTTGAGTTTGGAGCCATATAAAATCGTTTCATCCGCCATTGGATGTTGTTAAGTAAAATGCATAAACTATGCCATGTTTGTTAAATTTCACCCATAATTTTGATTAGTAATAAATTTTTAATTTTTCTTGTGTCGATTTATATCGATTGTCTTTTGTGATGTATAAGTTTGCACCAAAATTGCATGTTTATTGAGTGCAACATTGCATGAGTTGAAAGAAGACAAGCATGATTGAAATTTCAGAGATGAAACAATGTGCGTATGATTTTATGAGTCATGACCATTGGGGACGGAGTATTTACCTTCATGAAGCCGATTTGGGAATAGATACTCCGAATACGACGATAGCATCACTCAATGCGATTGATTTTCTGATCGCATCTAAACAGTCTGAAATTCAGAGTCTTGAGTACTTTCTGAATATGGGTCAGCTTGTGGTGATGGTGAGTGATTTGATTCACGCATTACAAAAAGAACGCGGTGCTTCGAGTCGATATTTGGGGTCTAGAGGACACTATTTTTCCGATGAATTGGTGAACTATAGTCATGAAACCGATCAGCAAGTCATTCAGTTTAATGCGACGTTGACACGAATTTATCGTGAGATGGCGAACCATGCAGGAAATAGCCGTTTACTCAATCGAATTGCATATGCGTTGCATGCTCTAGCGGGTTTGCCTCTATTTCGTGCACAAGTGCATCAATTTGATATTGAAACCGATGTCGTTGTCTTGGTGTTCAGCGAGATGATTAGTGGGCTTCTGTCGATTGTTTTTGAAACGGCAGATGCAGCGGTAGACCCGACGATTGCACGTATTTTGGTTGCTTTGTTCAACCTGATGCATGGCAAGGAGTTAATGGGTCAGGAACGTGCAGTAGGTGCAGCAGGGTTCTCAGCGGAGCGCTTTACTACCGAGCAATGTGAGCGTTTACAACGGCTCATGGATGGTCAGGAGCGTTGTTTTGAGTTGTTTCACGAGTTTTCTGATCCAGCATCTCGCATGCTTTATGATGAGTATTCGCATTCAGCGTATATGATTGAAATTGAAAAATTACGTCGATTGGCGCTGAGTCATTCTTCTCGGCGTATTGAGTCGCAACAAGGCAGCCAATGGTTCAAACTGCTGACTGAACATATCGACAATCTAAAAACGGTTGAGCTAGGTTTGCAAATGCATTTGCAACAACTGTGTCTGCAACGTGTCAGTGATGCCAAGCAAATTTTAACTCAGCAACAAGACCTTGTTCAGATGCTGCCGATGCATATTGAGGATACGTTTGTGGTCTTTCTCAGTGCATCACAGACACCAAAGAGTCCGCTTTCTACGCAGCAGGATTATTATCATTCGGATGGGATTGGTCCTAAATTAGGACGTTCAGTCTTTGAGCTGGTGCAAGATCAAGCGCATAGCTTACAGCAAATGCACGATAAGCTGACTGCGGCACGTACTGCAATTGAGGAGAAAAAATTGCAGGAAAAAGCAAAAGTTTTACTGATGAAAACGCGGAAGTTATCAGAGGACCAAGCGCATAAATTGTTGCGACAAATGGCGATGGATCAAGGCAAGCGGTTAGCTGAAATTGCAAAGATCATTGTTGAGATGGAGCCACTTTGGCGATAGATTCGATCTATTTGATTTGAACAAGAACACTGAGCTTGTCGAAGTGTGGCTTTGTATCACCGCACATTTCGAGATTTCGACAAGCTCAGTAACAGCACGCTCAATAAACTATATTCATTTTATCAAGTGTTTAAATTTCTTCGATTGAAAGATCTCGGGTTGCGTGATCCAGATAACGAGTATCTGCATTGTTGCCAAGTTTGATTTGTAGACGCAGATCGTTTGGTGAGTCGGAGTGTTGCAGCGCACTTTCGTAGGTGATTTCACCTGCTTGGTACAGGTCAAATAGTGCCTGATCGAAGGTTTGCATGCCGAGTTCGCGTGAACGCTTCATGACTTCTTTAATTTCATGGATTTCACCTTTACGGATGTAATCTTGAATCAAAGGTGAGTTTAACAACACTTCAATACAACCACGACGTCCTTTGCCATCAACTGTTGGAACAAGTTGCTGAGCCACAATGCCTTTGAGATTCAAGGATAAATCCATATACAGTTGGCTATGACGGTCAGCTTCAAAGAAGTGAATAATACGATCTAACGCTTGGTTCGCGTTGTTTGCGTGGAGCGTACTGAGTACTAAGTGTCCTGTTTCCGCAAACGCAATCGCATAATCCATGACTTCACGTGAACGAATTTCCCCGATCAGAATTACATCCGGTGCTTGGCGCAGTGTGTTTTTCAATGCGACATCAAATGAAACTGTATCAATGCCTACTTCGCGCTGAGTCACGATACAGCCTGCATGTTGGTGCACAAATTCAATCGGGTCTTCAATGGTAATAATATGACCTTGAGAGTTGCGATTGCGATGACCAATCATGGATGCCAGAGAGGTTGATTTCCCTGTACCTGTCGCGCCCACAAAAATAATGATTCCGCGTTTGGTCATTGCGAGATCTTCAATGACTTTCGGAAGTCTTAAATCTTCAATTTTAGGGATATGTGTTTCGATACGACGCAAAATCATGCCCGGCGCGTCGCGCTGTACAAAAGCACTGACGCGGAAACGTGCAGTATTTGCTTTATCCGCGATGGCGAATTGGCACTCTTTGGAATCTGTAAATTCTTTGCGCTGCTTGTCGTTCATCACACTGTGAATCAGACTTTCAATAATCTGAGGGGTTAAAGCGGATTTGGTAATCGGTATGATCTTCCCATTCACTTTCATCGAAGGTGCTACACCCGCCGTGATAAATAGGTCAGAACCGCCTTTTTCGACCATCAGCTTCAGTAGGTCATCAAATTCCATGATAGGTGTACTCCGAAAAGGTGTTGCTTTACTGAATGTGTTGCTTACTCGTTACCGAGTATTAAAGCACAGCTTGATATAGACGTATATCAAGCTGGTTTACGTCGAGATTACAGGAATGAGTCTGGTTGGTTGGCAACGGTTTTGGCGACTTGTGGTGATACCAATCCTTTCATGACTAAGCCTTTCAAGGTTTGGTCGAGTGTCGTCATGCCGTAACCCGCACCAGTTTGGATCGCAGAATACATCTGTGCAATTTTGTTCTCACGGATGAGGTTTCGGATCGCAGGAATACCAATCATGATTTCATGTGCAGCGACACGACCCCCTGCTGTTTTCTTCAGCAGTGTTTGTGAGATTACGGCTTGCAGTGATTCTGACAACATCGCACGAACCATTGATTTTTCTTCGGCTGGGAATACGTCGATCACACGGTCGATGGTTTTTGCAGCAGATGTGGTGTGTAGCGTACCGAATACTAAGTGACCAGTTTCTGCGGCAGTCAGTGCCAAACGAATGGTCTCAAGGTCGCGCATCTCACCGACGAGGATGATGTCTGGATCTTCACGGAGTGCGGAACGCAGTGCTTCGTTAAATCCGTGTGTGTCACGATGGACTTCACGCTGGTTGACGAGACATTTTTTGGATTGATGCACAAACTCGATAGGGTCTTCGATGGTCAGGATGTGGTCAAAGCGACGTTCATTGATATAGTCAATCATCGCCGCGAGCGTTGTTGATTTACCAGAACCCGTTGGACCCGTAACCAACACGATACCGCGTGGAAATTCACAAATATCTTTAAAGACCTGTCCCATCCCTAAGTCATCCATCGTCAAGACTTTGGATGGAATGGTACGGAATACGGCGCCAGCACCGCGATTTTGGTTAAAAGCATTCACACGAAAACGAGCAATACCTGGAACTTCAAATGAGAAGTCAGTTTCCATGAATTCTTCGTAGTCACGACGTTGTTTGTCGTTCATGATGTCATAAACGAGACGATGGACTTCTTTGTGTTCCATAGCGGGTAGATTGATACGACGAATTTCGCCATCAACACGAATCATCGGCGGTAAACCCGCTGAAAGATGTAAGTCTGATGCGCCGTTTTTTGCAGAAAATGCGAGTAGTTCTGTGATGTCCATGAAGTTGATCCCTTTTCTATTTTTAGCAATATATAGATTATACAGCTGCTTACAGTGTTAAAGCGAGCGAGAGTGCATATCGAACAATATTCTTTCTATAGTGTAGTGAATATTAGGCATAAAAACCAAGTTATATCAATAATCCGCTATGATTAAACACCAGAAACTTTTATTGAAAATAGGTTCATTGGTCAACACGCTGAAGCATGTTTTTAACATTACAAAGAGTATACCTATCATGACGGATTATGCTGCTAATCGGCAACAAATTCTAAGCCAAATTCAAGATATATGTCAGCGTTGTGGCGTTGCTACCAACGGAGTGAATTTGCTGGCGGTATCCAAGATGCAATCGGCTGAGGTGGTTCGTCAGATGTTTGCAACAGGGCAGCGTATTTTTGCTGAAAATTATTTGCAAGAAGCATTGAATAAGCAAAAGGATTTAATGGACTTGCCGATTGAGTGGCATTTTATTGGTCAGATTCAACGGAATAAAACGCGTGATCTAGCTGCACATTTTTCATGGGTGCATGGGGTTGACCGACTGATCATTGCAGAGCGGTTGTCGCAGCATTTGACACAACAAGCAGTTGAACAAGGTTCTGAGCCAGTACCACTCAATATTTGTATCCAAGTGAATATTGATCATGAGCAAAGTAAGGGCGGTTGTTTGCCTGAGGAAGTTTCTGATTTGGTGCAACAAATGAGCAGATTACCGCATCTTGTACTTCGCGGTTTGATGGTAATTCCTGAAGTCAATCATCAAGATGCCTTTGTCAGAACGCGCGCGTTGTTTGATTCTGTGCGCGAGCAGCATGCTTCACCGACACAATGGGATACGCTGAGTATGGGAATGTCTGGTGATTTTGCTGATGCGATTGCCGCAGGAGCGACCATGATCCGAATCGGAACTGCATTATTTGGTCAGAGAGTAAAGTCCTAAGTCTGGTTTGTGAGTTTATTCTCGTTTCTAAAAAGTGTTAAGCGCATGATTTATGAGTTCAATTGGTTACGTTTTCTCCATTTTGTCAACCTAGTTCCTATGTTAGGCTCGTTTGCAGTTTGATCTGTTTATGTCAAGGCAGTTTAATGTGTATTCATGGATGACGACTCAATCACTGCTGTACAAGTCGAGTGATCTAGAGCAAGAAATACATACGTTACCTGACCTAGATGAGACAACACCTTTAGTTTTTTTATTGTTGAAGCAGATGTTAATGATGAATCGTGTACATATGTTAAGAAGTTTCCTCGTTATTGCAATAATGGGGTGCACTACATCTATTCATACCAGTTTTGCTGCTTCACAAAATGTTGATGCATCGTCCGATAATGTATTTTCTAGTGATTTTTCCAAGAAATCGTTGTTGGATAGCAGTCGGAGTGATAGTCATAAAGTAGATGGTGTGAATGAAAATAAACTAACCATCCCAACGTCAAACACCCCAACTTCTAAGTTTCTTCCTGTTGATCAAGCGTTTAAGTTAGTTGGTGAGGCAAAAGATAATAAGCTCAAGCTCGATTTTCAAGTGACGCATGGTTATTACTTATATCAGAAGAAGTTTGCTTATTCTGCGGTGAATTCGGCAGTGAAGTTTCAAGATGCGATTTTTAGTTTGCCTGCTCAAATAAAAGACGATCCTGAGTTTGGTAAAGT
>JAGWUI010000038.1 GCA_028868515.1 Gammaproteobacteria bacterium
ATGACTTTGTGATCGATATGGAGCGGGTGATCTTCAAGCAGCAGCCTGGTTATTTATTTCAGCAAGTGGGATTTGATGAAATCTGGACGCTGCCGCATCATGAACATACCTGTCGGGCATATTGGGAGATCATGGAGCGCTGTCCTGTCAAAGTTTTGCCTTATATCTGGACACCACTTTTCTTGGATAAAGCAATTGCGGAGTTGTCCGAAGGTCTGAGCTTTGGCTATAAACCTTCGACTGACAAGAAAAATATTGCGATTTTTGAACCGAACGTCAATGTCGTGAAGACCTGTCATTATCCACTATTGGTCTGTGAAGCAGCTTATCGACATGATCCGTCCCTGTTTAAATCAATCTATGTCACCAATACTGCAAATATTCGAGAACACCGTACTTTTCAGCATTTCATTGGCACGATGGACATTGGTAAAAACGGCATTGCGACTGTCGAAGATCGCTATTTAACCCCTTATTTTATGTCTGCGCATGCGCAAGTTGTGGTCTCTCATCAATGGGAAAATCAACTCAATAACCTGTACTTAGACGTACTTTACGGCGGTTATCCATTGATCCATAACTCGGAAATGCTGAAATGCGGTTATTACTATGAACCATTTAACGCAGAAGCGGGTGCGCAAGTTTTATTAGATGTATTACGCAATCACGATAGTCGTGCCGAGCAGTATGCGGCAGATGCAAAGGCGTTTTTAGCGACTGTACAAGTCGATTATCCTGAGAACATTCATCAATATGAACAAGCATTATTGGGTCTTTTTGCGAATGAATAATAGCCATGTATGTACTAATTAGTTGGAATATATTTGTAATGCTTTAGCTTTGAAGTCTTCCCTTTCAAGGGGATGAGAAGCACTGCTTCGCAAGAGATGGGGATGGTTTTTATTTCACTTTAAAAGCACCCCCATCCCGACCTTCCCCCTTATGGGGAAGGAGACAAGCATTCAGCTCTTTTTTGCAACGATTGACAATAATGGCTGAGTGAGGATTGTTCTGTATTTAACGGTTGTGGAGCGTGAGTTTTGGATTTAGAAAAAGGGCTGACCATTGGGCTAACCGTTTTTGTCGGTTCTGCCAATACCAGTATTTGGTCAAATGGCGCAATTCAAAACTTCATTTTTCTGTATTTATTGCTCAATAAAATTCATTTCGTCAAAGAAGTGATTTTGGTCAATGGCGGCGATAGTGATGTGATGTCAAACGCCCTGATGTTGGATGATTTACCGATTCGTCTGGCACGTCTTCATGAAGTTGAAGATCAGCTTGATCTTTTGATTGAGGGTGGGGCGCAGCTTGATTGGCATACCGTTGCAAATTTCCGAGCTAAAGGTGGTCGCGTCGTAAATTACCAGATTGGTAATAGCTTCGTGATGGATATGGAGACGACTTTATTTAAGCGCGATCCAATGCGTGTTTTTGATGGTGCCGTGATCGATGCCGTCTGGACTTTGCCACATCATGCGCCGACGTGTCGATCTTATTGGGAAGTAATGCATCGTTGTCCTGTGGAGGTGCTTCCGTATATCTGGTCGCCGATGTTTGTCGATAAAACTATCACCAATGTTCCGCAGGGTGGGCAGTTTGGTTATCAGCCAAGCGAAGGTAAAAAACGTATTACGATTTTCGAGCCTAACTTAAATGTGGTGAAAAGCTACCATTATCCAGTACTGATTTGTGAGGCCGCATATCGTCGAGATCCAACGCGGATTAAGTCTGTATTTGTGACGAATACTGAACATATTAAAGCTGATGTCACTTTTCAGAATTTTATGTGCAGTACGGATATTGGTCAAAAAGGGATTGCGACGATTGAAAATCGCTTCCCGATAGCGCATTTCCTTGCCTTACATACGGATATTGTGGTTGCCCATCAATGGGAAAATCAGCTCAATAATTTGTATTTTGATGTTTTATATGGCAATTACCCACTGATTCATAATTCTGAAATGCTGAAGGGTGGATATTATTATCCATCGTTTGATGCATTTGCAGGGGCGGATGTTTTGCTGGATGTGCTGGCACACCATGATCAAAACTTAGAGGCATATCGTGCGGCATCAGAACAATGTGTAGCCAATGTAAATATTGATCATCCTGATAATATTAAAGCGTATACGGATGCGCTATTGCGAGTATGTCAGCGGTAATAAGCAGAATTTAGAAGAAATATAAGGAGCAATGGATATGCATGTATGGCAAACGCATTTGGAAGTCAGTGATAACCGTGGTGATGTTTATTTAGAGAATCCAAGAACGAATTTAGTGGATATGTTTTCGACGCCTCGGAAGTTTGTTTTGGAGATCGGTTGTTCTCGAGGGGCGACAGGTGCTTATTGCAAAAGCAAATTTCCTGAAGTGATCTATTGGGGCATAGAGCCGAATAAAAGTGCTGCGGAGGTTGCTGCGCAGCAGCTTGACCGTGTTTTGGTTGGATTATCGAGTGATTTTGACTTGTCACAAGAAGGAGTCGCCCCTCAGCAAATTGATGGCGTGATTATGGCGGATGTCATTGAGCACATGTATAACCCATGGAAAGCACTTGCGGAACTGAAACCGTATTTGTCACCAGACGCAGAAATTGTGACAAGCATTCCGAATGTACGTAATTTAGAGTTGCTCAATGATATTGCTTCTGGACGATTTACTTATGAGGAATCTGGATTATTGGATATTACTCATATTCGTTTTTTTACATGGTTAGAAATCGTCGACATGATGAGTCAATGTGGCTACAGCATCAATCAACTGGTTTACGGTATTGATAATCGATTATGGGATGTTTACCACCAGTATAAGGAGCAGTTGCCAAGCACCGTCGATTTTAAAAATCTAAGCATTAAGAATGTGAATGAGGCGGATTTGGCGGAGTTGTGTACTTTGCAGTTTTATTCGAGAGCAGTATTAATTTATTAAGTTGTTGTTTATATTATTTTTAATTATTTGTGTGCAAGAGAGGAATGGATAAGTTCGTTAATTTGGCAAACTTATCCATTCAATTGCTGAGTTACTTTAGTCGCTTATGTCAAATAAGGAAGATAAAGTTGATCTTTTGCAAACTTCATATGTATGTACATCGGCTGAGAAACCGCAAGAGATGGGAAGGGGCTATATAAAACTTCAAAATAGAGAGAATCAAAATAAAAACTTTTTACTTGATTGGGATAAAGCCTGATTTCTGGACCTGCTGAACATTTTTCATCAAAAATATCACACCCTTCAAAAATCAAATTGGCATCTTGTCCATTATGGTTAATTAGAATTTGATGAAGTAATGGAAATGCCACCATGTCTCCATCCCATTTTAGAACATCCGAATAGCGTGCATGACTAAAACAAAAATTATAATACTGCGCCAAACTACCTAATCCCTGTTCGCGCTCTTGGTGATAACTATGACCTGCTCGTGCAATTTTTTCATAATAATGAATGATGCGTATTTTATTTAAACCTGAATCAATCAGTTTCTGAATTATCGACTCAGTGTCATCTGTGCAATTATGTAGGGCAACAATAATTTCATCTACGCTACGGTAAATGCTTAAGATACTATCTTTGATATGTTGAGCTTCATTTTGAATACGAATAACCGCTGATATTCCTTTAGGAAGATCTTGAGTTGATGATGTTTGTTGATGGTGAATTCGTTCTTCTAATAGTTGTATGAATGCTTGTTCCACAAAATCAAATCTACGGATTAACTCATAGACCGTGTTTAGTTCAAGTTTATGAATGGTTGCAACATGCATAAAAACTTCAGTAAACCTCAAACGCACATCAAGTGATACAGAATTGCAAGTTTGTAAGACCTCTGCTGCCGTTAGGTCGTTTGGTGTTGCAATGTATTGATAGACGGATTCACTTAAACGGTTTAGATCATCTTCGGCAACCATATGACACCTTTATTTGTTATAAAAAAGATTAAGTATTGTGTGCTTTACTTATCAAGTATCTAAAGTAAATTGTAATTAAAACAAAATACGTTTTCGCCACGATAAACAAAGTCAATGTCATCCAATGCAGAAATAGCACGCAAGAAATTGCGTGAGTTTGACGTGCGGGGCAACATCCAATCATGCAATTCTAAAATTACAAGAGGAAAGCGGGAAAGCCATGATAGATTTTGTGAAAACAGTTCAGCCTCAGAACCTTCAATATCTATCTTAAATATAAATGGAACCATTCCCTGCTGAGTGAAATGCTCAACTATTTCAGTTGCAGAATAGACAGGAACTTGCGTAGTATTCTGTTGATCATCTTGCGATGAAACCACTCGATAACCTGCTTCCCCATAGCCTATATCTTGTAAAGTAAGAGTGCTATTGACTGAACCAATCGCCCCTTCATAAATAGTGCAGTCAATCCCATCAGAATTTTTTCTGAGAACTTGTATGTTGTCTGCTGCAGGCTCAATGGCGACAATATGACTTCCTGCATAAGCGTGAGCAAACCAGTTTAATGTCGCTCCAATATTTGCACCTGCATCTATGATGAGTGGTTTTTTTCCCTGTTCAATTAAATGAGCGTGAAATTTCTCCACGTTTTCACGCAAGGCAAAATTACCAAGGTCATAGTGCGACCATTCAAAAATTTGACGAATAATATCCCAGTCGCTTCGAGCATGGGCACGATAGTAAAAGGTACGGTTTTTTAAATCGGATAAGTTAACAGCTGTTAAATGTTCCATTTATGAGTTTACCTTAATTAAATTTTTATCTATGGTTATAGCGTAGCTGAAGGGTTCGATAGAAGATGAAAAAACTCACGATCTGACTCATCAAAACTTGATTTTAAAGCGATCCAGTTCAGCGAGTAGTTTATCTTCCAATATCTGAAAAAATTTGTCATGTCATCAACGATATCATCAGGCTTGTAATATCTGGAGATACGCTTTTTGACTTACTCATATTTTTTTATTCCTGACGATTCTCATTGAATTTATTTGAGAAATCTATTGATGGGAAGTAAGTTTTTTTCTTCCAGAGTTAGAGTACGTTTCCTTAAAAATACTCGAATTGCATCAATTGCACGTGGAGTTTTAAGTGCCTTTTCCCAGTTGTGGTTATTTGCATCAAGGACTTCAAAACCATAACTATTAACAATGAGAAAGCTCTGATTAAAACAATCAAAGCGATGCGTTTCCCAACCGTATTGCCACCAGTCTCCGAGAAGTTTTTCCCAAGTACGTTCATTGAATGTTCTTTTAGTCTGTGCCATTGACCAAGCTCCATAAGAGAGGTCATGTGGTACTTCTAGTTCCAATACGCCGCCTTCTTCTAATAGATCTAGGCAATTTGTGAGTGTTTGCACAAAGTCATCGCAGCATTGAAATACATTATTGGCGATGATTTTATGGAATGAACCTCGAGTGAGCCGAGTTAGTCCAAAGCGCCATGATGCGAGTGATTGATCAAAAGGGATTGGGCGATTGATATCTAACGTGATATCTGGTGAAAAATCATCCCGTGCATCAATGTTTAATGCATCAAATCGCCAACGTATCCCTGCTCCGATATTTAATATCTTAGGTATAGGAATGAGCGCTGAAGCAGGAGATTTAGTGTGGTGATGATTCAGATATCGATCAATCGCAGGTTTTAAGATCTCATTTGCTTTACGGCGTGAAAAAATCTCAAAACCTCGACGTTCTATTTCTTTTCGTCGATCATTGTCTTGGACTAATTGCCAGCATAGTTCAGGTAAGTCATCTAAAGAACCAGACACAATTGCTTCTTTGATGTCTGGTTCAATATCAGTCTGTGGCGATAGCTCAGATACAACAGCTTTATGATTTGCCAGTAAATACGAGACGCGTGCGATTTCAAAGATACCGACCGTTTCATAATAATGAATATTGAGCACAACCTTAGCGCGTGCGATCAAAGCACCGCGCTGTTCGCCAATCATTTGACCGCTTTCGCTACTTACAACATTCAAACCACGTGCGCGAATGGCGTCTAAGGCGCGTTTTCTGCGTGGACTCATGGTTCCGTAAAAGAGGACATCAATATCTTGAACCACGATCGGTTCAGCTGGCGTTTGGTTGGAAATTTCACTCAGTTCAGGGCAATAACCGATTGGTATAAACTGGATGTCAGTAATTCCAGCTGCTTGTAATGCATGAATATTTTTTTGGTTGTAATCCCAAACATGAGCATTTTTCAACTGATGAAAATAAGAGAGATTAAACCAAGGAACTTCGGCAGAGACTTGTTCAAGGTTATAGATAATGATATGCGGGGCTTGAGCCGAGAGGGTCGTCCAATTCGAGACGTATGAACCAAAAACGATATTAATGGCATCTGGATCTAATTGTCCATCAACCCATGTGGTTTCGTATCCTAAAGACTTCAGCCCATAGAAACAAAACATCATACATTCACGAAAAGCACAGGTTCCTGTAAATGCTGTGACATTGAATTTGATGGTTGTCATGGATTGAGGATACTCCGAGCGGCGTCCAAATGGTTGGTGTGAAATTAACTCACAATGATGAAGAAATCATGTTCATACTTGTCGATCATCATAACGGCGAATGCTAGTAAAGTCTGCATTTTTAATGAGATTCTATGTGAGTATTTCGAGGAGCCTTTGTTTTATTCTTGGCGTTATATTGCACCATTTTAGAGGGCGTCATCGGTAAAACAATAGATACCTCTAAACCACCTTGATCGTGATTACGCACATTGACTGTTCCACCATGTAGTCCAGCAATCCGCTTGACAATCGCGAGTCCTAAGCCACTTCCTTGAGTTGTACGAGCACTATCTCCGCGAACAAATGGTTCTGTTAAGCTATTCAAATCAGCCATTTGAATGCCATCGCCACTATCACGAACAGTTAATGTGAGTTGGTGAGGGAGTAGGGTCGCTGAAATGAAGATCGGTTCACGACCATAGCGTAGTGCGTTATTGATAATGTTACTCACCATGCGTTTGATGGATAATGGTCTAATCGGCATGAGTGGTAAGAACTGGGGTTGATATAAGATTTTGGCCTGTTTGTATTGTACGACCAGTTCTTGAAGTATTTGATTCAGATCAGTCGGTTGTGCAACTTCATCAGAGCCATCGCGCATATAGGAAATAAACTGCGCCAGAATATTATCCATATCATCGATGTCATAGACCATGCCTTCACGAAGATCTTCATCAGGCATCAATTCGGCAGCAAGACGCATTCGAGTTAATGGTGTACGTAAATCATGAGAAATCCCCGCCAGCATGATCGTGCGATCATGTGCTGCTTGTTCTAATGAGCTAATCATTTGGTTAAATGCAGCATTTACCTGACGAATTTCTAGGGGGCCTGAATCTACTCTGAGTTTAGGTGCTTCGCCCAAAAGGGTATAGCGTCTGGCAGATGTTTGAAGTAATGCTAATGGGCGATTTAATTGGCGAACCAAAATTAAAATTGCCAGTGAAGTCAAAAGCGGAATGCCAAGCAACCACGCAATAATGAGTGCGGCATCGTACTCTGCATAAAATCGTAGCGGTTCACGTATCCACACATTACCAAGTGATGGAAAGTGAATCCAAAGTTGAGGCGTTGGTTTAAAGCCAAAGAACACAACGACAGGTTCTTTTAGCTCTATGGATAGCTCTTTACTAAGCTCGCTGGTAAAGAAGTTAGCAATCGGGTTGCTTTGTTGACTTGGAAATTTAGACTCATCTCTGACAAATTCAACACCGACACGTTCGAGAATCCATTCATGAATATCCAGTGCAAATGGATCAATCATCACTTGTTGTTCAGCTTCACGAATGAGTTCGAGATTAATAGCAAGATAATGCGCATGTTGGCGGATTTCGGGTAGGTACAGTGTCCTCCAGAAGAATGCCAGCGACATAAATAAGCTGAATAACCCCACTGTCGAAACAAGCAGTGTTGTGCGTACGGCAGTTGAGTTGGGTTTCAACATTTTTGTTGCACGCACGATGCGTCGCCACAATACAATAGGGCGATTGACAATAGGACGTTTGAGCCAATCTTTGAACGGGCGCTTATTGTCTATGGGTGCATTATTCACAGATTATCCAATATCAGTTTTGTCGTGTGTGACGATATGTGTTTATTCTGCACCATCTGGAACAAAGACATAACCAACACCCCAAACGGTTTGGATATAGCGTGCGTGCGCAGGATTTTCTTCAATCAAGCGACGTAAGCGTGAAACTTGAACATCAATCGAACGTTCCATTGCTCCCCATTCACGACCACGCGCGAGATTCATGAGCTTATCGCGTGTCAGCGGTTCACGAGGATGCTGTACCAGTGCTTTGAGTACGGCAAATTCTCCAGTCGTTAACGTGACCACTTCGCCATTACGAGTCAGCGATCGTGTAGAGAGATCAAGTGACCAAGAGCCGAAGTTAATCACGGTTAAGTGTTGGCTTGGCGCACCAGGCACTTCACGAACTTGGCGGCGTAGCACTGCACGAATACGAGCTAGCAGTTCATTTGGGTTAAATGGTTTTGGTAAGTAATCATCTGCACCTGCTTCAAGACCTGCAATGCGATCAGAGTCGCTTCCGCGTGCAGTGAGCATGACAATCGGGGTGTTGATGTTATTACTGCGCAAGCGTCTACAGATACTGACGCCATCTTCAATCGGAAGCATGAAGTCTAAGACGATTAATGAAAAAAGTTCACGTTGCAATAGTCGATCCATTTGCGGGGCATCATGTGCTGTTCGGACAACGAAACCTTTATCTTCCAAAAAGCGTTGGAGTAGTGCTCGCAAACGTGCATCATCATCCACAACCAATATGCGTTCGCCCGTTGGTGTATTGCGTGGGGCTTCTTCTGCAGGTACGACTAAAGTCATAAAGTTCTCCCTAATGTTGGTCGATTTTTGTGATTCGACGTCAATTCCCTAGTAGGTATACGCCCTACTATAATCTGAATTTACTGAGATCGTACCAACAAATAAGATAATTCTTAAAATTAAACAGCATATTGCTTACATTGGGTAAGATCGACGAATAATTCAATGATTAAATATGTTTAGATACTAAAATCATACAGCGTAGTCGTCTATGTTTGATGTGTTAAATACATGTATTTCTGCATGGAAGATGTAGGAACTGAGCCAAGACCACCGTATAATCGGTGCTTTATTTTCCTTCGGAACACCGCTGTATGACTGCGCCCGATAATTTGCTTGCTGAAAACCAAGCACCTGATTCGACCCAAAACGAAATTTCTGATATTCAAACCGAGACTGTACAAGAGGCTGCTTCTATGCAAACGCCCCCCGAGACAGCACAAGAGACGTCTTCTGTCGCTGAAAAGACAGTAACAGTTACGTCATCAGCTGCACCACCGCCTGCACCCAAATTGCGTCTCACGTCCGATGCCGAACTCTTTGCGCAAATTGCAAAAGAGCTAACCGTACGTCCAGAACAAGTGACTGCTGCAGCTACATTATTAGATGAAGGGTCAACTGTTCCTTTTATTGCGCGTTATCGTAAAGAAGTGCATGGTTTAGATGATGCACAGCTTCGTGAGTTAGAGTTACGTTTGACTTACCTTCGCGAACTGGATGAACGCCGTAGTAAGGTAATTGAGTCGATTCGTGGTCAAGGTAAGTTGACCGATGCTTTGCTTGAGCGTTTGAATCAAGCGGATAGCAAGAATGCTTTGGAAGATTTATATCTTCCTTATCGTCCAAAACGTACCAGTAAAGCACAACTTGCAAAAGATGCGGGGCTTGAACCGATTGCTTTGCGCATTTTGAATGAAGAAATAGAGCCAACGACTGCATTAGAAGGCTTTAGCCATGAGAACTATCCAGATATAGATAGTCAATTGGATGCGATTAGTCATATTTTGGTTGATCTATGGGCAACTGATCTAGAGCTTACTGAAAATCTGCGCCGTCGTTTCTTTGCTGAGTCACAAATTGTGAGCCGTTTGGCAGGCGAAGAAAAGCGTGAAGTGGGTAAAAAATTCCGTGATTACTTTGAAGCACAGGAATCATTGGCAAAAATCGCTTCGCATCGTTTACTCGCATTGCTGCGTGGTCGTCAGGAAAACGTTCTGACGCTTAAAGTTGATGGTACAAACGATGCACATGTGCAAGCGATTAAAGATAAATTCAGTGTCGGTGGTGCAAAACCTGAAGGTCGCCAGACGTTGCTTGGACAAGTTGCCGAATTACTGTGGCTGGGTAAATTGCGTCCGCATTTTGAACATTCACTTTTAACAGAGAAACGTCTTGCTGCTGAAGCAGAAGCAGTTACCGTGTTCGCTGAAAATATGCGTCATTTGCTTTTGTCTGCACCAGCAGGCGGCAAAGTGACACTGGGCATGGATCCAGGCATTCGTACAGGTGTGAAGTTGGCTGTGGTCAATGCTTCAGGCGATGTGTTGGCTCATTCAGTGATTTATCCGTTTGCACCGCGTAATGAGCGTGATGCATCACTCGCGACGTTGGATCAACTGTGCCGTGAACACGGCGTTGAGCTGATTGCGATTGGTAATGGTACAGCAAGCCGCGAGACAGATGCGTTAGTTGCAGATTTCTTGAAAGCACAGCCAGACTTATCGATTACTAAAGTAGTTGTTAGTGAGGCTGGTGCATCGGTGTATTCCGCAAGCGAGCTTGCAACTGCTGAATTGCCTGATCTGGATGTGTCGATTCGTGGTGCAGTTTCGATTGCACGACGTTTGCAAGATCCATTGGCAGAACTTGTGAAGATTGATCCAAAATCAATTGGCGTGGGTCAATACCAGCATGATGTCAATCAACCAACGCTTGCGCGTCGTTTGGATGCAGTGGTTGAGGACAGCGTAAACTCGGTGGGTGTGGATGTGAATACTGCATCACCAGCACTATTGTCTCGTATTGCAGGTTTGAACAAAAATATTGGTCAACAAATTGCTGATTACCGCCGTGAAAATGGTCCTTTTGCAAATCGCGAAGATTTGAAGAAAGTACCGCGTCTCGGCACAAAGACCTTTGAACAGGCCGCAGGTTTCTTGCGTGTGACTAATGGCTCACAGCCGCTTGATGCGTCAGCTGTCCACCCTGAAGCGTATCCATTAGTTGAGCGCATCCTGGCTAAATTATCACGGTCATTAGACGATGTGCTGGGTAAAGCGGGTGGTTTGGATGGTTTTGATCCTGCGTCAGTCGTCGATGAGCAATTTGGTTTGCCAACCGTACAAGATGTGATTCGTGAGCTTGAAAAACCAGGTCGCGATCCACGCCCAGAATTTAGAACTGCGAAGTTCCGCGATGATGTGACCGAAGTTAAAGATTTGGTCGATGGCATGATCTTGGAAGGCGTCATTACTAATGTCACAAACTTTGGTGCGTTTGTGGATATCGGTGTGCATCAAGATGGACTCGTCCATATTTCTGAATTGTCGGATCAATACGTTGGCGACCCACATAAATTTGTGAAACCAGGTCAAATTGTGACTGTGCGTGTGATGGGGACTGATGGTGATCGTAAACGGATTAGTTTAAGTTTGCGTCTCACACCAACAGAGCGCCCAGCAAAAGCTGAACGTTCGGATCGTTCAGAACAGCCGCGTCCAGCGCGTTCAAATGAAGCACCTAAGCGTCATGCTGATCGTCCGCGCACGGATCGTCCACGTTCTGATAAACCGCGCGACGAAAGACCTCGCAACGACAAACCGCGTCAAGAAAAACAACCTCGTGACGAGAAGCCAAAAGAAGAGAAGATTGGTTCTTTTGGTGCGTTGTTAGCTCAGGCAGGTATCAAAGGTTCGAAATAAAAGAATCTTGATGTGATTAAAAAACCGTTTTTCAATTAAATGAGAGGCGGTTTTTTTATGGATCGTAATGTCCTTGTAGGGGCGACCCTTGTGGTCGCCTCCATCAAATTTTAGAGCGCCTTTCAATCTGGGCAACCACAAGGGATTGCCCCTACGACTAGAAATTTAAAATAAAAAATCCCGCTATGGTTAAGCGGGATTTTTTATTTCAATGTTACAACTTACCAGTGTTCACCTGGACGGATGATGGTGAATAGACGTTGTTTGAGTGATAGTTTTTCTTCTACAGTACCTTCGGCAACGCCGCGTGCAGCCGCTGAACTTGGGAACATGCGATAAGCAACTGACAAAATCGAATCGTTAAATTTCGGTGCAACTGCATAAGTAAATGCCCCGAATGAACCTGCTGGCGTTGCAATACTCTTCGATTTGCGAACGATAGCTTTTGCAATCAAATCAGCTGCTTGATCAGGTGATAAGGTTGGTAGACGATCATACATTTTGGTCGGTGCGATCATTGGTGTACGTACAAGCGGCATGTAGATTGTTGAAATATCAATATTCTTGCTCTTTACTTCTGAAGCAAGGCAGCGACTGAACGCATCCAATGCTGCTTTACTTGCAACATAAGCAGAGAAGCGTGGCGTATTGGTTAATACACCGATTGAACTGATATTGATGATGTGACCGCGTTTTCGTTCAACCATGGTTGGTAGCAACGCCAAAACGAAACGAATTGCACCGAAGTAATTGAGTTGCATCGTGCGTTCAAAATCATGGAAGCGTTCAGTTGATTCTGATACTGCACGACGAATTGAACGACCCGCATTATTGACAAGAATATCAATCGCACCTTCATGTTGCAGAATTTCTTTTGCACAACCGTCAATTGCTTCCATATCATTGAGGTCACATGGGTAGACAGATGCGCTACCACCAGCAGCTTCAATTTCAGCTTTGACTTCTTCAAGTGTTTCGCGAGTACGTGAAACGAGGATCACATGTGCGCCTGCTTTCGCAAGTAAATGAGCAACTTTGAGTCCAATACCACTAGACGCGCCTGTGATTACTGCATTTTTACCTTTAACTGCGGAGATGAGTGCGGATTGATTAACTTTTGTCATTTTTGTTACCCTCGCGTGATTTTGAAGAAGAAAAATAATGAATTAATTTGGCTGCGAAATGTTCGTTTTGCGCTTAATCATAATCTAACAATAAATATTGAAAAACAATATACCAATTGTCGGAAGTGAAATTGGTTTATGTTTTTTAAGTTCAATTAAATCAATGAAGTAAATATTTCAAATAAAATATGTTGATTAAAAAATGATCGAGTCTTTGCTCTATTTTTGATTAGAATAAATACTCTAGTGATTTTAGAGTAAATGCTCGCTATGACTAAAGTTTTTTGGAAAAATGATTAGAATATTTACTCCAAAAGTATATTTGGGAAATTTAAATAATTTGTTTGAAAATTACTCATATTTTGTCGTGAGTATTTTATGAGATCTATGACTCGAAATTGATGCATATGTCATCACGTCATGGATTATTTTGATCGTTGATTTGATAAAAATGCCTGAGATGATTCAGCGCTAAGCTGTGCAAAACAGCTATACTATCGCCCATAAAATTTTCGTTTCATTTTTGCTTTTGATCATTGTTCAAATTCGTTGTTTCAAATTTGTTGTTTTCGTTAATTGGAGTAATGCCGCGTGGCACAATATATTTACACGATGAATCGTGTGTCGAAGATCGTTCCGCCTCGGCGCGAGATCCTCAAGGATATTTCCTTATCATTTTTTCCAGGCGCAAAGATTGGTGTGCTTGGTCTAAACGGTTCAGGTAAATCAACACTCTTAAAAATCATGGCGGGTGTTGATAAAGATTTCCAAGGTGAGGCGCGTGCGCAGCCGGGAATCAAAATTGGCTATCTAGAACAAGAGCCACCACTAGATCCGACTAAAGACGTTCGTGGTAACGTTGAAGACGGCGTTCGTGAAGCGCTTGATGCGTTGGCACGTTTGGATGAAGTGTTTGCGGCATATGCCGATCCTGATGCGGATTTCGATAAGCTTGCAGCCGAGCAGGGTAAGTTAGAGGCGATCATCCAAGCATGGGATGCGCACAATTTGAATAATCAGCTTGAGCAAGCGGCGGATGCGCTGCGTTTACCACCTTGGGATGCCGATGTTACCAAATTGTCGGGTGGTGAAAAACGCCGTGTAGCACTGTGTCGTCTGTTGTTGTCTAAGCCTGACATGTTGCTACTTGACGAACCAACCAACCATTTGGATGCTGAATCTGTTGCGTGGTTGGAAGTGTTCTTGAAGAATTTCCCTGGTACGATCGTGGCGATTACCCATGACCGTTACTTCTTGGATAACGTGGCAGAGTGGATTCTTGAGCTTGACCGTGGACATGGTATTCCGTATCACGGTAACTACAGCACATGGCTTGAGCAAAAAAATGCTCGCTTAGAGCTTGAAGGTAAGCAAGAAGAATCGTTTGCAAAAGCGCTGAAGAAAGAGTTGGAATGGGTTCGTAAGAACGCGAAGGGTCAACAAGTTAAATCTAAAGCGCGTATGGAGCGTTTTGAAGAGCTGAACTCACGCGAATTCCAGAAGCGTAATGAAACTTCTGAAATCTATATTCCACCAGGTCCACGTCTCGGTAATATCGTCTGTGAAGTCGATAATATCAGTAAGTCATTTGAAGACCGTCTGCTGTACGAGAAGTTGTCATTTAACGTTCCACCAACAGCTATCGTTGGTATCATCGGACCAAATGGTGCGGGTAAAACCACACTGTTCCGTATGATGACAGGCGAACAAACCCCTGATACAGGTTCAGTGCGTTTGGGTGAATCAGTCAGCGTGGCGTATGTGGGGCAGCTTCGTGATGAGCTTGATGACAAGAAAACTGTCTGGGAAGAAATTTCTCAAGGCTTAGATATCTTGAAAATCGGTGAATACGAGATTCCTTCGCGTGCTTATATTGGTCGTTTTAACTTTAAAGGTTCTGATCAACAAAAAATCGTTGGCTCGTTATCCGGTGGTGAGCGTAACCGCTTGAAACTGGCTAAAGTTCTGCAAAAAGGCGCGAACGTTATTCTCCTCGACGAACCATCAAACGATTTGGACGTAGAAACTTTACGTGCGCTTGAAGATGCGATTCAGGTATTTCCGGGTTGCGTGATGGTGGTATCGCATGATCGCTGGTTCTTGGATCGTATTGCGACCCATATCTTGGCGTTTGAATCTGAAGGTCCTGAGTGGTTTGACGGTAACTATACCGAGTACGAAGCCTATCGTAAGGCGAAGTACGGTAAAGATGCTGGTCCGCACCGCATGAAGTACAAGAAAATTTCTGGTTAATGTGGTGGTAAGAAAGAGCGCTGAATGGCGCTCTTTTTTTATTTTGAGAGTGATCGTTGCTGGATTTAATCCATCCAGTTTTTTATCCTTGATCGATAACAAATCATGTTTATTAAAATTTCTGAGAATAATGATGATATTCAATACATGGATGCCTATAAGGCGAAAAATTCTTTTATGCGGATTTGTATTATTGACCTTTCAACATGCTCAAGCTGAATATATCGCAGTCGATACAGGGCATACGCCATTGCATCCCGGTGCAACAGCAGCAAGTGGTCGAGTTGAATATTTATATAATTTAGATATGAGTAACGTGTTAGCTAAAGACTTAATAACTAGCGGAGATCGTGTTTCTCGTACTTCTGCTGATGGCAAAGAAATTACACTTCAAGAACGTTCCATCAAAGCGCCTGATGCGGATTTGTTTATTTCTATCCACCATGACTCAATGCCACAGGAGTGGATTGATGCGGGTCGTCGTCGTGAGTTTGCAGGGTATTCAATCTTTGTTTCGCCCAAAAATACACATTATGAGCAAAGCCTAAATTGCGCTAAAAAAATTGGTGAGCAAATGCTTGTGATTGGAGAGAAGCCATCGTTGTATCATGCAACGCCAATTGCGGGTGAAAATCGTCCATTAATCGATAAGCGTCTTGGCGTGCATCAATATGATGATTTGATTGTGCTCAAGACTTCACCAATCCCTGCGGTTTTGGTCGAAATAGGTGTGATCGCCAACCCAGATGAGGAGCTGCGTTTGAGTAAACCTGATACTATTGGGCGCGTTGCGCATGCGATTGCGACAGGTATTCATAATTGCCAAATACCTAAAACTCAACAATAACTTTCAGCAACTTTTAACAAAAAGTACGAGATATCTAACGAGGATAAAATGATGAAAAAAATCGGTCTAACAGTTCTTTTACTTTCGATGACTGCGGGTGCTTATGCGGCTGGCTGTGCGACGCCAAAAACTGCATTTGATCAAGTGTATTGCGCAGGAACACTGTTTGCTCAGGTCGATCATGACCTGAATGTTGAATATACAAATCTAAGAAAAAGCTTGAAACCAAGCGGTCTTGCTGCACTCAAACAAGGGCAGTTAGCTTGGATTAAAGATCGTAATGATCAATGTAGCGAAGAAAAACCGTCTGGCTTTTTCGTCAATTTAGATTGTGCAAATACCATGACTCAAGACCGTTTAGCGTTTTTAAAAGAGCGCGAGCGTGAGTGTGCGAGTACGGGGTGTGTTGAGTCTAAACTAGGCGGTCGTTGAACAACGGTTTTGGATAAGAAAGAGCGCTATGAAGCGCTCTTTTTGATTGTGCTAGTAATTTTGTTATTTCTGATCTGTCGATTCTAAATCAACAATCACAACAGCCTCATGTTTGTGCCAGTTAAGTGAAATCACAAATGGACGGACACGCACGGCGGCTTTGATGTGCTCAGAGCTACCTCGCAGATTGACGGGTACTGATATTTCTAGATCCTTGCCAAAATGGCGACGCGCATTGCCAGCGATAGTATTTGCGATTTCACCAACTGCATCTAATAAGTTTGCTTCACTTTGATCTTTTTCTCCCCATTCTGTCAGTAGTCCTTTGATTAGGTCTGTCGGTGCTGAAAAATGAACGCAGCCTCGAAAACAACCTGAAAGGGTGATTAATCCGGTATATTCAAAGCGTGGAATGCTGCTGTCAGCAAGGTATGCCGATCGGATAACAGCAGGTTCATTGGTGGTTTGTGAAAAGTAACGTGTGACCGCTTCCACAAAGACTTTGAGTTCAGTTTCTCCTAATTCCAATTTTTATCTCCTCTTAATTCACGATTTCCAGTAATGCATTCACAAGTTGTTCGTCAGTAAAGGGCTTGTAAAGAAACCCTCGCGCGCCACGTGTTAACGCATCAATTGCCGTCGCTTTATCACTTAAAGCAGAAACGACAAGGATGTTAATTTCAGGAAAACGCTGAATCAGTGCTTCGACACAGGCATTGCCATCCATTTCGGGCATTGTCAGATCCATCGTGACGACATCTGGTCTGCTGCGTTCACAGAGGGACACAGCTTCTAGACCATTACGTGCCATACCGACGATGATCATGCCTTGCAGTTGAGGATGTACTACGGCTCGGGCGATGCGGGAGCGGATAATATTGGAATCATCAACAATCATGAGCTTCATATCGTTTCCTCGTTTAATCTTGATGCGATGGGCTTGCGGGTCGGATCAACATGGTCTGGAGAGAAGCGAATCGTGAATTGAGTAAAACCATCCTTCCGCGTGGAAATACGTAGATGGGCTCCCAATTCCTGAATCTTATGTTTGACCACATCCATGCCAACGCCTTGTCCTGCATCGCGGTTGACTGTGGTTGCAGTTGAGAAACCTGCATCAAAGATTTTTTGAATGATTTGTTGATCATTCATCTCATTCAATTGCTCGTCGGTGTAGTTCCCACGCCGCAAGAGTTCTTGGCGAATCAGTTCTGGGTCTAATCCGCAACCATCATCGCGCAAGATAAACTCAAATTCTTCGCCAATTTGCTTGAGGCTGACATAGATTGAACCAACCGATGCTTTGGAGAGCGCAGAGCGTTTGCTTTGATCTTCAATGCCATGCACAACCGCGTTGCGTAATAATTGAAGCGCGATATCGTTGAGTGCACTACGAACTGGCGTTGGGAGCCTATTCATCTCTGTGAGTTCGGTCGCAAGTTTGACTTGTTTACCTTGATCTCGCGCGATGCGTTGTGCCAGAGCACTCATGCTAGTCGCAAGGTGCATATCATTATGTTCATTTTGGAAACTGGTCTGATATGAGGCGAGTCGTTGACTGATTTCTCGAACAGCAGTGATGCGTTTGAGGAATTCATCTAATGGTAATGGCAAGGTCAACAGATCACTGCCTAACACCGCACCTTTATTACGCAGCCCTGAAAGCATGGATTCGAATTGTTGAGCAGTTTCTTCAAAAACCTCTAGGCCCAATGCCGCAGCTTCCCCTTTGAGGCTATGAATTTGGCGGAAGATTTGCGCGAATGTGCGTTGATAGTCTCGCTCACCAACGACATCACGGAGTTGATCATTAATCTTCAGTAAAGCAATTTCTGCATTGTCTAAATAGTTTTTAAGCGTTGTAGGATGGACTTTCAGTAGGTCAAGCATGACTTCAACATCAGCTTTGGCTTTTTTGCGTGCATCAATTAGTGCTTGACTCAACTCGACTTGCGTTGTGACATCAAACACCGTAACCAGTAGATGAGAGACCTGACCATCTTGCATAGCTCGGCTGAATTGTAATGTAAGGTAACGGCGCTCAGCTTTTCCCTGAGCATTAGGAACCATCACTTCAATTTGATTGAGTGGGTTGAGATCTTGCACCAAAGATTCTTTGACGCGATCACCTAGTAATAGTTTGATATATTCGCAGGTTGATTTATAAATATTCGGTTCAACCATATCGCGCAAAATTTCTTTAAAATTTCCACCAGCTTCGATAGGGCGACCGAGAATTTTTGCTAATGAGGTAGAATATTGTGAGCCAATACGGAAGTCCTGTCCTAATAAGAATAGACCTTCTTTGACCGTGCCCAGAATTTCTAATGTTTCTTGTTGGGCTTGTTCAATTTCGCGGTCACTTTCTCTTAACCGATTCAAGCTTTTGCCCAAGATATAACCGAAATTAAGAAGAGCCAGTATAATCCCGATGGTTTGCACCCAACGCAGAAAGTCAGCTCGTGCATTGGCTTCGGCTTCCATCTCCGATGTGAGTTGATTCATGAGGCGAAGTAACTCGACATTGTTGGCTAGAGCATAAGCGGTTACTGGTGAGAGGTCTGGTGCTTCGATAATCTGATCATTTAGTTGAGAGATTTGCTCATAGAGTGGTGTCCATATTGCATCAGCTTGCTCAAGAATATCGCGCCCCGTCGCACTTTGAATCGCATTTAAATGGATTTTTTGTCCATTACTATTGGTGACTATTCCTCCTGTTTTAAAGCCATTGAACGTGGTGTTAAATTGCTCGACGGTTGTATGTAATGCTTGTAAGGAAACAGCAGTGGGAATGTCTTTATTTTTTTCGAGGTCGAGTTCTGCTGTCAGCAATTCTTTGGTCATTCGTTGTGACAACATGCGTTGACGTCCAGCGAGATTGATCGCAGATGCGCTGTCAGACATGAGGAAAGAAATATAAAAATTGAGTGAAAGTACAGTGATGTCCAATATCAGAAAACAAATCACGGCAAGTACAATTCCGCGATATTTCCCCCAATAGAAACTTTGTTTATTGCTTTGCATACGGGCCTCCATATTTTTCAAAAAAATAACAATAAAAATAAATGTAGCCATGCACCTATCTACAGCTTATATGCCTCATGTTGTGTCATAAATCAGGGCATCATGATTTACTTAGCAGAAAGCATGCCATTCATAATGTATTGTCCTACAATGGATTTACTGCATGGATATGGCGTGTGTGAGGGTTCTAATTTGAGAAATATCAAGATGGAGGGTGATGATTAAGCACTGAGCCAATATTGGGCATCTGATGATGCTGAGAGTAGGCGTACGCTTTGAAAGAGAGCGCCGTTAGGGTGCTCCCAGTAGTATTGTTATGATGTGGTTTGGATTAAATTAAATATTTTTACTTCAATCTATTATTTTGATTCTAGCTGAACGTATATTCCGTAAACCATATTGCTCGGTTGTGAGGGTAGTGACTGAATATCTTCAATAAACTCTAAATAACTTGGTAATTTAGAGCAGGATGACATGAGGTAGTTATTTGCATCGCGAATATCTGGTCGGTCGAGAAAAACCATAAAGCGATAAGCATTCGGATTAAATGTGGCTTTTGTGTGACCTTCTCTTAATACTTCAATATCTTTCCAAATTCTGATTTTTTGAGCACCGCCATAGCGATGACCTTCCAATAAGGGGATTCTACATTTCACTTCTGCAACAAACGACTTTCTATAATATTTGGATCGATGTTCAATATCGTAATGCTGATGTTTGTGTGCTTCCTGCAAGATATCATTGCGAATCATGTCGATTTCTTGTTCACCCAATGATAGTGCAGTGGAGACCCACTTTAAAAATTCGAGTGCAAGTTTGATTGAGATTGCACTATTAATATCTGAGAGTGCAGACTTTAATTTGAGCAGCTTGTCTAAATCTAAACTTGCATAAAAATCTTTTTCAGGGAGCTCAAATACTTCATTAAAGGTGGTATTAATCCTTTGTTGAAGATTGACGCCTTTGGTAAATCTTTCATTGAGCATCATGGTAGTTCTCGTTAATTTTTTGAGTTAAGTCATTTTGGTTGATTAAAAAAATAGGTGACATCGTTATACATTCTGCTCGACTTGTAGAAAGCCAATAGAAATCTTATGTTCAAACATTCCATCGGCTGATCGAACGGTGATGTGATCATCTTCATGGGTTTGGCTGTGTATTTGATAGATGTGGTATTTGAATCCATCTACGGTCACAAATTGGCTGTTATTCGCTTTTGCTTTTTTATATGGATGTTGTCTAGGTGGTGGGCTTATATGTGCCGTGATGACAAGTTTTCCTTCTCGTTGGAGCGCGAGAGCAATTGCTCGTGCTACTGCACAAGATGATATACGAGCGTTTGGCTCATCAGCGACAAGGATGTAACCCAGATTGATTTTATCTAATGAGCATGTGGTCAGTGTAGTATTCATTTTTCTTACTCTACAGATATTTTGGATTTGGGAGAGGTTGGTTTTAGTTAAAAATATTTATTTATCAGTTAATTAATAATTTACTTTGCGTAAATTATTATCGAATAAAGTTAAAAAATCTTGGTGTGTAATAAATTTTTAATCAAAGGAATTGGGTGTTGGGTGACAACTTCCGAGGTTTCAGAGACCTCCCACCGCTGTGAACAGCAGCGTTCGCAGAGCGGCAAAGGTTCATCAGGATCGCTAATGATGACAACAGTACTAAAGCAGCAGACTTTGCAGGTCAGATGCTTGGTTCTGAGTTGCATATTCATCGCTATTTCCTTCATGACAATTAACAGACGTTTCCTTTAATTAAACGTTTTACTGAGCTTTAAAATGAGACGGGATTGACCATAATTGTGCAGGGGTTGCAGGGGTGCAAGAATGGTTACCGTTTGTAAGTCAGTGAGTATATATTCCCTCAATATCTATCTTTATTCCATCCCCCATTTGGGTGATTGAGGCCAATAAAATCAAGAATTTTTGATTAAAACTGGTTGTATTTATCCAGATTAGGGATTAACTTTTCAGTAGTTACATAAAGATAATAAAAGTCCTCTTAGATGACCCTTTTACAGTGCTTGTAAAGCATGTCGTTGAATGGAAATGATCGAGATCTAGTTCATGTTGTTATCGAAGTCGTCTTTAATTTTGTTGAGTTCTTTCAAAATATTGAAAAGTCGGATAAGTCTCTTAATTAAATATTTGAAGCATAAAAAATGACCGAAGATAAAAAGCCGAGCCTGAATGATTTACTGAGTTGCCTTTATGATGCTGTGATGGCACCCAGTGGCTATCAAACTTTTATTGAAATGCTTAAGGATTTTTTTGATCTAAAAGCCACGATTTTGATTATTCGTAATGTCGAAACGCAAGAAGTTAAAGGGCTGTGGATGTATGGAATGGAAAAAAAGTGGCATGAAAGTTATGCCCTAGAGTATGCGCCCGAAGATATGCTCGCACATCATATTCAAAGTTCACCAATCGCTCATTTTTATGCTAGTAATCTGGATGTGCCAGATAAAGATAAGTTTGCAGAAACGCGTTTTTATAACGAATGGGTCGTCCCGCAAGGGATGGCTTATGCGACAGGCGCAATCGTTCTTCAAGAAGGAGCATGGGTGACCGAGTTGTATTTACAACGTGGACCTCAACACCAACCTTTTAATCGCGATGAAATTGATCAATACAACTTACTGATCCCTCATTTACAGCGTGCGATGCAAATGCGTCAACGTTTTGCAGATTTACAAATCGGCCAGAGTTTTTTGGCAAGTAGTCTGGATGTGTTGGCGATGCCGACGTTTTTGTTCAATGAGATGGGACAAATGGCACATTGTAATCAAAGTGCGGTTCATCTTCTAAAAGAGAGTTACAATCTCAAGCTCAATAATCACTATCTACAAACAAATCATGATGCAACGACACGCAAGCTGAGTGTCGAGTTGTCGAAAGCGGTGCGCGCCAGTCGAGGTGATGAGAGTGATCTGAATAGTGTGATTTTATTACCACGTGCTCAGCAGCTACCTTTGATGTTGATGATTACTCCTTTGCAACTCAAAGGTCCTGTGCAAGGGGCAGCGCTCCTGTTCGCGTTCGATCCTGAAACTACGCCAACGATTACACGATCTTTGATTCGTCGATTATTTGGGCTTTCCGAAGCTGAAGCGGTGTTATCAGTCGCCTTGTGTAGTGGCAAAACTTTAGACGATGTTGCGCTTGAACGTGGCACAACGATGAATACGGTTAAAAGCCAATTGAGAAGTATCTTTGTCAAAACAGGAACGAAGCGTCAATCGGAATTGGTATCTTTGCTACTGGCAAGCCCCGCGTACTTTCTAACGCAGAAACAGTTGGTTGAGTGAGTCTTCCGCATGACTATAAAAAAGGACACCTTAATGGCATCCTTTCTTCTCATACAATAGACAGATTAAACATTTAAACGTTGTAGTGCTTCAACGCGTTGTTCAATCGTTGGATGCGAATGAAACAATGCCGCAATACTGAAGCCTTCTTCTTGTCCTGAGCTAATCGCAAATGCTTTCATCTCAGCAGGCATTTGATCAGGCATGTCTTGCTCTTGACGCAAACGAAGTAATGCATTGATCATCGCTTGTTTACCCGCCAAGCGCGCACCTGCTTCATCAGCACGATATTCACGTAGGCGTGAGAACCACATAACAATTGCGGATGCCGCAATACCAAGGACAATATCCATCACCATACTGGTAATAAAATAGCCCATGCCTGGACGATCACTTTCGTTTTTGAAGACATTGCGATCCACAAAGTTACCGATAATTCGCGCAAAGAACATCACGAAGGCGTTGACTACACCTTGCACGAGTGCAAGTGTGACCATGTCACCATTAGCAACGTGTCCAATCTCATGGGCAAGAACTGCGCGTAGCTCATCTTGGTTCATCCGCTCAAGCAAACCTGTCGAGACAGAAACCAGTGCTGCATTACGATTCCAACCCGTCGCGAAAGCGTTAGATTGATAGCTTGGAAAAATACCGACTTCGGGCATTTTAATTCCCGCATTGTGGGCAAGCTGCTCAACAGTTTGCAACAACCACGCTTCTGCTTGGTTAGAAGGCTGTGTAATCACTTGAGTTTTGGTGCTCCACTTTGCTAGTGGTTTGGACATAAACAGCGAAAAAGCTGAGCCCACCATACCGTATACAAAACACAATACTAAAAGATTACCTAGATTTAGGCCGCCTGCTGTGTGCGTAGAACCTACGCCAAGAATCGATAAAATAATACCGACGACAACCATCACCGCGAGGTTAGTCAATAAAAAAAGACCAATCCGCAACATGGAAAATTCCTCTTAAATAAGCTGAGTCAGAATTGAATCAGTAAGATCATAATAATGGCATAGTTTAGGTTTTCAATTGTATTCAGGTAAGTGTCTAAAAAAATAGGTTGAGTAATGATCGGTTATGACTTCGTTGGGCATTCGATCCTGTACTAAAAGTAGCCAATAATATGCTTGCGAAGTAGGGTGAAAGGATTACAATTCCTATGAGGAACTGATGTTTTGGGGTTTAAGTTTTCTTGTTTAAGGTTGCTTGTTTTTAATGAGTGATGAGCAGAAGGATTATTCTTATGGATATGTCAGCCAACAATCTGGAAACACTATTTGCCCAGCTTGGTCTTAATAATAGCCAAGAGGCAATGACACGTTTTGCAGCAAGCCACATGTTACCTAAAGATGTTTATGTCAATAACGCCCCGTTTTGGAATGAGGGGCAACGACATTTCTTGCAAGATGCTTTACGACAAGATTCTGAGTGGTCGGAAGCGGTGGATCAGCTCAACATATTGCTGCATTAGTATTTCATTTGACTTAGCTATGTTATAAAAAAATGCCTGTCATTGAGACAGGCATTTTTGTTTTGCTGATGCATGAAGTCGTGATGATTAACGTTTCTTCGGTGCTTTAGGATCATTGAATACGACGGTATCTTCTTCAAACTCTGGTTTGACCACGACGATAAAGTCTTGACGAGAGAGATTCATGAAGAGTGCGTAGCCTGTCGCGATATAAATTGACGAATATGTTCCGACAAATAGACCAATCAACAATGCTGCAGAGAACCAATAGAGACCATCACCACCAAGGAATAACATTGCGCATGCAACCAAAGCAACGGTTGCGACTGTCATGACAGTACGACGGAATGTTTCTGTCAGTGAGATATCGATAATTTCTGTTGCGGATGCACCACGAATCTTACGGAAGTTTTCACGAATACGGTCAAAGACCACGATCGTGTCGTTCAGCGAGTAACCGATCAATGCCAACACTGCCGCTAGGACAGTCAGGTCAAATGGCCAGTTAAATACTGAAAACGCACCTACGGTCAGAATGGTCACATGCAGAAGTGAAATCACAGCACCGACAGCAAATTTGAACTGGAAGCGAATCGCCACGTAGATCATCATTAATGCCAATGCGAGTCCGATTGCACCTAGTGAGCGGAGGTAGAGGTCGTTACCGACTTGTGAGCCGACGACATCTACTTTTTGCACAGTTGCTTTGTTATTGGGTAATTGTGCAGCTTTCAGAATATAAGCTGCTGCATCCGTGGATTTAGTTTGTGCAGGCATGCGCACCAGCAAATCACGTTGTGTGCCGAGGTATTGAACAACAGGATCTTTAAACCCAGCTTTGACTAAAGCGGTTTGTACATCGTCTTGTTTAACAGATTGGGCGTAGTTGATTTCTGCAGAAATCCCACCTGTAAAGTCTAGACCTAGATTAAGTCCTTTGTGGAAAATAGAGCCGAGACTAATCAGAATCAGGATAAATGAAAACACTGCCAACGGTTTGCGAAGTCGCATAAAACCGATGACATATTCATCATGCTGATAAGGTTGCTGCGTCTCTACATTGCTTGCAATATTGCTTTGCGTATTATTAGCCATGATTAATTCCTTTAAATACTTAGTTTTTCAACATGGCCGCGATTGCCATAGATCAATTGAACCAAGCCACGGGTGACCGTGATGGCAGTAAATAGCGAACAAATAATCCCGATAGATAATGTGACCGCGAATCCTTTGATCGGGCCTGTACCGACTGCAAACAAAATGAAAGCAACAATCAATGTCGTTACGTGCGCATCAATAATGGTGCCAAATGCACGATCATAACCCATGACAATTGCAGAGATTGGTTTAGCGCCATGTCTGATTTCTTCGCGGATACGCTCACAAATCAAAACGTTGGCATCCACCGCCATCCCGATGGTCAACACGATACCTGCAATACCCGGCAGGCTGAGCGCTGCACCAATTGCAGACATAATGGCAAGAATCATGGCAAGGTTCATAAAGAGTGCAAAGTTTGCAATCAAACCGAACAAACGATAGAACACCAGCATGAAGACAGCAACAAGTGCAAAACCAACCTGTGTTGAGAGAATACCTTTGTCGATATTTTCTTGACCGAGAGATGGTCCAACAGTGCGCTCTTCAACAAAGTACATTGGCGCAGCAAGAGCACCTGAGCGTAACAAAAGTGCAAGCTCTGAAGCTTCTTGTGGGCTACCAATCCCTGTAATTTGGAATTGTGAACCGAGGACTGATTGAACTGTTGCACGGTTAATCACAACTTTTTCAGTATATGGTGTTCGTGTTTCAGTTGTTTTCTTGGTCACAGGGTCGGTGGCGTAAGTGATCTTTTGTTTATTTTCGATAAACAACACCGCCATTTGCTTACCAACAGCGTTGCGTGTTGCATCGCTCATCAGTTTGCCACCAGCGGTATCCAATGTGATATTGACAGAAGCTTGACCGTTTTGATCATAACCAAGCTGTGCATTTTGTACGCGTTCGCCAGTTAGGATACGTTGGCGTTTAAGCAAGATTGCAGG
>JAGWUI010000069.1 GCA_028868515.1 Gammaproteobacteria bacterium
CAGCACCATCGCGAGTAGGGTCAATAGGTTGATCGAATAGCCCAACATCAGCATGACAAAGAATGTGCCGATCAAGGACAGCGGCATCGCAATGACAGGGACGAGTACGGCGCGGAAACTTCCCAAAAAGAGGAAAATCACCACGGTCACAATCACCAGTGCTTCAACCAATGTTTTGACCACTTCATCGATTGACGAGTTAATGAAGTCGGTTGAGTCGTAAACGATTTCTCCAGTCAAACCTTGTGGCAACTGCGAGTGAATTTCAGGGAATGCTTCACGAACAGTATTTGCAACGCTCAGGATATTTGCCTCTGGCGCAATCTTGATCCCGATAAACACTGAGCGTACGCCACCGAAGGCAACGTTAAAGTCATAGTTTTCAGAGCCTAAAGTGACATTGGCAACATCTTGCAGACGTACGATGGCATCGCCGTTATGTTTGACGACAAGCTGTTTGAATTCATCAACGCTGTGTAGGTCAGTTTTGGCAGTTAATGGCACAGTGACCATTTGACCTTTAGTCACGCCAAGTGGTGCGAGCAGGTTATTCGCGGCTAATGCGGCATTGACATCAGCAGCAGTAATACCGTAAGCCGCCATTTTGTTGACATCGAGCCAAGCACGGAGTGCAAACTGACGTGCGCCTAGAATTTCTGCGGTTTGCACACCTGGAATTGAGTCCAGTTTCGGCTTCACAACACGAATCAGATAATCCGTCACGTTATTGGTTGGCAACGTATCACTGTAGAAACCCATGTACATGGCATCGACAGTTTGTCCAGTTTGTACTGTCAATACAGGCGTTTGTGCTTGTGGCGGCAACTGATTTTTGACCGAATTAATTTGTGTATTAATTTGAGTCAATGCACGGTTGGCGTCGTAATTCAGGCGCAAGGTCGCTGTAATGACCGAAACGCCATTGCTGCTGGATGATGACAGATAGTCGATCCCTTGAGCCTGCGCAATTGCAGCTTCAAGAGGCTGGGTAATAAAGCCCGCTACGGTTTGCGCATCGGCACCGTAGTAGGTGGTTGAGATCGTCACCGTTGCATTTTGAGTTTGCGGATACTGGTTGATTGGCAAACTAAATAGTGAGCGAAGTCCGAGGATTAGGATCAGTAAACTGACCGTCGCGGCAAGGACGGGTCGTCGAATAAAGATATCGGTAAATTTCATGGCGATACCTCAATGCTCTTGCGGAGTTGGATTTTGGTCATTGGTCGGTTGTACAGTGTTATCGACAACTACGGGCGAGCCATTTTTCAGTTTAATCTGACCACTGGTAATGATCTGCTGACCTTCTTTGATGCCACTCAAAATCGCGACTTGATCACCGCGTGTTTCACCTGTGGTGATCAACACTTGCTGAGCTTCTAAGCCATTTGCAGGTGCGGGTTGCATCACGCCTTTAGCATCTTTCTTGGCCTGTGCTTTTTGAATCACAAACACTGTTGAACCATATGGATTAAAGGTAATGACCGTTTGCGGCAAGGTCAGATAGCTTTCAACATGACCTGCATCCACGCTGACATTAGCAAACATGCCAGGAAGGAGTTGGCGATCAGGATTTGCAATCGTAGCTTCCACTTGTACATTGCGTGACGTTGGATCGATTTTTGGATTGATCGCGGTCACAGTGCCATGGAAAACCTTATTTGGGAAGGCATCAGTAGTGAGGTTGACAGTCTGTCCAGTTGCGACCTGACCCAGTTGACGCTGTGGCAAGTAAAAATCAATATGAATTGGATCAATCGCTTGCAAAGTAACGATTTTGTCACCCGGATTGAGATATTGACCTGGATTAATCGCGCTAATGCCCAGACGACCTGAAAATGGTGCACGAATGGTTTTTTTAGCGACAATCGCTGCTTGCTGGTCAACCAAAGCAGTTTTGTTTTTCAGATCTGCTTTGTCATTATCCAGTTGTGCTTGGCTGATCGCTTGTACCGCAAACTGTGCTTGGTCACGTTTGAGTACAGTTGCTGCAAGATCAACTGCGGTTTGCAAGGCTTTAAGTTGTGCAATGTCTGAATCTGCATTCAACTGAACCAAGACACTGCCAGCTTCAACGTCATCTCCAGATTTAAACTTGACTTCACGGACAAGACCAGAAATCTCACTGCTGAGATCTACGCCATGCACAGCGAGTAAAGTGCCGACTGAATTTAACTGAGGTTGCCAAGTCGCTTTTTGCGCTGTGATTGCAGTGACCACAGAAGGAGTTGGTTTAGGCATGCTTGCCATCATTTTTTTGATATGCAGTGCGAAACCGCCTGCTAACAAAATAACGAGCAGGACGATGCAACCCACCATAATTAGCATTCGTTTAGTCATAATTTTCTCTCAAACATCCAGTTTCGATATGAGGCAGTGCATGAACATAGTTGATCAATCCTGCTTCAATGTATTTCTTACGATTAATTAATCTTTACTCGGCATTTCCTTAGGCTGTGATTGATTCCACCAACCACCCCCTAGCGCTTGGAATAATGCTGCTGTATCGGTAAAACGAGCGGCTTGCGCTTGTACCAAGTTAATGTGTGCTTGCTGATAAGTCCGCTCCGCATCCAACAATGTCAAATAGCTAATCGCACCAATGTTGTATTGCTGTGTGGTCAAATCCAGCGATGCTTTTGCGAGTGATTCTGCATTGGCTTGGGCTTGCAACGTTACTGCATCAGCATCGATCGCTCGCAGACTATCCGCAACATTCTGGAATGCAGTGAGGACGGTTGAACGATAGTTTGCATTTGCTTGGTCATACGCTGCGATTGCTGCGCGACGTTTAGCAGTCAGAGCTCCACCATTAAAAATCGGTTGGGTAAGACCCGCACCAATATTCCATAATGTACTGCTTGCGCTGATGCCACCCGCTTGAACACGGCTTGCGCCATAGCTGCCTGTCAGATTGATTTGTGGATACAAATTGGCCGTCGCTACGCCGACTTGAGCACTTGCTTGATGCAAGAGCGCTTCACTTGCACGGATATCAGGTCGTTGACTGACCAACGATGAAGGCAACGAAACGGGTAGTTCTTGAGGTAATTCCAATGAATTAAGGTCAAATTCGGGAAGACCCGCTTCGCTTGGTAATTGGCCAACATAGACCGCGAGTTGATTACGAGTCAGCTCCAATGCTTTTTCTAGCGGTGCAATCAGTGCTTGTGTTTGTGCAAGTTGCGTACTTTGTACGAGCTGTACTGAGCGAGCAACACCCCCTAATGCAAGTTGTTTATTGATGACGTCGAGTTGCTTTTGCTGTGAATTGAGGACTTCGCGTGTTGCTTTAAGTTGTGCACGGAGTGCCGCTTCAGTGATTGCCGTGGTGACGACATTAGCAACTAAAGTTTGATAAGCCGCTTCAACTTTAAAACGCTCATAATCAACTCCAGCCATCAGGCCTTCGAGCTGTCGTTTATTACCACCAAAAAGATCTAAGTTATAAGACACATTGACCGATGCGTTATATAAGTTAAATGTGCTTGGCGTTGTCCCATAAAGTTGCGCACGTTCACGATTCGCGCCAAGTTGTCCTGCAACAGTTGGATATTTCAAAGAACCAGATTCAGCATTGTAATTCTCTTGAGCCTGACGTAATGAAGCTTCCGCAGCAGCTAAAGATGGATTGTGCTCTAGGGCGCTTCGAATCAGTTGGTCTAGCTGTGCAGAATGGAATAACGTCCACCATTGTTGAGGAAGTGCTTGTCCATAATTGGTATGTTGAGCAATCCCAGTATGACCCGCATCTTTGGTTTCTGCCGTAGTGGTCGGTAATGCTGTTGCCGTGTAGCGATCATTGGACAATTGTGGTGCGGCTGGAGATTTGAAATCTGGGCCTACCACGCAACCGCCCAACGCTAAGCTAATTGCAATTGACAGGCTCGTTTGCATCGAAAATTTGGGCAAATGTGCCGAAATGATTGAGTGCAAAGCCTGCTTTTTTCTTGCTTGGCCTATAGAGGCTTGATGTAATTGCACCATGTGTTCCTCAATAAAATAACCTGTGGTTAGTCAAATATTTGGGCAAATGTTGATCTATTTTAAGATCTTACTTGCTAAGTTTGGCTAACACGCTTTCCTTATCCTTGTCGCACGCCATGAATAGCGCCATAAAAATGCAGGCGAATGTTTCGTTGCAAGATTTGACATCCATTCGTGTGAAAGATTCATGAATTTTGAGAGTGTCCATTCGATCTTTTTAGCATCGTCATCACGACATAAACATTGTAGTAAATGAACGCCTATCTCTCATTCTTGTTGATCCGAGTGCCACCAACAAGATTTTGATTAATGTCGCACAAATTCAAAAAATAAAACAAAATAACAATGTACGCATTTTGTTCACAAACAAAACTCTTGCGTTTATTAAGTGTATACCAGTCAGTACAAATAAAATATATTAGCGGTATCAAAAAATAAAAAATTCATATTCTGGTATCTCTGGTTTAATGATTTTCAAAGTCTATTCGCTACATAAAAGGAAATAAGATGCTCGTTAGAATCCTGATTGCAATTGGCTTGCTTGCACTACTTAATAGTTACGCAGCATCTCGGATCATTGCGCGTTTGCCTTGGGCTGAACACCATGTCGTGATGATTTGTTTATTGTTTTTTGGATTCTTTGTATTGCAACTCGTAGGTCCTTTTGGCGATCACATTCTGTTTCCGCGATTAAAAAAGGAATATGACGCCACTTTGCTCGTGTTTGTTCTGGATTGGTTGTCTTATGCCGCATTTGGGGTGATGTCGGTTTTGGTGTTTTACTGCGTCTTAACGGACATTGGTAGCATGGTCTGGAAGTGGATTGCGATGCCGTCTGATCCTATCGATTTTGATCGTCGAGTTCTTTTAGGATTGGGTACAGCGACAGTCATTACGACAATTTTTGGCATTCGGCAGGCACATGCTGGCCCAGCGGTGAGGAAAGTTGAAATTCCACTTCGAGATTTGCCGCAGAGTTTTGATGGCTTCACCATCGTTCAGATTTCTGATTTACATGTTGGACCCACAATTGGAATCGAATACACGCAAAATGTAGTTGATATTGCCAAATCCCTGAATGCAGATTTGATTGCACTGACAGGAGATTTTGTCGATGGAACTGTTGAGGATTTAATTCATGATTTAGCGCCGATAGCAGAGCTTAGTGCACCTCATGGGGTGTTTTTTGTCACAGGGAATCATGAGTATTATTGGAATGCGCCAGCTTGGATGGCTGAATTTACGCAGTTAGGGGCGACGGTCTTGGTGAATGAACATCAAGTCATCCAACGTAATCAGGACTCCATTATTGTGGCTGGAGTGACCGATTATTCAACCCGAGGCCGAGGCGGAGCACATGCTTCAGATCCGAAGAAAGCATTGCAAGGCGCGCCTACTGGATTAACTCAAATTCTTTTAGCGCATCAACCTGCAAGTTATGAAATGGCGCATGAAGCTGGATTTCATTTACAGCTCTCAGGACATACGCATGCAGGACAGTATTTTCCATTTAGTCTCATGATTCGATTTTTTCAGAAATTCTATAAAGGACTCAATCAACATGATGGGATGTGGGTTTATGTCAATAGCGGAACAGGTTATTGGGGCCCGCCCTTACGAACGGGTGTTCCTTCTGAGATTACATTGATCACTTTACGAGCAGAAAATGTTTGAAAATAGGGAGTTATCGGCTAGTTTTAGCCTGATTAATCGTTCCTAAGTTTGCGCTAAGTATTTAATAATTAATACTTTATTTTTTAACGTGTAACCGAATTGTAATTAAATCTAGGGGCTGTAGTAGATTAGCTCTATGTTAGTCTACAAAAATGAAGATAACAAATTGTAAGTTAAGCAAAAAAGTACAGCAAAAGTTGCTCGAGTATTTTGTGCTTGAAGTCACTGCTCGTTCTGCTGCCGATTT
>JAGWUI010000039.1 GCA_028868515.1 Gammaproteobacteria bacterium
TTCTTGCTCTCGGCTTAGATGGACTAAAAGAATATATAAAAACCATTGGTTTATATAATTCTAAAGCTGAAAACATCATGAAAACCTGCCAGATATTGATTGATAAACACAATGGCGAAGTTCCTGATACGCGTGAGGAGTTGGAAGCGTTGGCTGGTGTTGGACGTAAAACAGCAAATGTGGTACTCAATACGTTCTTCGGCCAACCGACGATGGCAGTGGATACGCATATTTTTCGGGTGAGTAATCGCACAACGCTTGCGAAGGGAAAAACGGTTGAAATCGTTGAGCAGAAATTACTGAAAGCAATTCCAGCGCATTACATGATGGATGCACATCATTGGTTAATTTTGCACGGTCGCTATACGTGTAAAGCGAGAACGCCACTGTGTGGAACGTGTATTGTCAGTGATTTATGTGGTTGGAAGGAACGGTTTGATTATGGGGTGAGTAGTCCAATGGCGGAAGGTTAATTGGATGAAGTTGGTGGGTTTCCTTCGTCTACCCACCCTACAATTTCTAACTCTCTTTCTATTTAGTCGCAGTGAGTGACTCAGGGTAAAAATTTAAAGTAAATTTACCCTGCCAAGGTGTGAAACAACCTGCTGCAAAGCGCATTGTGTTTATCAAATTGAGTAACTTTGATTCAAACTGAGAATCATTAAGCTGACTAGATCCTAAACTTGCAGGGAATACTCGTCCATCTGTTGTAATCCCTATGTCGTAGGTAATTTGACCCGATAATTTGGGGCGATTCACTAAAGCATGTTTATAAGCGGTATAAATTTGATCTTGTAAATGACTAACTGTATTTCCCAAATCATCACGTTCAGCGCCCAATTCTTCAGATTGATCAAAGTAACCATAAATAGGCACAACTTTTGGATCAAGTGCTAATGTAACTTGTGGGCTATTATTTGCACCAATTGGTGCACCTGTCCATTTTGCAGAACCAGAATGATAGTTGAGACAAAGATGGGCTTTCATATTCCCATTCGCACTCATATTTGCACGTGCACGCGCTGCTGCTAGAATTTCAGTGGTGGTAGGCTTGGATTGTCTTGGACTTACAATATTTGAAGCAGTTTTAGAATTTATATCATAGGGTGGTGTATCATTATTTGATGTCTCAGCATAGCAGGGAGTAGAAATAACTCCAGCAAATGTCAAAAATATTCCATAACTTATATTCTTGTTCACCTTGATAAATCCTTGCCAAATTTAGGTCTAGTCAATCATACACATAGTGTACCAAGTTTATAATATTTACTATGAGTTAGCATAAAGAGAGTATCCCCGTTAGATTATAAAATCACTCACAAGGCGCATTCGTTTTAATATCCAACGCATCACTCACCCACACAATATGCCATCCAAATTTCGACTGAATCGGATGCGATAACCGCTTCAAAGGTAAATGAAATACCGCCGTTGCAAAACTCTTATCGAAACTCGCAAATTTAATATACCCCAAATCACCACCGACATTCCGCGTAGATGAATCAATACTTTCTTGCCTCGCCGTCATCATCAACTGCAAATACTGCATCTCAGGACTATACGCACTTAATTTTGCATACGCCTTATCCGCAGAATCTTGATCAGCATACATACTATGAAAAACTCGACGCTTCTGATCCTGAGGAAACTGGCAATTATGTGGCGTAGCGACAACAGTTGGTTCAGGGATAACATTTTTTTCAGGAGCAACACTCGGATGATTGCTGGCACAACCAAACAATACAAATGGAATAACAGCAATAATAGAAACGCTTTTCATAAGTAATTTTTAAATCCTGTGCAAATACTATCATTGATCATATTTTTTCAAATCTCCCCTAGCCCCTCTTTTCTAAAGAGGGGAACTTTTGGGGAATTTAGTGAAGGTTCAAAATCCACTTATAAAGTCCCTCTTTAGAGAAAGAGGGATTTAGGGAGATTTGACGCATTTGATCAAAAACCTCATCAAATTCATCAATGCATTTCAACGATTAAAACCTTACTTTTCTTGCAACTGCTGAATAATCGCTGGATTTTCAAGTGTTGAAATATCTGAGGTAATCGCATCACCGCGCGCAATCGAACGCAACAAACGACGCATGATTTTACCACTACGCGTTTTCGGCAAGCCATCCGCAAAACGAATTTCTGCTGGTCGTGCAATCGCACCGATTTCTTGAGCAACGAAGGCTTTCAAGACTTTGACCATTTCAGCAGCATCATCACCAGTCGGACGCGCGCCTTTTAAAATCACAAAAGCAACAACCGCCTCGCCTGTCAGTGCATCTGGACGACCGACTACAGCCGCTTCTGCAACTAAATGATTTGCAACCAGCGCAGATTCAATTTCCATTGTGCCCAAGCGATGACCCGAGACATTCAACACATCATCAATACGACCGAGAATCCAGAAATAACCATCTTCGTCACGCATCGCGCTATCGCCTGCGACATAGCGACCACCGAACTCCTCTGGGAAGTAAGCGGTTTTAAAACGTTCTGGATCACGCCATAAGGTACGAACCATGGATGGGAATGGTCGTTCAATCACCAACGTACCTGATTCTCGCGGTGCAGCAGTTTGCATGGTTTCATCAACGATATTGATCGACAAACCTGGTAAAGGCTGTGCACATGAGCCGGGTTTACATGCCATTGCACCGGGTAATGGCGTCATCATTTGCGTGCCAGTTTCGGTTTGCCACCATGTATCAACAATCGGGCAACGTCCGCCGCCAACCACATCGTGATACCAAATCCACGCCTCTGGATTGATCGGCTCACCAACACTTCCTAAAATCCGCAAAGACGACAAATCATATCGCTTAGGTAAATCAGCGCCGAGTTTAATCAATGAACGAATTGCCGTTGGCGCGGTATAAAAAATCGTGACTTTATGCTTTTCAATCATTTGCCAGAAGCGTGACGCATCAGGATAAGTTGGGATTCCCTCAAACATTACCTGCGTCGCACCAGCCGCTAATGGGCCATACGCGACATAACTATGTCCAGTCACCCAGCCCACATCGGCTGTACACCAGAACACATCATTGGCTTTATGGTGTTTACTTGCTGTTCCGCTATCCATGGTCGAATCAAATGTCCAGAGATAACTTTGCACCGCACCCAGTAAATATCCACCCGTAGAATGCTGTACGCCTTTTGGTTTACCTGTAGAACCTGACGTATACAAAATAAATAATGGATGTTCCGCAGAAACCCAAGCAGGCTGGCAGTTGGCTTCTTGTTTTGCGGTTAACTCATGCCACCAAATATCACGACCCGCTTGCATATTGGTTTGCGAATCATCACGCGCAAAAACCACGACATGCTCAATCAGACTACCCGTTTGAGTCAGCGCTTCATCCACGGTTTTTTTCAGTTCAACGGTTTTACCGCCGCGATAACCGACGTTAGATGTGATCACCACTTTTGCTTCTGCATCAATGATGCGTTCTGCAACGCTCTTCGATGAAAATCCGCCAAACACAACTGAGTGAATCGCCCCAATCCGCGCACATGCCTGCATCGCGACGACAGCATTAGCAACCATCGGCATATAAATCACAACGCGATCACCTGCTTGTACACCCAACGATCGGAGGCCATTCGCCAGACGACAGACGCGCTCATACAACTGTTGGTAACTGATATGTTCAACCGTACCATCATCCAATTCTGCAATGAGTGCGGTTTTATCAGCCCGGGTTGCTAAGTGACGATCTAAACAGTTATACGAGACATTCAATGTGCCATCAGCAAACCATTGAAAAAATGGTGCATTACTTTCATCTAAACCTTTGGTAAAAGGCTTTTCCCATGTAATCAAATCACGCGCACGTTTACACCAGAACGCATCAAGATCAAGTGCTGCTTCGCGGTTAAGCTGTGCAAAGACATCAGCATTTACTTCAGTATTCGCAACAAATTCTGCGGAAGGAGGGAAAGATCGTGTTTCATGTAACACAGAAGTATGGCTGTCAGAATGATTGCTGTTGGATGTCATCGTGAAAAATCCTTATTACGTTTTATGCGTTTCGGTATGCGTTGAGAATCAAGGCTCAATCTAACATAAAATAAAGATGGTGCCGCAAAGCGCCATAGCCAAATACAATAATAGTCTCACCAGATGATAACAATAACTGAAAATAACATTGTTGTCCTAAATCTAACTTTCAGTATATTTTAAGCCAACTCATTGATCATTTAAGCCGCAGTTACTGTTGAATCAGACTCAGCGCGTCCCCGCGCACGCAATACCAAACGACGAATCGAGTCCATACCCACAAAAACTATCGGCGTGGTATAGAGCGTTAAGACTTGGCTAACAATCAAACCACCGACAATTGCAATCCCTAGAGGTTGACGCATCTCTGCACCATCACCATGTCCTAAAGCTAGAGGAATCGCGCCCAGCAATGCCGCCATCGTGGTCATCATAATCGGACGAAATCGTATCTGACAGGCCTGATAAATCGCCTCACGCGCACTGAGCTGATGACTACGCTGTATTTGCAAAGCAAAGTCGATCATCATGATCGCGTTCTTCTTCACAATACCAATCAGAAGTAATACGGCAATCAGCGCAATAATGCTGAACTCAGAATTAAACAACATCAATGCCAGCAATGCGCCAATTCCAGCAGATGGCAACGTCGATAAAATCGTGATCGGATGAATGTAACTTTCATACAACACACCGAGCACAATATACATGGTCAATAACGCAGCCAAAATTAAGAATGGCTGAGAATTGAGTGAATCCTGAAATGCTTTGGCATTGCCTTGAAAACTACCATGTACAGAAGATGGAACACCAAGTGTCGCCATCGTCTCATTAATCACTGCCGTTGCATCAGATAATGACTTACCTTGTGGCAGGTTAAATGAAATCGTCGTGGCAACGAACTGCCCCTGATGATTGACCGCCAACGATGTAAATGTCGGCGCATAATGGGCAAACGCAGCCAAAGGCACAGGCTTCCCTGCTGATGTCATGACGTAAATATTATTCAGCGCTTCGGGGCTTTGCTGATATTGCGGAGCAACCTCCATCACCACATGATACTGATTAAGCGGCATATAGATCGTCGAAACTTGTCGCTGTCCAAATGCATCATTCAGCGTTGCATCCACTTGCGATACCGTTAGACCTAAACGTGCCAATTGATCTCGGTCCATGACCAGCGTTGTTTGCAAACCTTTGCCTTGCTGATCAGTATTGACATCTGCAAGCACTGGAGACTTGGATAAAGCCGCCTGAATCTTCGGCGCCCATTCATTTAATGTATCAATATCATCGGCTTGCAAGGTATATTGATACTGCGCTTGGCTGGGTCGACCACCGACACGAATGTCCTGCACAGCTTGTAGAAACAGACTAGCACCCGGTTCATGCGCTAGTTTTTTACGCAATCGCGCGATGACCGCATCAGCATTATTTGTACGTTCTGCAACAGGTTTGAGGGCAATAAACATATTGCCGCTATTCACTTGTCCGCCACCCGTAAAACCCACGACAGTATCGACATCTGGGTCTTTTTTGACAATAAACATAAAATCTTTGAGCTTTTGTTGCATGGCTTGAAACGAAATACTCTGGTCAGCCTGAATCTGCCCCATGATCCGTCCAGTATCTTGCTGCGGGAAAAAGCCTTTTGGAATGATCATGTATAGATAAACATTCAAACTTACTGTAATGAACAAAATGATGAGCATCACTGCACGATGCAAAAGCGCCCACTGTAAAGACCGCCGATATCCAGCCAATAAACGATTAAAAACGCCTTCGGTCAAATGATAAAACCGTCCATGTTTGCGCTCGGAAACAGGACGTAATAATCTTGAACACATCATTGGCGTCAAGGTTAAAGACACAATGAGCGACACAAGAATCGCTGCAGACAAACTCACCGCGAACTCACGAAATAACCGCCCAATAATCCCACCCATCATCAGAATTGGAATAAATACCGCGATCAGTGACAAGCTCATCGACACAACCGTAAACCCAACTTCCCGCACGCCTTTTAAAGCGGCTTCCATCGGTGTTTGACCTTCTTCGATGTGCCTTGAAATATTTTCCAACACCACAATCGCATCATCGACGACAAAACCTGTTGCGACAGTTAATGCCATGAGTGACAAGTTATTTAAACTAAAACCTGCCAAATACATCACCGTAAATGTTCCCAGTAACGACAACGGAACAGCCACACTCGGAATCAAGGTCGCTCGACCATTTCTCAAAAAAAGAAAAACCACCATGATTACCAAGCCAATGGAAATCATCAGTGTTTCTTCTACACTCAATAATGATGCGCGGATGGTTGGAGTTCGATCATTGGCAACGGTGACATCGATTGCGGCAGGCAATGATGCTTGCATTTGTGGAAGCAGATCACGCACGCGCTGCACGGTTTCTAAAATATTCGCCCCAGGCTGACGACTAATAATCACCAATACCGATGGCTGACCTGCCGACATCCCCGCATTGCGTAAGTTTTCAACGGAATCTGTCACATCAGCAACATCAGTGAGTCGGACAGGATTGCCATTGTGATAACTGACGATCATCGGCAGATATTCTTTTGCAGTCTTAGCCTGATCGCTAGCATAAATTTGCCAATGCTGGTCTTTGGACTCCAGCGTGCCTTTGGGACGATTGGAGTTGGCAGCAGCCAGTGTCGTGCGAACGGTTTCTAAGGCAATACCATATTTATTCAATGCAGTTGGATTCAACTCAACCCGCACCGCAGGCAAGGAGCTGCCGCCCACATTCACCTGCCCAACGCCTTCAACTTGTGAAATTTTTTGCGCCAAAATCGTCGATGCCGCATCATAGATTTGTCCCTGACTCATCGTCTTGGACGTTAACGCCAAAATCATCACAGGCGCATCGGCAGGATTCACTTTACGATAATTTGGATTGCTCGGCATACCTGTCGGCAACAAACTACGCGCAGCATTAATGGCTGCCTGCACATCACGCGCAGCACCATCAATATCTCGACTTAAATCAAATTGCAGTGTCACACGAGTTGAACCAAGAGAACTACTCGACGTCATCTCCGTCACGCCCGCAATGCGCCCCAATGAACGCTCAAGCGGGGTTGCGACTGTAGATGCCATCGTCTCAGGAGAAGCGCCAGGCAACGACGCTGACACAGAAATCGTCGGATAATCCACCTGTGGAAGCGGTGAAACAGGTAACAAGTTAAACGCAACTAGTCCTGATAACGCGATCCCGACACTCAGCAACGTTGTCGCCACAGGTCGTTTGATAAAAATGGCAGAAAAACTCATGGCTGCTGGCTGCCTGATTGATTGCCTGATTGACCATCGACAGTCGGGTTCTGCGCAAAACGACTGCGTTTACTTCTACGCCAATTTTCGACTCGCAAACGCGCACGATCAAAAGCCAGATAAATGACAGGTGTTGTAAACAAAGTCAGAACCTGACTCACGAGCAAGCCACCGACCATGGTAATCCCAAGTGGATGACGCAATTCCGAACCTACGCCCGTACCAAGCATTAGGGGCAAAGCACCCAATAACGCAGCCATGGTTGTCATTAAAATCGGACGAAAACGTAATAAACACGCCTGATAAATTGCTTCACGCGGCGTCTTGCCTTCCGTTCGTTCCGCCTCAATCGCGAAATCGATCATCATGATCGCATTCTTCTTCACAATACCAATCAGCAAAACAATACCAATAATGGCAATCACGCTCAGATCAGCACCACCGACAAGTAAAGCGAGTAACGCACCAATTCCCGCAGAAGGTAATGTCGATAGAATCGTCACAGGATGAATATAACTCTCGTACAACACACCCAAAACAATATACATCGTCACAATCGCAGCAAGGATCAGCCATAACTCATTAGAAAGCGCAGCACGAAATGCCAGCGCAGAACCTTGGAATTGCGTTTGAATGGTTATAGGCACAGCGATCTCTTTTTGTGCCGCCTCAATCGCCTTTACGGCCTCACCGAGTGACGCACCAGACGCCAGATTGAACGAAATGGTATTTGCAGGAAATTGCCCCAAATGATTGATCACCAATGAACTTGGCTGTTCAACAATATGTGCAACAGCAGATAGCGGTACTTGTCGACTGGTCACACTCGTCGTAGTGTTTGCCGTGCCTGATGAGCCTGAACTCGATGACTGTGTCGATGTCGTTGTGGTATTCGCGGTCACATACAGATCATTGAGTGAAATAGGACCTTTTTGGAATTCAGGTTTAACTTCCAGCACAACACGATACTGATTGGACTGGGTAAAAATTGTTGAAACTAAGCGCTGTCCATACGCACTATACAACGCGCTATCAATCGTCGCAGGCGTAATCCCTAAACGTCCCGCCGCATCACGATCAATATCAATATAAGCCTGCAAGCCTTGATTTTGCATATCACTGGCAACATCAGTCAACTCAGGAATCTGCTTCAACCGATCTACGACTTTAGGCACCCATGCTGCAAGTTCCTTCGGATCTGCATCTTGCATCGTGAATTGATATTGCGTCCGACTCACACGATCTTCAATCGTCAAATCCTGCACAGGCTGCATAAACAAGGTAATGCCCGCTACATTTGCCAGCTCAGGTTGTAACCGTCGAATCACATCGGATGCAGAAGCACGCTGACCATGTGGCTTGAGATTGATCAGCATCCGCCCACTATTTAATGACGTATTGGTGCCATCCACGCCAATGAATGATGTCAAACTCTCGACATCTGGGTCTTTCAAAATGACATCGGCTAACGCTTGCTGACGCTCCGCCATCCCCTGAAACGAAATCGACTGTGTGGCATCCGAAATCCCTTGAATCACACCCGTATCTTGAATTGGGAAGAAACCCTTAGGAATAAAAATATACAAAGCCGCAGTTAAAACGAGTGTCGATACCACCACAATCAGCGTGAGCCCCTGACGATCTAAAACCCAATTCAGCATCTTGCCGTATCGTGCAATCACACGATCAAAAAATTGACCACTTGCATGATAAAAACGCCCCTGCTCTGCTTCGGGGATATGCTTCAATAACTTAGCGCACATCATCGGTGTCAACGTCAAAGACACCACCGCAGAAATCAGAATCGATACAGCCAGCGTAATCGCAAACTCACGGAATAAACGACCGACCACATCCCCCATAAACAGCAGCGGAATCAAAACCGCAATCAACGAAATGGTCAGCGAAATAATGGTAAAGCCAATTTGCGCAGAACCTTTAAGCGCGGCCTGTAATGGAGAGTCACCTTCTTCGATATAACGCGCAATATTTTCAATCATCACAATCGCATCATCGACGACAAAGCCCGTCGCAATCGTAAGCGCCATCAACGTGAGATTATTAATCGAAAACCCAGCCAAATACATTACGCCAAATGTACCAATCAGCGATAACGGCACAGCAATACTCGGAATAATGGTTGCGGGTAAGTTTCTTAAAAATAAGAAAATCACCATCACCACCAAGACGACCGCCAACATCAACTCAAACTGCACATCACTCACCGATGCACGAATCGTTGTAGTACGATCGGTCAATACCTGTACGTTTACTGCTTGCGGTAAACCTTGCTGAAGTTTGGGTAATAACGTCTTAATGCGATCAACCACATCGATCACATTCGCACCCGGCTGACGTTGAATATTAAGAATAATCGCAGGAGTTTTATTTGCCCATGCAGCGAGTTTGGTGTTTTCTGCGCCATCCACCATATCAGCTACATCCGATAAACGAATCGGTGCGCCATTGCGATAAGCAAGCACCAGATTTTTATATTCATCGGCTGTTTTTAATTGATCATTGGCATCAATCGTCGATGCCCGCATCGAGCCATCAAAACTCCCTTTGGCTTGATTAGTGTTCGCATTGCTAATCGCTGTGCGAACATCATCAATATTCAGCCCATAGGATGCCAGCGCAGTTGGATTCGCCTGAATACGTACTGCCGGACGTTGACCACCAGACAGACTAACCAAACCTACACCAGAAATTTGCGAGATTTTCTGAGCAAGTCGTGTATCCACCAAATCTTCAACCTGTGGTAACGACATGGTTTTGGATGTGACTGCAATCGTCAGAATCGGAGTATCGGCTGGATTGACCTTGTTATAAATCGGCGGCATCGGTAAGTCAGTCGGTAGTAAATTACCTCCTGCATTGATCGCTGCCTGAACCTCTTGCTCTGCAATGTCTAAACTTAATGACAAATCAAATTGCAAGGTGATCACTGACGCACCACCAGAACTCGTGGACGACATCTGATTCAATCCCGGCATCTGTCCAAATTGCCGTTCTAGTGGCGCAGTAATCGACGAGGTCACCACATCTGGGCTAGCACCCGGATACAACGTCACCACTTGAATCGTTGGATAGTCCACCTCTGGTAACGCAGAAACAGGCAACAAACGATATGCCATAAACCCTGCGAGCAAAATCGCAACCATCAGCAATGACGTTGCGACAGGACGCAGGATAAAAATACGTGAAGGATTCATCGTGAACTCATCCTTACGATGCTGTTCTATGACGGCGATGACCCTGATGGGCACCTGATGATGGCTCGGTTAATGCAGCCGCCACTTTTGGATCAATGACTTTGACTTTACCACCATCTTTGAGCTTGTCTGCGCCATCAAAAACCACGCGCTCACCCGCATTGACGCCACTCAGTACAGCCGTATTATCACCATCGACCGCACCAAGCGTCACCGTGCGTGCCGTTACCGTACTATCCGCATTCACCACATACACATACGTTCCCTTCACACCACGTTGAATCGCAGCAGATGGCAACAACGTCACATCATGCTGCGTTTCAACCAGCATACGGACATTCACAAACTGATTCGGAAAAAGATTATTGGCTTGATTAGCAAATTCAGCTTTGAACTTTAATGTTCCTGTTGTCGCATCAATTTGGTTATCTAAACTTTTGAGCTTACCTGTATCTAAAACATTCTTTTGCGCACGATCAAACGCTGTCACTTGCAAGACATTTCCAGCATTCACTTGCTTCAGCACGCTTTGCACTCGATCTTCTGGAATCGAATACGTGACATCAATCGGCTCAAATTGGTTAATCACCACTACGCCATTAGCATCCGACGCATGCACAATATTTCCTGGATCAACCTGACGTAAACCTAATTTTCCACCAACAGGCGCAGTCACTCGGCAATAACTTAAATTCAAATTAGCCGCATCAACCTGTCCCTGATCAGACTTCAACACGCCTTTATACTGATTCACTAAAGCAATTTGTTGATCAAGTTGTTGTTGTGATACTGAGCCAGTTTTGATGAGGGATTGATAGCGAATCAAGTCTTGCTCGGCACTCGCAAGCGTCGCACTATCTTTTGCCAACTGACCTTGTGCTTGGGTCAATACCACTTGATAAGGACGTGGATCAATCTGCATCAGCAAATCACCTTTCTTCACCACTTGCCCTTCAGTGAAATTCACTGAAATCAGCTCACCATCCACGCGCGGATGAACGGTCACGGAACTCTTCGGTACAACACTTCCTAAAGCATCAATAAAGATATGCAAATCACCCGAAATCAACGTTGTCGCCTGAACAGGCATCACCTGATTCGCGCCACCAAATCCGCCACGTTTACCCTGCCCTTTACCAGCACTTGCTGCATCGGCTGGATGAAAATGACGCCAAGTCAGCACAATCACCACAACAACAACCGAGATCAACAATAGCCACTTCAGCACGCGTTTCCAACGCGAATGAGAGGGCTCTGTGTTGTGTGAATGAGGATCTGTAGTACCCACTTGTGGTTCAAGAGACATAGCAAACTCAATATAAAAACAATAAGGTGAACAGGAATTAAAAATTTATGTGTGTATCGAGAAATTTAAATAACACGATCCGCTTAAGAAAGTACGTCTCAAGCGAGGCAAATATGCGTAAATCATTAAATCAGAGAATATTTACAACAAACAGCATTCCTATCTGTATAGTTTAGAACTGCACATCATAAAGAATCATAAAACATGTCTTGTTTAAGAAGATCAAAAAAAGATATTTGCATTATCATCGCAAAAAAAACTGCAGAAAATATGGAGAAGTGATGATGTTCTGTAAGACTAACAGCTAAAAGGCTTTTTTATTATGACAACGATTTATAAGAATCAAAAAATGTAGGAGCGCCCTCTTGTGGTCGCCCTAAACCAAATCCAATAAGGGCGACCACACGGGTACGCCCCACGTCTGTCAAAACTTAAGCGAAATGCCCCAATCCAACCGCCTTGCGTAAACGTGCCATAAACGGCGACGCTTCATCACGCGCACGTGCCGCACCTTGTTGCAAGACTTTTTCAATGCCCGCAGGATCTTGCATCAACGCCACATAACGCTCACGCGGTGCAGACAGGATTTGATTGAGATACTCAAATACCTCAGTTTTCGCCGCCCCCCAGCCAATGCCTTCCTGATATTTCACACGCATCGCAGCAACCTCATCAGGTTTAGCAAATGCTGAATAAATCTGGAACAGCGAGCAGTTATCTGGATCTTTTGGCTCACCCGGTTCTAGCGAATTGGTTGTGATTTTACGAATCAGTTTCAGCAATTCTTTTTCAGTGCAGAACAACGGAATCGTGTTGTTATAACTCTTCGACATCTTACGACCATCCAAGCCAACCAACACATCAGTCGTTTCATCAACAACTGCTTCAGGAATGGTGAAGAATTCATCCTTAAATAGATAGTTAAAACGCGTCGCCATATCACGCGCCATTTCGATATGCTGAATCTGATCACGACCAACAGGGACTTTATGTGCATTAAACAACAACATATCCGCAGCCATCAGCACTGGATAGCTAAACAAGCCCATCGTCACGCCTTTATCATCATCCAGATTTTCGGCTTGGTTTTCAGCGACAGCAGCTTTATACGCATGTGCACGATTCATACGACCTTTGTCACATACACATGACAACAACCACATCAGCTCAGTTGTTTCTGGTACATCAGACTGACGATAAAACACTGCGTTTGTTGGATCTAAACCCAGCGCAAGCCAAGTCGCAGCAATCTCCATCCGTGATTGTTGAATCCGCACTGGATCTTGGCTTTTGATCAGCGCATGCAAATCCGCCATAAAATAATAAGACTGCACATTTGGATCAAGACTCGCCTGAATCGCAGGACGAATTGCACCAACATAATTACCTAAATGAGGAGTACCAGTCGTTGTAATACCAGTAAGAACACGTGTTTTAGCCATAACAATAAAATTCTTAATCAATCAAAATTCGAATGGCGTAAGTTTAACTGGAAGTCGATGGTTAGGCGACCTCAGAAACGCGGTTTTATTGTTTTACATCTTTTAAGAATTATATGAACTTGATAAAGTTACTCAGCCATCAGCAAATACAGAGCAGATGAACATGTTAAACCATGCAGAAAATCACTCTTCTAACAGCCCATTATTGCTACTTGACATTCAATCTGATCAATTTATTCAAAATCAGACTAACACGTCCAACTCAACTTATAGAGCTCTAAAAAGAAAAAAGCGACTTCAACTAAAAACACCGTTTATTAATGAAGTTGATCCTTCGTGGGAGTTGACACAATCAGAAATTTTATCTTGTATTGGACAAGCATTCTTTGTAAACAACAGTGTATGGAAATATTGTGTATTAAGCGTTATTGAAACTAATGCATATATTCAAATGTGTCACACAAATAACTCACCTTCTGCATGGCGGTTAGAGCTACGATTGTCACACTCAAGTGGTATATATACTCATTACTACGCATTAAAGCATGACAATAATGACAATGGTTTAATTGATGATATAGATTTGATCATACAAGCTTTCAAAGAATTTTATACAAATGAACATCAGTCTAAGTGTGTAAAATGGATCAAATACAACATATAAAAAAGTTAAATCATTATAGTAACTAAAAAATGAAGCCCGCATCAATGCGGGCTTCATTTCACAACTCAATCACTTACTCAGCTTCTGGCTCTTGAGTCGCCTCTTCACCCTCAGTTGGCGCAACTTCAACGACCGCATCAGCATCAACTTCCGTCGCTACGCCCTCAATCGCCTCGTCATCTTCCACACCTTCCAAGCAGACGACGCCAACCAAAGTTTCTTCTTCCGCAACACGGATCAACATTACACCTTGCGCATTACGACCAACTGAGCGAATCTCAGAAACACGCGTACGAACCATCGTGCCCGCATCAGAAATCAGCAACAACTCATTGCTGTCATTCACCGCAACCGCGCCAACAAGCTCACCATTACGCTCACTCGTTTTCACCGCGATCATGCCTTTACCGCCACGACCTTTAGTTGGGAAACTATCGACAGAAGTACGTTTGCCATAACCATTCGCACAAGCAGTCAATACCTCGCCACTCTCAGGCGCAACCACCAACGACACAACACGACTGATAAATCCAGTATCACCTGAATTATCATCAGCATCATCGACAATCACGTCATCATCAGCATCATCTACATCGGTCACTAAACTGACTCGCATACCGCGAATACCTTTCGCCGTACGACCCATGACGCGGACTTTATCTTCTTTGAATCGAACGACCTTCCCTTCATTACTAAAGAGCATAATCTCTTGAGTACCATCGGTAATCGCAACACCAATCAGCGTGTTTTCACCTTTCAATTCAATCGCACGTAAACCAGAAGTACGTGGACGGCTAAACTGTTCTAGCTCAACGCGTTTGACCGTACCATCGGCTGTCGCCATAAACACATAGTGGTCTTCTGGGAAGTCCATCAACGGCAAAATTGCTGTTACGCTTTCACCATCTTCTAACGGCAACAAGTTGACTAATGGACGACCTTTTGAACCACGGCTTGCCTGTGGTACATCATAGACTTTCAGCCAATAAACCTTACCGCGGCAAGTGAAACACATCACTGTTGCATGGTTCGACGCAACGACTAAATGTTCAATGTAATCATCTTCTTTCATCGTCGTTGCAGACTTACCACGACCACCACGACGCTGTGCAGCATAATCAGTTAATGGTTGAGTTTTTGCATAACCCGTTTTAGAAACCGTCAGCACAACTTGTTCTTCTGGAATCAGATCAGCACGCGAGAAGTCCACACGCGATTCAACAATCGCGGTACGACGCGCATCGCCATACTGCGCCAACACTGCACGAAGTTCACTACGGATAATATCCATGAGTTTGCTAAAGCTATCCAAAATTGATTGCAATTCAGCAATTTCACCGAGAATTTCAGTGTATTCAGCCAGTAACTTATCTTGTTCCAGACCAGTCAAACGATGCAGACGCAACTCAAGAATCGCAGCAACCTGAGCAGGCGACAAACGATACAAATCACCAGTCAAACCAAATGGTGCATTTGGATCTTCGCCTTCGATTTCATCAGGACGAACTGAACGATGACCTGATTTCTCTAGCAATGCTAAAACACCACCTGCTTGCCATTGCTCCGCCAACAAACGAACACGCGCTTCGCTTGGATTCGCAGAGGTTTTGATCGTTTCAATGATGCCGTCAATGTTTGCCAGCGCAACCGCCAAACCTTCCAAGATATGACCGCGCTCGCGTGCTTTACGCAATTCAAATATCGTACGACGTGTCACCACTTCTTGACGATGACGAATAAATGCTGCGATGAGTTCTTTGAGATTTTTCAGACCTGGTTGACCATTCTCTAACGCAACCATGTTGATGCTATAAGAGGTTTCAAGCGGTGTATTAATAAACAAGTTATTAATAATTACTTCTGCATTTTCGTTACGTTTCAAGTCGATAACGATACGCATACCTTCTTTATCGGACTCATCACGCAGTTCGCTAATGCCTTCGATTTTCTTTTCTTTCACCAACTCAGCAATACGTTCGATGAGCTTTGCTTTATTGACTTGATAAGGGATTTCAGTGAAAACAATGCTGGTACGCGACTTATCATCTTCTTCGAGATGATATTTACCGCGAATATGCAGACGTCCTTTACCAGTGCGATAGGCATCTACAATGCCACTCTTACCGTAGATAATGCCGCCAGTAGGGAAATCTGGGCCTGAGATATGCTCCATCAAGCCTTCGATGGTAATTTCAGTATCGTCAATATAGGCCAAACACGCATTCAATACTTCGGTAATGTTATGCGGCGCCATATTGGTCGCCATACCAACCGCAATACCCGCTGAACCATTAATCAGCAAGTTCGGAACGCGAGTTGGCATGACTTTAGGAATACGCTCAGAACCGTCGTAGTTATCTTCCCAATCAACTGTCTCTTTTTCCAAATCAGCAATGATGTCATGTGCCAGACGTGTCATACGAATTTCGGTATAACGCATCGCCGCTGGCTCATCACCATCTACCGAACCGAAGTTACCCTGACCATCGACAAGTAGATAACGCAAGCTAAACGGCTGCGCCATGCGGACTAAAGTGTGATAAACCGCGGTATCACCATGTGGATGGTATTTACCGATGACGTCACCGACGACACGCGCGGATTTTTTATAAGGTTTGTTGTAATCATTACCCAATTCGCGCATGGCAAATAGCGCACGGCGGTGTACAGGTTTGAAACCATCACGCACGTCAGGCAAAGCACGTGACACGATGACGCTCATGGCGTAGTCCAGATACGACTGTTTGAGTTCGTCCTCAATGGCAATCGGTAGGATGTCTGAATCGCTCATGTATGCTCCTTTGGGCGTAGACTTTGGTCTTCACACAGACTCAAGTACTTGAGTCAAAAATATAAAAATAACGAGAGACTCAGAAAAATAATCGGAGTCCGCTATCCTGCCAATATTTTTTAGATTAAAAACTAAACGAACATCCCAATTTAAAAAACAGGGGTAGCAAATTTGGTTTAGAAAAAGGTCTTCGATAGTAGCATAAAAGCACCCAAAATGGTGCTAATAGACTGCAAAGAATCGGATCAAAGCAGCCTAAAAAACCATCAATTAAGACAGTTCAGCAACTCGCTTTAACAGCATCACCGCATGGCCTGCTGGACTGACCTTGCGCCAGCTTTCAACTAATACACCACGCTTGTCATAAAGAAATGTACTACGTTGAATTCCCATGACAATTTTGCCATACATATTTTTTTCTTTAATCACATCATAATAACGACAGAGCGTCTCATTACTATCACTCACAAGCGGAAACGGCAGGCATTCATTGGCAGTAAATTTTTCATGCGCTTTCAATGTATCACGCGATACACCAATAATTCGCACACCTAACGCCTCAAACTCCGCCATTAAATCACGAAAATCGCGCGCTTGAGTTGTACAACCTGGTGTCGCATCTTTTGGATAAAAATACAAAATCAAAGGCTGCCCCACCAACGAACTCAGATTCAGCACACCCTGTGTCGTTTCAACACTCAGATCAGGAAGTCGAGATAAATCATTAGGCTGCACTGTATTTTCCGTCATGAAGGTTACTCCTTACGCTAGCTTTCTTGTGGTATCTTTGAATACCTCTAATAAAAAAGCAGACCTCTTCGATGAATAAGTCTGCTTTCCTATTCTTATACAACTCTAATACGACGCAACTCATTTAGTCAGTACTTCTACTAAATGAGTCTTTAAATATTACTTCGTATCTGGCGCAGGTGCTGCAGCAGGCGCTGCTGCTTGTTCTGGCGCATTAAACTTGATCCCTTCACGACATTTATCCAATTGAGGCTGAATACGCTTCAATGCAGGTAAATCGCGAGGATCTTTGTTATTCATTGCCATGCTTTGAATTGCCCAGAATTCGCCCAATTTCAGATTATTTGCTTGAACGCCGATTGTACAAGAACAAACTTTCTGAGCACTTTTCGCATCAGTCAGCTTTGCTGAGGTCGCTTCACTGGCGCAGCGTTGTACCATCACTGTTTGAATATCAACAGGCGGTTGAGCCGCTGCGTCTTTCGTTTCTTTTTTAGCAGCTTGTGCAGAAGTCGCCAGTAAGCCCGCCAGAATTGTTGCCGCACCAATCTGTGTTGTCAGCATCATTGCTTTTTTCATAACTGTTGTTTTTGCAGAGATAGTATTCATAAGTAACCTAATAGTGAAATGGTTCAACACCACAGAGAATAACATTAAAAATAATACTGATAACAATATTACTATCAACAAGGCAACCAACATCAAAAATAAATCTCTTTAGCCTTGATAAATCGTTGGATCAGTCAGTCCTGCATCGATAAAACCTTGGCGACGCAGTCGACAACTATCACATCGGCCACATGCACGACCCTCAGCGTCAGCCTGATAACAAGACACCGTCAACGCATAATTGATGCCCAAATCCGTGCCCAACTGAATAATTTTTGCTTTAGATAAATGTAACAGTGGCGTCTCAATTGCCAATGGATTGCCTTCTACACCAGCTTTGGTCGCCAGCGCTGCCATACGTGCAAACGCGTCAATATATTCTGGGCGGCAGTCTGGATATCCAGAGTAATCGACTGCATTGACCCCAATCACAATCGCTTGGCTGTTTGTGACTTCAGCAACGGCTAATGCATAGGATAAAAAGATCGTATTACGCGCAGGAACATAGGTGACAGGAATCCCTGATGGCTCATCTTCTGGCACATCAATCTTGTCATCAGTCAGTGCTGAACCACCCAGACTCCGCAGATCAATATTGATAATCCGATGTGGAACACCGACAGCTGCGGCGAGGCGCTTTGCCGCATCCAGTTCACTAGAGTGACGTTGACCATAAGCAAAACTTAATGTTTCACATTGATAGCGCTGCATCGCCCATGCTAAGCAAGTTGCAGAATCAAGACCACCAGAGAGGAGCACTACCGCGCGAGGAAGAGTTGTCACAAAGAATTACCTAAAAAATCACAAAAATTCATAGGCGAATTATGCGTGAAATCCTTTATTCACGCCAGATCATAACGACTCGGATCATAGAACTGACACGTCAGTTTTTTGCTCTATAGTGTATTTTTCAAAATCAACCATTACGCAAATAAGAACACTGAGCATAGTCGAAGTGTGGGTTTCGTATCACTACGCATTTCAACGAAGCTCAATGAGCTATGTCGCTTTCGATTATAATTTTTGGCGTCAATGCGATGAGAAAACGCCAAGGTCTAAGCCCAAAATCATCTAATCACTAACTGCCTGCCAATGCACCATTTGCCAATCGCCCTTGATCTTTCAACGCGGCAGTCACATCAGGTGGCATATATTTTTCATCATGCTTTGCCAAAATTTCTTCCGCAACAAAAACGCCATTGTGCAACTTGCCAGTACCCACGACACCTGAGCCTTCTTTAAATAAATCAGGCAGGATTCCTGTGTACTGAACATTGATTGTTGATTTGAAATCTGTGATCTGAAAACGGACATTCAATGAATCAGTCGGTTTAACAAGGCTACCTTTTACAACCATTCCACCCGCTCGGATACGCTGATCACTCGGCGCAGCACCGCTCGTAATCTGTGCTGGCGTATAGAAATAATCACTCTGCGCACGAAGTGCATACAGAATTAGCCCTAAAGCAATCGACACACCGAATAAACCAGATAGCACAACGATTAACTTCCGTTTGCGTTTTGTATTCATTGGTTTCATTTAAGGGACTCTTGCTTTAATCGATTAGCTCTGATGTTTTGTAAATGAACCTTAGCCTGCTCTTCTTTTATAAATTGCTGACGGACATAACGTGACTGCATGATTAAATAAATGATCGAAAGCAAGGCAGCCGACCACGCACTCCAAACATAGACACCGTGCCGCCCCATCGCCATGAAATCATGTAGATTATCAAATGCAAAATTCATGATTTGATCCTTGCAGCAATCAATGCTTTGACCCAACTCTTGTTTCGTTCTCGAATCAGAATCAATGTGCAACTCCGATAAAGAACCAATGCCGCGACCATAAAACAGAATGCAAAAAACATGATCACCAGCGGCATATACATGGATGGCGGCATTTTCGGTGCAGACGTTAAGCTAAATGTAGAACCTTGATGTAAGGTATTCCACCATACCACCGAGTATTTAATGATCGGTAAATTGACAGCACCAATAATAGATAAAATCGCTGCGGCTTTACCCTGATTTGCGGTATTTTCATACGCATGAAATAGTGCAACAACGCCAACGTATAAGAAAGCCAAAACCAACATACTCGTCAATCGACCATCCCACACCCAATATGCGCCCCAAGTCGGCTTACCCCAAATCGCGCCCGTCACCAGTGCAACAATGCACAGCACCAAGCCAACAGGCGCTGCGGCTTGTGCAACGATAGACGCAGTTTTTATTTTCCAAACCAGACTAATGACACCTAATACAGCCAGCGCTAAATAAATCGACAGAGCTAAACTCGCGCTCGGCACATGAATGAAAATAATGCGGTAACTATTGCCTTGTAAATAATCTGGTGGCGCAAACGCTAACCCCCAAATCGAGCCAATCAACCATAAAATAGCTGCAACTATGGCAAGCCATTTGACCCAAGGATTAAAGGTCTCATAAAACGGTTGCATCCCTACAGTCTGTAAAAAACCATTCCACAGGCGCAATAAAATGCCCTGACCACTCTCAGAGTCAGTTATTGGATTTTTATGAGGTAAATCAATATCAGACATTGATACTCAACTTAAAAGTACTCAGCTCAAATTTCACATTTCAAAAAGTTACATGAAACAATATTCACACCATTAAATTGCCAAACGCAAAGCGGCGGCTATCGCAAATGGAACGAAAAGCACAGCTAAAATCAATCCTGCCGCAAGCAACGCAAAAATCGGCAATATCGCACCGCCAGCACGAAAAACCTCAACTGCTCCAGTCGCAAAAATCAAAACTGGCAATTGCAACGGCAAGGCAATGAGTGACATTAATACACTGCCAGCGCGTAAAGAGACTGTCAGAGCAGCCGCAACTGAAGTAAGCAACGTTAAGACAGGCGTTCCAAGCAATAATGAACATGCTAAAACACCCGCTTCATCCACGCCCAAACCAAAAAGTGGTATCGATAATATTGACAGCAAAGCCAATACAAAACCACTCGTCAACCAATGCACACTGACCTTCACTAGCGCCCATAATGCAACAGATTGCCTAGCAACAATCAGTTGCTCCAATGTCCCATCTTCAATTTCACTACGAAACAGACCATCAGCACCTAATAAAACAGACAACACTGCTGCAATCCAAATTGCAGCCACACCAACCTGATTCAGAAACTGTGCATTTGCACCAATCGCTAAAGGAAAAAGTAATAAGACCAAGATAAAAAAGACCAGTGCGTACAATCCACTGCTTAGATTGATAAAACGCAACCGCAGCTCACGCCTGAATAACACTCCGACCAATTGATTCGACATCAGAGATACTCACAATCTGTCGTATCACTTTCATTCGACAACAATGCAAATTGTTCTAAATCCAATGTTTGCACAGAAAGCGTTAATGCTTGATGACTCGTTAAAATCACTCGCCCCCCACACTCTACATGTTGAGCCAAACGCTCTGATAAACGCATTGTCATCATCGTATCAAGTGAATTAAACGGCTCATCCAACAACCATAACGCATCTGAATCATGATTCATCCATAATCGCGCCAAACTCACTCGACGCTTTTGCCCAGAAGACAAACGAGAAATCGTAACTTCTTCATAACCAGACAAACCAACCATCTCCAAAGCAAGACTTAAATTCGCATTTGAATCAGCGCTAATACCTTGCAAAAAAGCAAGATTCTCACGTACCGACAATCCTGCATTCAATCCCACCAAATGCCCAATATAAAGAACAGGCCATTCGGATGTAGGCATGCCCGCCCAATCTAATACTCTATTTTTTAGATGATTTTCAGGAGAAGGCAATAAACCTGCAAGCATCATGAGTAACGTTGTTTTGCCAATACCATTCGGACCTTGAATATGTAGAATCTGACCACTTGCGATATTAAAACTCACTTGCGAGCATAACTGTAAATCACCGCGCTCAATTATTAAGTTCTGTGCAACAAGCACACTTGTCCGCCAGCTCAATTTACTCGCCAATTCAGTCTGCTCACTACTTACAAGACTCACTCGCGTAAAACTCCAGATACTCTCGATCACACTTTTCGATCACAATGTCACAACAGGCTCAAGTGATAAAGCACTATAAGATACCCATAAATTCAGTGTGCGAAATTGCGCACTAAACTACAATACAATTTTGCAGCGATTTTTACAGGGATTTATCACAATTCTTGGTAAAAATTCGTCTATCACTTTTTCAGCCACTCTCCATTGAGTAAATTGCAGCTATGCCTTTAATCGATTTTATCTTACACATTGATCAACATCTCAAAGAACTGATTCGCACAGATGGTGTCTGGATTTACGGAATCATTTTTCTCATTATCTTTTGTGAGACTGGCTTGGTCTTTATGCCTTTTTTGCCAGGTGATAACTTACTCTTTGCGGCTGGTGCATTAGCGTCAATCGGACAACTTGATCCGTGGCTCATTAGCGCTGTTCTTGGCTCTGCTGCAATCATTGGAGATAGTACGAATTATTGGATCGGACGAAAATTTGGCTCTCGCCTATTTAGCGAAACCCGTAAATTTCCGAGTCGTAAACATCTCGCAACTGCTGAAGATTTTTTTGAAAGACATGGCGGTAAGTCTGTACTGATTGGGCGTTTTATGCCATTCATTCGCACCTTTACACCCTTTGTTGCAGGCATGAGTGAAATGCCTTACGCACGTTTTCTAGCGTTTAGTGTTGGTGGAACATTCCTTTGGGTTGGGACTCTTGTTCCTGCAGGTTACTTTCTTGGTCAACTTCCATTTGTCAAAAACAACCTCACACTCATTGTTTTATTTATCATTGGCATATCTTTACTACCCATCTTTATTCATGGCGTACAGCGTTTCTTTGCCAAGAGAAGCCAAACTCAACTTGAAGAATAAGTCAGACGCGTTAAAAATCGTTTAACGGGCATAGCAATTGACTTTGATCGTGTAAAAATACGCACTCAAAGTCAATGCAACTCTATCTTGATATGATAGTCTTGAGCGGAATGAAGGAATAATTATCGACCATTGATTCAGGACGAAACCTATGCAAATCGCTTCAAAAACCTCATCTTTACGCAAAATCGCATTATCTATCGCGCTAATTGCCCCAATCATCGCCTCAACCATTCCAGTCGCACATGCAGTCGATTTCCAAACTGCAATGACTGAAGAACGTGCATGGGCTGGACTCACAACTAAACATGCCACCGCAGGCGATGTCAATTGGGCATATTCTGAAGGCGGTAATCCAAATAACCCAACTGTTCTATTGATCCACGGTCTAGGTGGAAGTCGTGACAACTGGAATCGTGTCGCGCATCATCTGACACCTTATTACCATGTCGTCATACCTGATCTACCAGGCAGTGGTGATTCAACCATTGCAGCTGATTATGATTTGCAACCTGCGACTATGGCAGAATCATTACGCCGCTTCACCGAAACCCTTAAAATTGAAAAGAACCTGAATATTGCAGGTCACTCTATGGGTGGCTCGATTGCAGGACTCTATGCAAGTCTTTATTTTGCAGATACGCAAAGCTTATTGTTAGTTGACCCTGCTGGTGTTTATGCAACATCCAAAAGCCCTTATCTCAAAGATCCAACATTATTACGTCAACTCATCGTGCAAAAGCCAGGTGACATTAAAAACGTCCTGAATATTGCAATGCAAGATCCGCCATTTATCCCTGCGGATATCCTAGCGGGTCAAGAAAAAGTGATGATTGACCATGCCCCAACCATGAAAAAACTGGTCGAAAAACTCATTGTACTCAATCAATCTTATACGCCTGACTCATTTGCAACCGTCGTAAAATCGATTGAAGCACCAACATTAGTCATCTGGGGCAAAGACGATAAAATTATGGATGTCGGCGTCGTTCCTGAATTGATGAGTGAGCTCAAAGATAAACGCCCACCAGTCATTTTGGATGGTGTAGGACATACACCGATTCTGGAAGCGGAGCAACTTGTTGTACAGGCTTATTTACCTTTCCTTAAACAAGCCATTGCGACACCCAATAAATTTGCTGCTCCTGCGACTCCAGCACCCGCTGCAAAATAATGGTAATGAAACACCCAATAATCGCTCTTTATGAGCGATTATTGTTATGAAAATCGTTAAATAAAAAACTTCTTTTTATTTTCACTTTTAAGGAATGCACAACATGACATCCGCACTCTCACCAAAAGCAGAAGCTTTACTTCAAGCACATGTCGAACATACGCTTCAGCAGCTACAGAACTTTGATGTCATTCGTGCCGAAGTTGCAGCATTTTTTGCTGAGTTTACTGAAACCCCTCTTTCTACACTGGTACACCTAGAACGTATTCAAAAAATTGCGAAAGAACGTGTATTAGGCATCGCACCGAGTAATCAACTCCGCACTGAAATTGCCAATATCGTCAAAGATGCATTAAAGAATTCAGAAGGCAAAAAAACGCTCATTTCAGACCTTATCCCTGATGCAACTGCTGAAGCAGTCATTAGCATGATCTCAAGCGATACAGAACGACGCAACACGATTATTCATGAGATTTTCAGCAACCCAACCACAGGTGAAGTTCTGTCAACAACCATTAGCCATGCCATCAAAGACTATATGGAAAACAACGTCGTCACCAAAAAAATCCCTGGTGCGGCAGGTTTGATGAAACTCGGAAAAGGAATGCTTGAAAAAGCAACAGACAGCAATTTCGATGATGCATTGCAAAACTATCTATCACGCAATATTCGCAACATCATGAATATGAGTGAAAAGAAAACTCAGGAAACGCTGAGCAACACCAAAGTTCATCGCCTTTCTGCCGATATTTGGGCAAAAGTAAAAACCAAAACCGTTGATAGCGTTGCACAACTAGTTGATGCACCAACTATCGATGCCAGCTCACATATCGTTGTTGTGGTTTGGAATCACATTCGCACCACCAAATATGTGCAATCGCTCGTATCAGAAGGTGTTGAAGGTTGGTACGCACGCAACAGCAATCGCAGTTTGGTCGAGCTTCTTGCTGACGTGAATGTCACACCAGAATTCATCGTCGCAGAACTGGAACCTGCACTGACTCAGACCTTAAAACATCTTTCAGATAACGGCTATCTACGCGCTCGTATTGAACCGTTATTACGTCAGTTTTATGCGTCTGATGATGTAGCGAAGATTATTGCTGAATAACACGTCATATTGACAACAAAAAACCGCTGAGCATTTATGCTACAGCGGTTTTTTGTTGGATTAACGACAAACAAAATGTTTGTCTCTCAATATTTCTCGTGTAACCATTTAAAAAGAATACAAAAGCTGTATAGCTCATTGAGCTTCGTTGAAATGTGCGGTGATACGAAAACCACACTTCGATAAAACTCAATACTCTTACAAGTTTAATCGCTGACGCTGAAACTTATATCTCTCAAACAGCATAAACAAAAGAAGAACTCAAAAGCTGCTCAACCTGCGATGCATCGACGGGTCTTGAAAAGAAATAGCCCTGTCCATAATCACAATTTAAGCCTTGTAAATGCTGAACATGCGCCGCTGTCTCAGGGCCTTCAGCAATCACATCCATCTTCAGATTATTTGCCAGACTCATGATGGACTGAATGATGGGTGAGCACTCTGGACTATCATCCATACGAGACACAAATGAGCGATCAATTTTGAGCGTATCCGCAGGGAAACGATGCAGATAACTCAAAGATGAATAACCC
>JAGWUI010000070.1 GCA_028868515.1 Gammaproteobacteria bacterium
GATGGCGCTATGTCTATCCACCGCCTTTTGCAATTCTGATGGTACCGTTCGCCCAGATGCCGCTGGCGCTGGGAGCTTTCATCTGGTATGTACTTACCGTCATTGCCATTGGCGCTTCGGTCGTCATGTCCGCATCGGTACTCGGTATGTCTGCTCTAAAGCAGAAGCCCTATCTGCTGTATGGTCTCCCGCTGCTTTCGCTATGCGTACTGCTGGTATCTGGAGCAATGCGCTGCCAAGCTTCAGCGTTCATGTTCTGTGGCATGATCGCCGCGTTTTACTTTCATCTGAAAGAAAAACCCATTGCTGCCGGATTGAGTCTCGCTGCAGCCGCATTGATCAAAGTTTTTCCGATTGTGCTTGTGGTGTATTTTATCATTCGCCGTCAGTGGCGGGCGCTGTTGGCCACCGCTGTTGGGCTAGTCCTCATGGGGATCATTCTGCCGAGCCTTTATTGGGGCTGGCAGTTCAATCTGGATCAGATCCTGCGCTGGCTGGATGTGGTCGGACACCCGGCGGTGATGCACAACACAGCGCGGGCGCAAATGACCTCATTGTATAGTCAACTGCTCGATACGACGAAGCCGCGCAATCAATCGCTGGAATCACTCTTTTTAAGCTTCAACATGCCAACCTATCTAACCCATTACGCAGTCGCTGGTTGTGCGCTGCTGATGCTAGGGATCATGTGGCATAGGGCTATTTTTATCCGGCAGCCACAAGCGACAGGTGATTCCAGCAATTCACCAAAAAAAATTATGCTGGGTGAAAGCCTACTCTGTAGTGCATTTATCATCTGGTCTCTGCTCATTACCCCCATATCCGAAAGCCACTATTATGGTGCCTTGCTGCTACCCCTGACCGTCCTGATCGGGTTTGTGACTCAAAGCGGTTACTCTCGCACAGTTCAGTTGAAACTCATGGCTCTGGGGGGAGGAATCATGAGTATGGTGATGATCCTGATCACCATTGATGTCTTTGCCGTATGGCGACCACTATGTATCGTCTCAATCCTGCTGTGGCTGCTTTGTATACGGTTGATCTCAAAAATCCAGTAACGGATAAGAATCTATTCTGAGCTACAGGTGCCATGAGTAAACTAGACCAATATCTTCAAGCCTCTACCCGAGATAGTACTCGCCGTAGCTATCAATCGGCTATTCAGCATTTTGAAATTGAATGGGGTGGTTTTCTTCCTTCAACCGCAGATAGCGTGGCACGTTATCTAGCCGATCATGCCGAAAAATTATCGATCAATACGTTAAGACACCGGCTGGCGGCACTTGCCCAATGGCATATCGATCAGGGCTTTCCTGATCCTACAAAAGCATCTGTTGTACGTAAAGTATTTCGTGGCATTCAAACCCTTCACCCTATACAAGAAAAGCGGGCAAAACCTTTTCAAATTGGTCAGTTAAAAGAGGTCGTGGATTGGCTCGATCAGGCCATTGAACAGGCTAGGAACGCAGGATGCCATGGCGATGAATTACGCCTTACGCGCAATAAAGCCATGCTCTTGCTTGGTTTCTGGCGCGGATTTCGTGGAGATGAGTTAACACGGCTGTACGTGGAACATGTCGAAATCGTGCCTCATGAAGGCATGATTTGCTATTTCCCTCAGACTAAAGGCGATCGCAATCTGAAGGGAACCCATTTCAAAGCACCTATGCTGTCGCATTTATGCCCAGTGAGCGCCTATTTGGATTGGATTGAAATGAGTGGCTTAACTCAGGGGGCTGCTTTCAGGGCTATTAATCGATGGGGGCATCTGAGTCAGCATGGTTTACACGCCGACAGCTTCATCCCTCTACTACGCAGTCTGTTTACGGATGCTGGAGTTAACTCGCCAACCTTGTACAGCGGCCACTCTCTGCGTCGTGGTTTTGCCAATTGGGCCTCTGCAAGCGGCTGGAATCTTAAAATGCTCATGGAGTATGTGGGATGGAAGGATATTCATTCTGCTCTTCGTTATATTGACCACCCAGATTCTTTTTCCCAGCAGCAGATAGAACGTTCGCTAGCTCATGAGGGTCACTTACTCCTACCTCTGGTTGAATACACTCAAGGTAAGTAAATGACTTCCATTGAGCGTACAGCATATCCCCGTTTTAAACGTCGTCCTTCCAATCAGGAACTGACGGAGATTTACACACCTTCTGAACACGAGACCAACTTTATCAAAGGTATGGCACGGAAGTCAGAGCTGCGCTTACGAGCCATGCTATTACTGAAGTCCTTTCAACGCCTAGGATATTTTCCTGTATTAAAAGATATTCCGCAGCCCATCATTGAGCATATGGAGTCCTCGCTTGGTGTTAAATTTAATCATCATTTTGAATATGATGATCGAACCCAATACCGTCAGCATAAGCTGATTCGCGAGTATTTAAAAGTTTCTGAATATCCAATTAATGGCCTTCAGGTCGTTGAGGAATCCATGACTGATGCGGCTCAGGTGATGGATAACCCCGCGGATATCATTAACGTCGCGATTGAGGAGCTGGTTCGGCAACGTATTGAACTGCCAGCGTTTAGTACACTTGATCGATTGGCGGGACGTATCCGACACCATATCAATCAGACTTTTTTCGAGTTGGTTGAAACTCGATTATCTGGTTTTGAATGCCTCCAATTGGATGGGCTCCTTGAGGTAAGTGCCTTACAGAAGAAAAGTTTACTGCATACCTTAAAGCAGCTTCCTAAGCGTTCATCTCTGGAGCATCTGCAGAACCTTCTAGATCATATCGTCAAGCTATCAAATACCGTGGGTGCGGAGCACCACCTCATCGGGATCCCCCATACCAAGATCAAGCATTTTGCAGCAGAAGCGCGTGTACTGGATGCTGCAGAGCTCAAGGACTTTAATGCTGCAAAGCGGCATGTGCTGCTTTTGAGCCTGATTTATCGCGCAAGAATACAAGCGCGCGATGATGTGGCGAACATGTTTATTAAACGCATGAATCATGTGCATCAGCGTGGGAAAGATGAGTTAGAAATCATCCGAACACGCTATCGTCAAAAGACTGAATTCCTGGTGGCCACGTTGTCCGATGTGATTCATGTGCTTGATGTCCATCCTGTTGATGCAGATGCAGGCCGGGTGATTCGAAAACTGCTGACCAAACAAGGTGGTCTGGAGTCATTACAGGATGACTGTGCGACAATCAATGCGTTCAGTGGCGATAATTATTATCCGTTGCTATGGCGATTTTATCGAAGCCACCGTGCCACGCTTTTTCGTATGGTTCGTTTGCTCACGCTATCTTCAACCAGCCAGGATCAATCTTTGATGGCGGCAATCGAAATACTCCTGGAATATGAGCATCGCAAGATCGCTTGGATTGAGGAGAAGATCGATTTTTCGTTTACCAACGAACGTTGGAAAAAAACGGTCATCAATGGCGATCGAATCAGTAGACAGCATTTTGAGGTATGTGTTTTCTCTGCGCTCGCTGCTGAGATCAAGTCAGGTGATGTTTCAATTTATGGCTCCGAAGCTTATGCGGACTATCGTGATCAGCTTCTGCCCTGGGATCAGTGTAAACCTCTGGTTGCCAATTATTGCGAGCAACTGAACTTTCCGAATGGCGCGCATGCCTTTACGGAACACTTAAGACATTGGCTGGCAGAGACTGCTGCTACCATCGATGCTGGATATCCTGAGAATGGCCATGTCACGATAGACGCAAACGGCGTACCCATACTGAGGCGCATCATTGCGCGAGAACCTACGGCATCGGCCAAGGCGTTAGAAGCCGCTTTGCTAGAGCGATTGCCTGAGCGTAATGTCATTGATGTTCTGTGTAACGTTGCGCACTGGACTGGTTGGGCCCGTCATTTTGGACCTTTGTCGGGTTCGGATCCTAAGCTGGAAAAACCAACAGAGCGCTATATTTTGACGGCGTTCACCTACGGTTGTAATCTTGGGCCGGCGCAAGCGTCTAGGCACTTACGAAGCACCGTTACACCGCATATGCTGTCCTTCGTCAATCGTCGCCATAGCAATGTAGATAAGCTCAACGCAGCAATGCGCGACATCATTAACCATTATCACCAGTTCAAGTTGCCCAAACTGTGGGGCGATGGGAAATCCGCTGCGGCGGATGGCACCAAATACGATATGTACGATCAGAACTTGATGGCGGAATATCATATTCGCTATGGTGGATACGGTGGCATTGCGTATCATCATGTCGCTGATAATTATGTCGCTTTATTCAGTCACTTTATCCCATGTGGGGTCTGGGAAGCGGTCTATATCATTGAAGGTTTGTTACAGAACAAATCAGATATTCAGCCCGATACGGTTCACGCAGATACACAGGGGCAATCTGCTCCGGTCTTTGCCCTCGCCTATCTGTTGGGCATTAATCTGATGCCACGTATCCGGAATTGGCATGATCTCAAACTGTTCAGGCCTAACAAGGATGTTAAGTACAAGCACATCGACTCATTGTTCAAAGACACCATCGACTGGGAGCTCATCGAAACACATTGGCAGGATCTGCTTCGTGTCGTATTGTCCATCAAAACCGGAAAAATATCGTCGTCCATCATTCTTCGAAAACTGGGGAACTACAGTCGAAAAAACCGCTTATACCAAGCATTTCGCGAACTGGGGCGTGTTGTACGCACCGTATTTCTCTTGCGCTATATGTCGGATCTCAATCTGCGCGAGCAGATTACGGCAACGACCAACAAAGTCGAAGCGTATAACGGATTTGCGAAATGGCTCTTTTTTGGTGGTGAAGGCACCATTGCAGACAACGATCCGGAAGAACAAGAAAAAATTATCAAATACAATGATCTTGTTGCCAATGCATTGATCTTCCACAATGTTGTTGATCAGACTCGGATTCTTAAAGAACTCAATGCTGAGGGCTTTACAGTCAATCGTGAAGACATTGCAAGGCTTAGTCCATATGTGACAAGCCATATCAAAAGATTTGGAGACTATATTATTGATATTAATGATATTCCTGAGCCTGTAGACATTGAGCTGCCTATGATAGATTAGTTTCTTTCTAATTTTCAAACTTTGTATCTATTGGTATAAAACAAAGTTCTGGCATTCGGTTTCTTTAGTTAAATCCTTGAATTTAACTAAAGTAAACTTCAATAAAAATCTATAAAAGAGAGTCCGTATTTTTAAATCTGAGTTAGAGCAAACGTCCTATTTCAACCTGAATTTTGAGCTATAATTATTTCTAATAGTGTCAGAGTTATTGGAAAGTAAGCGTCTTTTTTTTGCTTCGAATTTACGGCTTGAACTTATTTCACTTGAGTTTGATTTATAGTTGTCGACTTGAAATATTCCTCGATGACCTGAAATTGATGATATAACAACATCCCCAGTCTTTGTGGTGAATTTTGGGATATCTAATTCGTAAAGTGAATCGGAAACACACTGTCGCGGGTGGTCAAATTGATTACCATACTGACTTGAACAAATTGCAACAATAGGCTTTATTGTTCTAAAGAACTTCTTAGAGTTTGTATCACAATCAGCGCCATGATGAGCTAATATTAAGATGTCAACTTCACTCCTAA
>JAGWUI010000040.1 GCA_028868515.1 Gammaproteobacteria bacterium
AGAAAATATAATGGAATTCCGAAAGAATCATTTCCCTTGTTTTTGAAAGAATGTGAGTTTAGATTTAATTATGGGACACCAAAACAGCAGTTCAAAACACTACGATTTTGGTGTCAAATTTAACCTGATCTAGTACAGCCCCTATTTCTATCTTACTCTCTTAAACCATCCCCATCCCAACCTTCCCCTTGAAGGGGAAGGAGATAAATCTTCCATTTCCATGCAAGACTTCAAAGCGAAAAGCAACTTAGTCTAAATTCATATCCGTTACAGCACCAGTCGATGCACTCGATACAAGGCGAGCATATTTGGCTAATACACCGCGCTTGTATTTTGGTGCTGGGCGTACCCATGCTGCGCGACGTTTTGCAATTTCTTCATCGCTGACTAATAGGTTTAATTCACGTGTTACGGCATCAATGACGATGCGATCACCTGTGTGAACCAAACCAATCAAGCCACCTTCATAGGCTTCAGGGGTAATATGACCGACCACAAAACCATGCGAACCACCACTAAAACGACCATCGGTAATCAGCGCAACAGATTGACCCAAGCCTTTACCCATCACGGCAGAGGTTGGTTTCAGCATTTCACGCATACCTGGACCGCCTTTCGGACCTTCGTCTTTAATAACGATGACATCACCAGCAACCACTTCACCATTCAAGATGCCTGCCATTGCTTCGATTTCGCCGCTATAAACGCGCGCGTTCCCTTCAAAACGTAGACCTTCTTTACCCGTGATCTTGGCAACAGAACCTTCTTCCGCCAAATTACCTTTTAGAATCACGAGATGTGAATCAGGTTTGATAGGCTTATCAAATGGCATGATGATTTGTTGATCGGCTGGATAATCTTGAACATTTGCCAAGTTTTCTGCCAAAGTTTTGCCTGTCACAGTCAAGCATGAACCATCCAACATGCCACGATCTAGCATACGTTTCATTAATGGTTGGATACCGCCAATTGCAACGAGTTCGCTCATCATGTATTTACCTGATGGACGCACGTCTGCAAGAAGTGGCGTGTCTTTACCAATACGAATGAAATCATCCAGAGACAGATCAACATCGACAGTACGCGCCATGCCGATCAAATGCAGGACTGCGTTGGTTGAACCACCCAGCACGATGACGATTTTGATCGCATTCTCGAATGCAGCTTTGGTCATGATGTCGCGCGGCTTGATGTCCAAGCGCAGCAAATTCATGACCGCTTCGCCTGCACGTTGGCAGTCGTTATTTTTTTCTTGAGAAACAGCGTCTTGTGCAGATGAACCCGGCAGGCTCATGCCCAATGCTTCGATTGCAGAAGCCATGGTGTTTGCTGTGTACATCCCACCGCATGAACCTGGACCAGGGATTGCAACTTCTTCAATTTGTTTCACTTGAATCGCTGACAATTCGCCTTTGGCATGTTGTCCAACCGCTTCAAATACGGAAATAATGTCGGTATGACCTGCACCCGGACGGATTGAACCGCCGTAGACAAATACGGATGGACGATTCAGACGCGCCAAGCCCATGATGCAACCCGGCATGTTTTTGTCACAGCCGCCAATTGCGATCAGACCATCAAAGCCTTCACAACCCGCAACGGCTTCAATCGAGTCCGCGATGATTTCGCGTGAAACCATCGAATATTTCATGCCTTCAGTACCGTTTGCGATACCGTCAGAAATGGTAATAGTATTAAAAATGACGCCTTTACCACCTGCTGCATTCGCGCCCGCTTCTGCTTCGCGTGCCAAGCCATCGATATGCATGTTGCACGGCGTGACATTTGCCCATGTTGAGGCAATCCCAATTTGAGGTTTTTTGAAATCGTCATCCGAAAAACCGACCGCACGCAGCATTGCACGCGCTGGTGCGAATTCGATGCCATCAACCACTTGCGAAGAGTGCTTGCGGATATTGGTATTGTCCTGATTTGTGTTGCTGTCGTTGCTCATGGGAAGTGCCTTTTTTCATGAATCTCGGTAATAGCGTGCAATTCTATCCTTCATGTGGCACAAGTGAAAGTGATGAGTTAAAAACCCTTACGATAATTATCATTTTTAATGTGACAAGGTCAAAACCATCCCCATCTAAATCTTCCCCTTGAAGGGGAAGACTTCAAAGCAATAAAGCAACACTCTCCTCAGTCAGTTATAATCGCATCCAACTTCTTATTGCCTGAAAACAACGACTGTGAATTTAATTTTTGCTGGAACACCTGAATTTGCGGCGACTGCGCTGCAAGCCCTCATTGATGCTGGACACAATATTTGTGCAGTGTACACCCAACCTGATCGTCCGTCTGGCCGTGGGCAAAAGCTAACGCCTTCTGCGGTGAAAGCACTGGCTGTTACGCACAATATTCCTGTGTATCAACCCCTTCATTTGAAAGGTAGTACCGAGGAAGGTCGTGCAGCACAAGCTGAAATAGCTCAGATCGTTAAAGACCGCAATGTTGATGCCATGATTGTCGCAGCGTATGGATTGATTTTGCCGCAAAGCGTACTCGATATGCCGCGTTTGGGCTGCCTGAATATTCACGCCTCACTCCTGCCACGTTGGCGTGGAGCTGCACCGATTCATCGTGCAATTTTGGCGGGGGATTCTGAGACAGGCATTACCATCATGCAAATGGATGCAGGACTCGACACAGGCGACATGTTGTTTGAGGCAAAACTAGCGATTGAAAACACCGACACCAGCGCAACCTTGCATGATCGTTTGGCAATATTGGGTGGCGAAGCAGTTGTGCATACCTTAGAAAAATTAGCGCATTATCAAACTAATAAAACAAAACAAAATAATGATCTTGCCAATTACGCCGCCAAACTGACCAAAGCCGAAGGTAAAATTGACTGGACACAGCCTGCTGTCGTCTTAGATCGCTTGATTCGTGGATTACAGCCATGGCCTGTGGCGTATACACAAATCGGCGACGATGTCTTGCGTGTATGGTCGGCGGTTTTATCCGATGCTAATCAAAGTTCAGGGCAAGCAGGTGAAATCCTCGCCATCGACAAACATGGTGTGACGGTTCGTTGTGGTGATGGACAAGCTTTGCGCCTCACACAATTGCAATGGGCTGGCGGCAAGCCGCTAAATAGCGTGCAAATCCTGCAAGCGCAAAAACTTCAAGTCGGGCAATGCTTTCAAGGGGTTAATCCACAAGGAGAAAGCCAATGAGTTTACCTCCTAAATCTGCCAAACCACGCAAATTCCACAATCCGCCAGCCAATGCAAAATCACGCCCAGCTCCGCTCAATCTGCGTGCGCAAGTGATTCGCGTCATCGTCAGTGTGCAGGAAGGACAATCCCTCAGTACATTATTGCCAAAAGCATTAGAAAAAACGCCTGAACGTGATCGTGGATTATTTAATGAATTGGTGATGGGCACATTGCGCCATTGGTTTGCGCTGGATGAAGTGTTGCAACCGATGCTTGCGCGTCCGCTGACCGATAATCGTGTGCAAGCTGCGCTACATTTGGGTCTGTATCAGATTTTCCAGACGCGGATTCCTCCGCATGCGGCGATTAGTGAAACCGTCGATGCCGCCAAGCAATTGGGACAAGAAAAAGCCAGTGGTTTGGTCAATGCCTTGCTTCGTCGCACTTTGCGCGAACAAACTGAGCTGCAAGAGATTTTTGACAAACATCACGCTCTGCCCGATTGGCTCGCTAAGCAACTGAAAAAAGACTGGGGCGATGAATGGCGCAGTATCGCAGAATCATTACGCCATAGCGCACCATTATTCTTGCGCGTCAATAAACGCCAACGATCACGAAAAGGTTATCTAGATGCACTTGCCCTGCAAGGCGTTAATGCCAACGCAATGGATCAAAACACACCTGAAGCGATTCAACTGCTACAACCTGTCAACATTCAAAGCCTGCCCGGCTATCTGGATGGTTGGTTCTCGGTGCAGGATTTAAACGCGCAGCGTTGTGCAGCGTTGTTTCAGGATAATGATTTTAAAGGTTTAGATGGCAAAGTCGTGCTTGATGCCTGTGCTGCCCCTGGGGGTAAAACCGCACATCTGCTCGAACAATATTCTCCACAAAGAATAACTGCCCTAGACAGTGACTCGTATCGGTTAAAGCGTGTCCGTGAAAACCTGAATCGCTTAGAACTCTTTGACCAAAATCGTGTTGTTGTGACCACTGCTGATGCCAGTGAATGGATTGCGGATACCCCGTTAGATGCGATTTTGCTCGATGCGCCGTGTAGTGCGACGGGAGTTTTGCGTCGTCATCCTGATATTCGTTTATTGCGTCAAGAGACTGATATTGCGCAGACTGTAGCAATCCAAGCGAAGCTGCTCGATCATTTATGGTCACAGCTTAAAATTGGTGGACGTTTGGTCTATATCACGTGTTCATTGCTGAAAGCCGAAAATGAAGATCAAATCGCTGCTTTCCTTGAGCGTACACCGAACGCGGTTGAAAAACCGATTGTTGCTGATTGGGGCATGGCGCGTCCGATTGGTCGCCAATGTTTCCCTGAAACAGATAGCGGTGATGGGTTTTATTTTGCGGTGTTGGATAAGGTTTGATATTAAGAAATAGATGATCAATAAGATTCCATTTCTTTCAAGTTATGGTAATTTCCTGAAGGAATGGAACTTACAGACTAAGTTGTAATTCAACAAAGATCTCATGGCAACATTTTGGATATCAACTATTGCTGTTGATGCATCAAGGAGCAGATATGGTCAGAGTAGGATTTATAGGCTGTTTCTTGGTCTGCTTTAGTTTCGTCAATATGGCATTTGCCGATCAACTGATAGAAGTTTCTAGCTTAGAAACGGCTAAAATTCAATTTGATCGAAGTCCTGCATTGTCACCTTCGGATACTTGTGAACACCTATCGATCGAAAAAAAGCAAATGGGCTATACGCTCGATTGGCGGGCTGGTTGCTATTCCGAATCAGAACAACCCAAAAATATGCAGAAGAAAAGAAAGCTAAAACCCGCAGAATTTGATTCTGTTTGGAAACTCATTGAACAGCACAAACTCCGTTCTACGCACATCAGCGAATTGCCTATACCAGATAGCGGATCAAGCGGTCTTAAAATAGTCTGGAAAGTGCGAGGCAAGTTAGAAGAAACAAACTCTATTCAATGTGTTAGCGAAGCCTGTCACCAGAAAATCGGAGATGTCATCACAAAACTGAAAGAGCTGGCGAAACATTGATATGGTCAAGAATCTTTCCCTGCAACGGATAGCGGTGATGGGTTTTATTTTGCGGTGTTGGATAAGGTTTGATAAATTTAGGATTGGATAGAAAATCTAAATGATCAATAAGAATAGTTATAACAGAGCTCTCGCATGAAAATTCACGGTCTTCGTATTTACCCTCAGTCTGTTGAGGTCATTCGTGGTAATGACAACTCACCAATCTTCGTCCACAGCCCTATCAGTAATAGCTGCTCAGATTTTTTCTATATTTTTAGTTCCATTGCTTCCGCTTGGTATGGCCATTTTTTCGCAACCGATTTAGAGCTGTGCTACGACGAACATATGGATCTGGAAGTCCTGATGTCAGAGTTGTATGAGGAATTTGGCTCGAGCCTAGTTGATGCTGATATCAAAAGCCAGTTGCTAATTCTTCGAGGAAATAACTTTGAGCAATGGAGCAGCTCCATGTATTTCTCTGGAGGTGGTGCCTTTCTTCCGATTTTCCGAGAGCAGCCAACATTCGACCTGCTGAAGACTCTAGATTTCAGTCTGACTTCTGAGTCTTGGCCGCAACATATGAGAGCTGTCTTGCATATGTGGGATGGTATTTACTGGCAGCTTTTTACGACAGAACGCTCAGACATCGATAACCTGCTGAGAGTCCATGCTGGCGATCCCAAGCTAAAGATGTATTTCGTTGATTTTGACCATGAGTATCCAGATCCAAGCAATCAGGAACTTGAGCTTGCGACGCTTTTAGATGGGATATGAGCTGTTAACAAGCTAGGGCAAGCCCACAGCCTACGCAAATATAGACTTAACAAAGAAAACACTTTACCTCATTACAAACGTCATTTCTCTAAAAACAATAAGGATTAAAAAATGCATTCAACTCCTTTAATCACACCAATATTCAGTGTGCTTTGGTACTTAATTCCCTTAATGATTTTAGTCACCCTCCTCAGAACACCTTGGTTCAAAGGCGTCATGGGCGAATTTATTGTCAATCTCAGTGCCAAGCTCTTTCTTGATAAAACGAAATACCACTTAATCAAAAATGTCACGTTGCCCACTGAAGATGGCAGCACTCAAATCGATCATATTATTGTGTCTAAATATGGCGTTTTTGTCGTTGAAACCAAGAATATGAAAGGTTGGATTTTTGGTAGCGCACATCAAAAAATGTGGACGCAAAAGATTTTTAAGCACACCAACAAATTTCAAAATCCTCTGCACCAAAACTACAAACATGTCAAAACACTAGAATCGTTATTGGAGTTAAATGATCAGCAAATTCATTCCGTTGTAGTATTTGTTGGTGACAGTACTTTCAAAACTGAAATACCCGAAAATGTTACTTATGGTTTCGGCTATATCCGTTTCATCAAATCAAAAACTGAGCATGTTTTATCAGATGCTCAAGTTTTAGAAATCACTCAAAAAATTGCTACAGGCAGAATGACACCTTCATTCAAAACCAATCGAGAACACGTTAAACATGTAAAAAATCTTGTTGCTCCAAAAGAGACTCCAGTAAAAAAACAAGAAACTGAACAGAAAGCCAAGCAAGAAGAAAAACCAGCAGAAACTATAGACACAAAAATCTGCCCTGCTTGCCAAAGCCCGATGATTTTAAGAGAAACCAAAAAAGGTCCGAACATTGGTAATCAATTTTGGGGATGCTCAAACTTTCCTAAATGTAGGAAAGTGATCAATCTAAATTAATTATCCGTCAGCACAGATATTAGAAGATTAATGCCAAAGTCACATCTCCTCATTTAAACCAATCGCTTTAAACTTGAGAAAATGATATTTTCGTGGCATCACACAGGAAGTTCTTTACCATGAAAAAACTAGCCTTACTCAGTATCTTATGCACACCATTGATTGCAACTCATGTTTGGGCCGATACAGACGGAAAATCGGCACCTACAGCCCCAGCCTCAACACCCGCCAAAACTGTAGCCAGTAGCTTAACCGCTCATATCGTCATCGTACCCGGCGACGGTCAAGACGTCAGAAAAAACTGGAATGGCGTAAAACCCAAAGTCACCGATACGGTCAGTCAAGGATCAGCCATATCCATACTCATCGCATTCTCAGACTGCGCACCTAATACAAAAGGCTTATGTGACGTCTCCGTCGAATTTTTCGTAGTTAGTCCTGATGGCGTGAAAAAACCCGGTGGCAGTGGTGCAGTGTGGTCAGGCGTACCATTTTCAATTCCTAACGTATCACTCTTAGGCCAAGCCAGCTTGACCGCAGGCTTTGACAAAACCGACCCTGTCGGCGATTACAAAGTATTGGCCAATGTCACAGATAAAGTCTCAGGAAAAGTTCTACATCTCTCGCAGAATTTTAAAGTGACCAAATAGGCGGTTACCACGTCATATTGATTAAGCAGGCTTGTTTTCAGCCTGCTTTTTTATGCCCAAAAATCATGCACCTCAATGCAACAAAACAATGCAAAGCTCAAATATATGCACAGATAAAAAAATTAAAAGCAAAATAATCATCAGCTTATAAAAAAAGCTGATCTGGCACGTCTTTTGCTCCATATCTATACAAATAAATCTCACATGATGTGCTTCGCATCATGTTGAACCATTGATGAAGATGTATGGGGTAAAAAATGAACTATCTATCATCCAACGAAATTCCGATCACTGAGCTGGAATCAGATAGCCAAGCATCTACATTCCCAATCAAAGACTTAATCATTCGCGGGGTCATTTCTGGCGTCGTCCTTGCCATGAGCGCATCACGTTCTGGCGTACCAATTTCTGATGAATCAATGATTCCGATCATGGTCGCAATTATGCTGATGCTTTGCCTTGAGTTAATCATGGGCGTCTACACAGTGATGGCAAAACGCACCAATATCACAGGAATGTTTAGAAATTTACTTTGGGTGTTGATTGGCAATGCCTTCGGTTTGGCACTTTATGGGTTCTTTTTTGTCGCAAGCATGATGACCAAACTTGCCTTCGCAACTACGAATATTTCCAACAAAATAACTAACATAGATAACATCCAATTGCTCGCATATACAGCACATCATGGTTTGAACTACATCCCGAACTTGCTGTAATGTCTATTATCCAGCTAAATCACATTAAGACGGTGCACAGCACTGTAAAATCTACGTTCTATTCGGTGTCTGAATATCAATAAACCGAGTAAATATTCATTTACCTCGCTGTCAGAAGCGTGTACTTTGCTTATCTTTGCGAAACCACAGCAACACGTTTCTATGAATAAAACTTGTGATCGTTGCCAAGCCAGCTTTGATTGTTCAGGATGCACGACAGGTTCATGTTGGTGCATGAGTTACCCTGCTATTTTTAGTTGCTCAACAACTGGTGTGATGAAAGGAAGTAGTGATTGCGTCTGTCCACAATGCCTGACTGCGATGGCTCAAGCACATATTGCTCAGACCATCGATCAGCAAAAAATCCATATCACTGCACCTACCGAAGCATTGGCATGTCAAGGCTTGCCGTTGATTGAAGGATTGGATTACACCATTGAAGAGGGGCGCTGGGTGTTTTCTCGTTGGTTTTTTCTCAAACGTGGTGAATGTTGCGGCAATGGCTGTCGAAATTGTCCTTATGGACATGTGAATGTGAAAAAGTAAGTCTCTAACTAAACTTCATTTTCTTAAGTTTCCCATCTTCCTAAACTCAGAAAAAAGCTCAGAAAACAACGTATGACTTCTCATTCAATTCCAAATAATAAACCTAAAGCTCTGATGTGCTGGAGCGGTGGCAAAGACTCGGCGATGGCACTTCATCGTGCGAAGCAGAGTTTTGAAGTGATCAGCTTAATGACAACGCTCAATGCGGATTTCGGTCGTATCTCCATGCATGGTGTACGAGAAGATTTGCTCGACGCTCAAGCCGCCGCAATAGGCCTGCCGCTCATCAAAGTCTGGGTACGCGCAGGAAGTAATGAAGAATACGAACAACAAATGACTGAAGGTTTAGAAAAAGCCAAAGCACAAGGCGTAACACATGTCGTGTTTGGCGATATTTTCTTGCAGGATTTACGTGAATACCGCGAACGACAACTGGCTAAAGTCGGATTAACTGCTGTATTTCCGTTATGGCACTCCAATACCGCCCAACTCATCCAAGACTTCGTTGCGCAAGGCTTTGCTACGATTACTTGTTGTATCAATGATGGTTATCTTGATGAATCATGGGCTGGTCGCGAGATTAATCAAACCTTTATTGCTGAACTACCCTCTCACGTTGATCCGTGTGGTGAAAATGGCGAATACCATACGTTCTGCTACGCAGGACCCATTTACCAACACCCAATCAAAATCACGCGCGGTGAAGTCATTTATCGCCCATTGCCAAAGCCCATGCCAATTCAACAATCTACAAATGATGATAAAGATCAATATGTCTGTCATTCACCTGTTGAGACGAAAGGCTTTTGGTTTTGCGAGTTGTTGCCTGAATAAAATTACAGTAAACAACGCCTTCACATTCATATCATTTTCTATTGTTCTCCGCCACATATCGGTTTAGATTCAAATATAGCGATATCTAAAAAACGAATGGTTATCTCCAGCAAGAGGATGTTTCATGTGGCAGTTTGATCATCAAAGCTTGGCAAGACGCACAATTGTATTCACGTCACTCAGTGTGCTGTTACTTTCAGGTTGCACAAAAAATCAAAACAATAATTGGCAAGGCTATGTCGAAGGCGAATATGTTTATATTTCCTCATCGCAATCAGGTCGTCTGGATCATTTAGCAGTGACACGCGGACAGCAAATCGCAGCCGATACCCCTTTATTTAGCCTTGAATCAGCCAATGAAATCGCGGCTCAACAACAAGCCCAGCATCAACTCGATGCGATTAAAGAAAACCTCAGTGATATTGAACGAGGGAAACGCCCTGAAGAACAAGCCGTAACACGTGCGCAACTTAAACAAGCTCAAGCCAACGCAGAACACGCCCAAAATCAACTTCAGCGCAATAAAGCGCAATACCGTATTGGTGGTATTTCTAAGCAACAACTCGACGATAGTCGTACCGCAGTTGAAACAGCCGTTGCTGATGTTCATCAGAAACAAAGCCAACTGAATGTCGATCAATTACCTAATCGTCAAGGACAAATCAAGGCACAACAAGCACAAGTTGCCGCTGCACAATCTGCACTTGATCAAGCCAACTGGAAACTCAATCAAAAAACCGTCAACACAACACATGCGGGTGTCGTCTTCGATACGTTGTATCGGGAAGGTGAATGGGTTGCTGCTGGGAATCCAATCGTACAACTTCTACCGCCAGAAAACGTCAAAGTTCGATTCTTCGTTGCAGAGTCTGTCCTAGGACAACTCAAACTCAATCAGAAAGTCATCTTACATTGCGATGGTTGCGCTACTGACCTACCTGCACAAATTACCTATATTTCAACCAAAGCCGAATACACACCGCCAATTATCTATAGTAATGAAACTCGCGCCAAACTGGTGTATATGATCGAAGCGCATCCCAATGCGACAGATGCAGTCAAGCTACATCCTGGGCAACCTATTGAGGTACGCCTGCAATGATTGCCGATGACCATCATAAAGAAATAGAGAACGATCTCGTCATTGATGTAGTCGGCATCAATAAGCACTTTGGTGATAAACATGTCGTCAAAGATTTATCGCTACAAGTTCGTCGCGGCGAAATTTTTGGTTTTTTAGGGCCAAATGGCAGTGGAAAAACCACATCGATTCGCATGATGTGTGGTCTCTTGACACCCGATTCAGGGCAAGGCACTTGCTTGGGTTATGACATCATCAAGCAAAGCAATGAGATTAAACAACGCGTTGGTTATATGACCCAGAAATTTTCCTATTGGGATGATCTCAGTATTCGTGAAAATCTGGATTTTGTCGCACGCATCTACGAGATGAAAAACCGCAAAGAAGCGGTTGACCGATCACTGGAAAAACTCGGCCTTACCAGTCGTGCCAAGCAACTGGCTGGCTCACTCTCTGGTGGTTGGAAACAACGACTTGCCCTTGCTGCGTGCATGTTGCATGAACCGAAAGTATTACTACTTGATGAACCCACTGCTGGCGTTGATCCCACCGCTCGGCGTGATTTTTGGGAAGAACTGCACGAGCTTGCGGCGCAAGGCATCAGTGTGTTGGTCAGCACACATTATATGGATGAAGCCGAACGCTGCCATAAGCTCGCTTATATCGCTTATGGACAACTCCTCGCACAAGGCACTGCGGCTGAAATCGTTGCCCAACAAAACCTGACAACTTGGGCGATTCATGGTGACAATCTTGTTGAATTAGCACAAAAACTACGTGGGCAAGCTGGCGTCGATCAAACCGTAGCATTTGGAACATCCATCCATGTTGCAGGTAAAAATGCCGTATTGTTGGAAAAAACTCTGCACGATGCCACGCAAGGCCAGCATCTTCAGATGGAACAGATCAACACCAGCCTAGAAGATGTATTTATCTATATGATGAAACAGTCTGCGGATAACTTCGCCAGTTTAGGAGATGCCAAATGACTCACGGCTTCTCCTTCAATCGCTGGTGGAGCATTGTACTCAAAGAATTCCTGCAACTGATGCGTGACCGCGTCACGTTGCGCATGATTACCATGGTTCCGATCATGCAAATGGTACTGTTTGGTTATGCCATCAACTCCGACCCAAAACACATGCCAACTGCCATCATTTCTTCCGATCATAGTCAATTCAGTCGTAGCTTTATCGCTGCAATGAAAACATCGGATTACTTCGATATCGTCAGTGAATACCCGAATGAAGAAGCAGGTCGTGCAGCATTGGCACAAGGTGATGTCTTATTTATCCTCAATATTCCTGCCAACTTCTCACGCGACCTGATACGAGGGAAACATCCTGCCTTACTCGTAGAAGCCGATGCCACTGACCCCACCGCAACCAATGCAGCATTGGCATCTCTGTCTGGTTTGGTGCAATCCGTCAGTGATAAAGATTTAACAGGTGTGCTTGCCAAATTAAAGAGCGGCACGCCCGCCTTCGATGTACAAGTACAACGCCTGTATAACCCAGAAGGCATCAGTCAATATAATGTTGTCCCAGGCCTGATGGGCGTCGTCCTCTCCATGACATTGGTGATGATGACAGGGCTTGCGATGACCCGCGAACGCGAGCGCGGCACGATGGAAAATCTCCTCGCCACGCCCGTTAAACCCATCGAAGTCATCACAGGCAAAATCATGCCTTATATTGCGATCGGTTTACTGCAAGCCAGTATTATTTTGCTGGGTGCACGCTTTATGTTTCATGTGCCGTTTGCGGGGAGTATTGTGGCGATTTATCTGGCAGCGCTGCTATTTATCGCAGCGAGTTTAACCGTTGGGATTACGCTGTCCTCCCTTGCGCAAAACCAATTGCAAGCGATGCAACTCACGATCTTTTATTTTCTGCCAAATATGCTGCTCTCAGGTTTTATGTTTCCATTTGCTGGGATGCCTGCGTGGGCACAGTTTATTGGTAATCTCCTGCCGCTGACTTATTTTAACCGCTTGATTCGTGGCATTTTACTCAAAGGAAATGGCTGGTTTGATCTGTGGCCCAATGTCTGGCCATTGATGTTATTTACAGCAATCGTCATGGCTGTTGCGGTGAAATTTTATCGAAGGACGCTGGATTAGCAAAAAAAGACAGACAGAGTGTCTTTTTTGGTGGGATATTTATGATAAATAAACAGCCATACTCGCCATTAAGAAAGCAATTATTCAATATTCATCTACATCATTACGGAAGATCAGTGAGTCCTGAACATGGCAAATCTCTCAACTCGCATTAAAGCAAAAGCCCAACTGGCAGCGGTCAAAGCATTAACCATGGTCATCCCAGCACCACGTCCACTGGTCTTGGTCGGGTCTGATTCAGCGCTGAAACTCAGTACCACAATCTCTCAGCTTGGGATGAAGCATGTCTTGATTGTTACCGATGAAATCTTGCTGGGCTTAGGTGTCATCCAACCTATCGAAACTGAGCTACAACGATTGGGATTAAAAGTCTCGATCTTTTCTGGTGTAAAACCAGACCCCACGTTTAGCGTGGTTGAAAATGGACTCGCTGTCCTGAAATCATCGGGCTGCGATAGTGTGCTGGCAATTGGCGGCGGTTCAGCGATTGATACCGCAAAAGTGATGGCACTGTCTGCGACCAACAAAAAAACACCGCAACAACTGGTCGGCATTATCAAAGGTCGCAAGCCCTCATTACCTTTATTTGTGATTCCAACCACCGCAGGCACAGGCTCAGAAGTTACAATTGGCGCCGTTGTCTCTGATGACCAGACTCATCAAAAAGGCCTAGTGATCGATCCAAAAGTCGTCCCTCTTGCGGCAGCATTAGACCCAAAAGTCATGCAAGGTATGCCGCGCAGTGTGACAGCGGATACAGGTTTAGATGCATTGACCCACGCGCTAGAAGCATGGATGAGTACCTTTGCATCCGCAGAGACAGATTATTATGCAGCAGCGGCAACACGTTTAATTTTTGAAAACTTACCACTGGCTTGGGCCGATGGCAGCAACCTCGCGGCGCGCGAAGCCATGGCGCTCGCTTCACATTATGCAGGACTCGCTTTAAATCAGGCTGGGTTAGGCTATGTGCATGCGATTGCTCATCAACTGGGTGCGCACTATGGCATCCCGCATGGTCGTGCAAATGCGATTGTCATGCCACATATTCTGGATTTTAATCATGTCGCATCGAGAAAACGTTTAGCGGAACTTGCGGAACGTGTTGGCTTGGTCAATGGCGGATTTAACGATACGATGGCGGCTGAAATATTAATCATCCGTGTCAAAGCCCTCTTGGTCGAATTAAAAATCGATACGCAGATTAAAGCCATTAACCGTCAGGACTTCCCTGAGATCATCAAAGCTGCATTTGCCGAAGCTCATGGCATCTATGCTGTTCCCAAATATATGAGTTATGAAGAAGCTGAACAAATCATGCATGCATTGGCTTCATAAGCATCATGACGCAGCAGAATCTATTGTCCAAGATTGTCATGTGAACGATAAATTGAGCATGCTAAACTTTTTGCAACTTGCTCAATGCTCTACAGGATCTGATTCATGCACACCCATCGCAAACATCATCAGCTCAGCCAATCATTAGCACACGCGCAAAATTACGACGAGTGGCTGCGGATTGCTGAAGCGCTCGATATTGAGGATGGTCTCATGGCGTGGCGCGCCAGCGATGCGTCTGATTTCTGTCACGAACAGCTCATGCGCAATCATATCCAGCAGATGCAAGCCTTACGACAAGCCAACGATCTGCATGGTTTGATCGGTCTATTACAAGAAAGTATTTATCGCCATAACGGCGAGCTGAATAATCCCGCGCTCTACCAATACGCGCGGTCGGGCACGAAATACATCGTCACTGAATATCTCGATGAAGTCGAGCGGGTCATGTGGACACTCTGTGAACAGAGCATTCCCAATATTTCAGAGCGTCGTAAATTAGAGCTGTTTGAGCAAGCGGCCAAGATTTATGGTCGCCCTGCGTTGATTTTAAGCGGTGGTGCTGCGTTTGGGATTTATCATCTGGGTGTTGTTAAAGCACTATGGGAACTGAATTTATTGCCTGATGTACTAGCAGGCTCGAGTATGGGTTCGATTATTGCTGCGGCAGTCTGTAATAAGAGTGATGCAGAACTCGATTTATTTTTTAAAGAACAATTAGATACTGTGCATCTGGATGCTTTGCACTGGCGTAGATTTCGTGATATTCGCCAGCAAGGTTCGGTGATGGATGAACAGCAATTGTTGGAGCATATTCTGGCAAATGTGGGCAGCGTCACATTTGCAGAAGCCTATCAGCGTAGCGGACGAATCCTCAATATCACCATTTCACCCACGCGGACGCATCAAAAACCGCGATTATTGAATTATCTAACCGCACCTGATGTCCTTGTCGAATATGCTGCGCTTGCCTCGTGCGCGGTTCCGCTACTTTTCCCACCTGTCGCATTACAAGCGCGTACTCAAGATGGACGCCAAGTGCCTTATATGAGTACCGAAACATGGATTGACGGTGCATTGCATGGCGATATACCGCGTGAACGATTAGCGCGCCTGCACAATATCAGTCAAACCATTGTCAGTCAGGCTAACCCCCATGTCATTCCTTTCATTACCCATAAAAATCAACGTGGTATACGCGCACTGGGTAAACAAGTGATTGCAACTGTCATTCATGAAGGTAGTGCAGAACTGCTCGATATTAGTCGTCAACTGACATACAAAACACCATTTAATCCGATATTTAGTCAGGCGCACGCCATCGCATCACAGGAATATCTAGGTGATATCAATTTACACTTTCCGTTTAAGCCTAGCGCATACCTCAAGGTGATTTCTAACCCAACACCGCAGAGGCTGAAAGATTATATTCGTATGGGTGAGCAAGCCACTTGGCCTCGAATCGCGATGATTCGGGATATGACGCGGATTAGCCGACTGTTTCCACAGTGCATTGAAGTGATTAAAAAGAGGATCAATAGTCCTTCTAGTTCTTAATGTAAACGTAGAAGAAAAAACTATTTCTTGTTAAAGCTCTCATACTTTCATATTGGTGATTTTAAGATCCGTTCGATCTGAACAGATACGCCAATATTTTTCTACTGCTGGAAGTATGACTTCGTAAGAGTCTTTTAGATCTCTAAAGTCTATTGCTTTACTCATAATCTGTTTTGAATCATTTGGAGTGTAGTTCACGGCAAGACTATACGCACCTTCATCTTCGTAAAAGATAACTCTTTGAATAGTTGACCATTCAATATCTTTATTAAAAATCCGAAATGTCTGTCTATTTAAACAAAGTGCTGGTGTTTTTCTGACTCCATGAATAAAAACCGTCCTAAAGCCACTACTCACAACATAAACCGTATACATGAAGATGAGAAATTTGAACACAAGAAAGCAAGTAGCCAGTACTGCTGATAAATCCGTGGGCTCATATAAGAAAACGAGGAGTCCTAGTAAATTACCGAGGTTGCGCATCGTGTCATAAAATGGTTGATAAGCAAACTCAAGTCGAGGCGGAAGTTCATAACGAATGAGTTTAAGAATCTCATTCTTTCTAATAAAAGTTGTATCTTTCTCGTATCTTATTGCACTTCTCGCAGCAAAGATAATAAATACAATGAAGGCAATTACGCTTAAAACAATGACTATCAAAATTCTTATCTCGTCATAGAAATTTAAAAACCTTTAATCTAAAAACTATTTTTATAAAAGAATATTAGGTGGACTCTACATGAAAATCCACCTATGCACGACAATATTCAATCACTCTTTCGGCGTTGAATCTTTAGAAGTTACCTTCTGCACAACTTGATCGATTTCAGCCTTCGCCTTATCAACGATTTCTTGCAGTTTGCCTTCAACTTCTTTAGATGCACCCACAACTTTATTCGCTAAATCAGTCGCATGGCTTTTTGCATTTTCTAACTCATCATGAGCGCGACTTTTTGCAGCTTCTGCTACTTCTTTTGCACTTTCAATCGCAGCATTTGCCTTCTCTTGAGCTTCAGCAAATGCAGCCGTTGCTTTTTCTTGCACATCGGCAACAGTTGTTTTAGCAAACTCTTGAGCCTCTGCTGCTGCGCTTTTGGCTTTTTCTTGTACATCTGCAACAGTATTTTTAATAGATGATTTAATCGAATCGAAAGTACTCATTTCTGTTCTCCAAAGCCTATAAAAAGCTTTTCATTTGTTATCACAAGTTGATTATAAAAACAGCAACATCACACGCCAAACAATATAACAGGCAAATCTAATCGATGACGTAGCGTTTGCGTGATTATCGTGTATTTTATTAAAAATTGAAATAATGATTCAGATTTCCGATTGAAAAATCAAAGTTATTCAACAGCTCTAATAACGAAATTTCACTTCCACCAAATGAAACCCAAACTGACTTTTCACAGGCCCATGCACGACATGTTCAGGTTTGGTGAACACCACATGATCAATCGGACGAACCAATTGACCTTGACTGATTTCTCCCAACTCGCCACCACGCTTGGCTGAATTACAGGTCGAAAACTGCTTAGCGAGTTTGGCAAAGTCCTCACCTTTGGCAAGACGTGTCTTGAGCTGCTCACACAGCGCTCGATCTTTAACAAGGATATGACGAACGATAGCTTTAGGCATATTGGTACTCAGTTTCTTTTTACAAGAATTAAAAAACCGCCTGCTCATTTAAACAGACGGTTTCATCATACAGCATGGTTTATTTCAGATCAGCATTAAGCAGTCAGTGCCATTTTCACTGTGCTCAAATGATCGCGTAGCGATGGCTTCACAGGCTGATCATTTGCTCCGACTAATACATAATTAGCAGGATTGAAACGCATGATACGCATACGATATTCTGCATTGAAGCCTGGATAGAGGACATTGTTGCGACCATTCGGGCTGAGATACCAGCTTGCACAACCTGATTTCCAGACCGTGTGTTCGCTACGTTGATCCATCGTTTTGACAAAACTCGCTTCTACTGACGGTTTCACCGTGATGTACTTCAAATTCATTTGCTTACGCAGTTCGATCGCTTGCCACACATAATCAATCTGCGCTTCAGCATAGGCGATGACTGATGTATGACCCGGTCCTGTAAATGGCCCAACCAAGAAATACATATTTGGGAAATTATTGGTCGCGATACCGTCAAACGCCTCGGCACCATCCTTCCATTTGTCATCCAGTGAAGCATTGTTAAGACCATGCACGGCAAACGGCGCACCCGTGTTACGCACTTCATAACCCGTTGCAAAGATAATCACATCTAAGTCGACATGCTGCCCATCGACCATTTCGATACCTGTCGGTGTGATTTGTTTAATCCCTGTCACTTCTAACGTCACATTCTCGCGCTGCATGGTTGGATACCAGTCACTCGAAACCAGTACGCGCTTACATCCAAACTTATAGTTAGGCGTGAGTTTTTTCAGGAGTTCAGGATCTTTCACTTTGCGCTTGCGGTAATCGTTTGAAATCTTGGATGGTACTGATTTAAACGCATCATATTTCAGAATCAAGAATGGCGCAGTCGCTTCATTCAACCAATAATTACTCAAACGATTCAGCTTCATCTTGAGTGGATTATCACGGCTTTCTTGTTTCTCTGCTTCAGTCAAATCTGGATTTGGACGTGGCATGATCCAGTTTGCGGTACGCTGGAACACGGTCAGATGAGCGACCTCAGGCGCAATCGCTGGCCCGACTTGTACACCTGTTGCACCTGTACCGATCAACGCAACACGCTTGCCTTTGAGTTCAACTGAGTTATCCCAACGTGCGGTATGAATAATCGCTCCTTTGAAGTTCTCAGAACCTTTGATGTGTGGATCTTTTGGATCAGCAAATGGCCCCGGTGCTGCGACTACATTCTTCGCGCGAACTAACTCGCCACCTTCAATGATGAGTAACCACTCACCCTTTTCGGCATTAAATGTCGCTTCCAGCACTTTGGAATTAAAACGCATGAACGGATACATGCCATATTTCGTCGCACAATGACGAATGTATTTCAGAATCTCGCCTTGATTGGCATAAGCATTGGACCATTCTGCTGACGGTTCAAATGAGTATGAATAAAGTTGGGATTTCACATCACACGCACAGCCGGGATAGACGTTATCGCGCCAAGTACCGCCCACATCTCCAGCTTTTTCAAAAACACGGAAATTGGTCATGCCTGCTTTTTTCAGGCGAATGCCCATACCCAGACCAGAAAACCCTGAACCAATCACCGCAACTTCCAACACTTCATCAGGCATTTTTAGCGCAGCTTTGGCTTTGGCTGTGGATGCTGACTTTGTGGTAGTTGCAGCTGAAGTCGTCTTGCTCGCGGCTGCTCGTGGCTTCGCTGCTGCTCGTGGTTTTGTGACTCTGGGTTTTGCGGCTGGTTTTGCCGTTGCGGTCGTTGGCTCATCTTGAGTCGTTGTTGCTGGTGCTTCTGGCGTCTTTTCAGGCGTTGTCATTACACTTCTCACTGGCTTATCAATCATTAAAAGGTCTGCAAGATCAAATCGACTTGTCAGGCTGGAATCGCCGCCCATAGCGGCATCATTTGTGGAATTTTGGATCTCGGCATACTCATCAACAAACTGCCTATCGTATACCGCGTACACATCTGCGCCGCTTCATGCGGCGTTGGCGAGCCTTGCAACACCATCCGATAACCCAGATGTTGCACCATACCAATCATGGCATCTGACATATCTCGATGACTGCTAATCTCAATCAAACCCGCAGCTTCGGCCTGCTGATAATTCTTACTCAGCTCCGCAGCGATTGCATCGCAAATATGCCAGTACCAAGTTTCCAAACCTGGAATTGCTGAAAAACCTGAACGGAACATGGATAACGTAATGTGTGCATGTTTGTTCAAAGTTTCAAAAATCAGTTCATAAATCTGCTGCGTCGCAATCATCGACTCGACAGGGGAATTCAAATTCACCCCTTGGCGAACCTCAACAATTCCTGCGTGTAGCTCAGTAAATACTTCATTCAGAATAAATAAAAAGAGTTGGCTCTTATCTTCAAACTGACCATAAAACGCACTGATTCCCACGCCTGCACTCTGAGCAATTTCCGCCACTTGCGTTCGGGCAAAACCTTTGTCAGAAAACAACTGCTTCGCCGCAGTAATAATCGCCTTACGGGTTTGGGCAAGTTGGGCTTGGGTACGACGTGCCATGCAAATCAGCTCAATGATGATTTATTAATCTATATGGAATATATATTCCAATTAAATAAAAGGATTGTCAACTTAATTTTTTAGCGTTCATTAAGACATTATTTTTATTCATATTAAAATCAATATTTATTTCATAAAACAGACGTGATCGCAGAGTTCTTTCCGTCATCAATCAGTGCTATTCTTCAGCACGACTTCGCTTTTCCTACACCATAAATGAAAAAAAACAAGGATATAAAATGCCAAAACTCTATTACACACCACCTTCTGGACACAGCTATAAAGTTCGTTTGTTGTTATCGTTCCTCGATATTCCGTATGAGAGCGTGATTATTGATCTCAGCAAAGGTGAGCAAAAAACTGCGGAATACCTGCAAATCAATCCACTTGGACAAGTCCCTGTTTGGCAGGATGGTTCAGTGACCATTCATGATTCACAAGCGATTCTGGTGTATCTCGCGCAGCAACATCAAAATACCGCATGGACGCTTCCGAGTGATGCCGAAAGTCTTGCCAAAATCGTGCAGTGGCTTTCTGTCGCCGCCAACGAAATCACGCATGGCCCGACCGCAATTCGCTTTTATTGGCGCAAACAACCGAGTACAGTAAATCTGGAACTTGCCACCACGCGCGCTCAGGCAATTTTGACATTAATCAATGACCATCTGGCGTCACGTTTATGGCTTGAACTGGAACGTCCAACCATCGCCGATATCGCTTGTTTTCCTTATATTTCTTTGCTCGAAGATGAAGGTTGGTTTTCGTTGCAGGATTATCCGCATGTGCGAGCTTGGATTGCGAGGTTTAAGGCTTTGCCGAGATTTATTCCATTAAGTGTTTATTAAGCTTAGACATCGGAGTAAGCCGTGGGCTTAAGCCCACGCTGCGGCTGGCGACCGTTAATCAAGCTTTGTACCACAAAATGGACAAAAATATATTTTCAATTCAGAACTTGCAATCATTTCATTAAAATATTCAGCTTCACCAGAACGTACATCTTGTTCAGTAGCAAATGATTCTTGCTTTAACATCCACCCATATTCTCCAAGCTCAACACTCACTTTAAATGGCTGATAGTTGATGGATTTAATTAAATAATCACAAAGATGATTCACACTACCCTCCAAAATATTAATTATATTGTTCAGATGTTGATAGGTTATATTTCCATCTATTGTCATATCAATCAACCCTATGCTAATACTAGATCATAAACATTCTGGAGAATGAAAAATGATCATTACCCCCATCTACGCAGGTCTGCTCGCACTCTTCTACTTCGTACTCAGCTACCGCGTAGTGTTAATGCGCGACAAAGTCAGTCTGGGCGATGGTGGCAATCCAATCTTACAACGTCGCATCCGCGCACATGGCAATTTCGCTGAATACGTCCCTTTCATTTTAGTCATGTTAGGCTTCCTTGAACTCAATCATTTGCCCTTCTATGCCTTAAATATTCTCGGTTTAACCCTACTCATCGCACGTTTACTTCACGGCTACTCATTGTCATTTACCGAATCTTTTAAATTCGGACGATTCTGGGGTACTGCGCTGACTTTCTTATTATTATTGGCCTGTGGTGGACTGTGTATCTATCAAGGAATTCACACATATTTACTATTGCCATTAAACGTTTAAAGGTACATGATCAAGAGAAGCAAATCGACTTATAACCTTGACAGGTCATAATTATGTCCAAGTTTTTAGTGATTTGTTCCGTACAGCAAGAGCTGTATCCTGAATCACTTTATGCGGAACTCGAAAAAGGCATTGCGGCGGTTTATACACAATGCTTTGGTCTGCAAGCCAAGACCAAAGTCATGTGGATGACCGTACCTAAAGGTCAAGCCTTCCTGGCTGGCAAACCCTCCAATTGCTCAACCATTGCAGCATCTGTCGTCGATGATCTACCGCAAGCTCAGCGCACCGCTTTTCTTCAAGCCATGTTACGACAGTGGATGATGATGACCAATTGCAGCAAACACGATGTGATCATCACTGCCGCTGATACATCCAAGCTCAAAGAGCTGATGGCGACCAGTAACCGCAGATTTCGACCAACAATTCGTCCTTTTATGCTCGTCAAAATGCTGACAACGCTCGCCAAGAATAAAATCTCGAAAAAACGTTTCGAAATCAGTATCAATCAGTCGGACAAATAAAAAGAGGTTCCTATGCCCTTATATACCGTGTCCACCAAAAAGCCAGTCAGTGAACTCAAGAAACTCAGTATCGTGAAATTAATCACTGAAGCACACTGCTTACTGACAGGAGCTCCTGCAAATTATGTCCAAGTGGTATTTGCACAAGGCATTCCTCTGCCGAGGAAGACTGCATTTCATGTGCTAGGGTCTATTCGGAGTGGACGCTCAGATGCTATCAAAGCTCAAATTTGCCAAAAAATCACTTCCGCACTCTCTAGCCTTGATACCAAGAAAAGAGCAACAGAAGTCATGCTCATCGATGTGCCTGCAAGCTGGATCATGGAAGGCGGTGAAATCATGCCTGAACCAGAACAAGACAAAGCAAGTTGATCAACCCTCAATCTACAAACCATCTACAAATTCAGCCTTTCACAAAAATAGCGTTTGACAGGAATCTTGGAAAGGTTGAAACTAGGAATAATTCTCATTTATCACTAGGTTCTCTATAACCGTGCGCCTTTCTGATCTATCAAAAAACACATCTGCAACGATTATTGCTGTTGAAGACTCACAAGTGACTGATTCAGTTGAACAGCAAACCACAGTTGAAATTGATATGATTGCGCACCGCTTAAAAGAGCTTGGTTTTGTCCCAGGTGAGCGTGTACGACTGATTACTGTTGCGCCTTTTGGTGGTGATCCAATATTGGTTCAAATCGGCTTTACTCGGTTTGCGCTGCGTCGTAGTGAAGCAAAACGAGTGCTGGTTGAGCGTATCCTCAATGAGCGTCAAGTGGATGAGGTTTCTGCATGAATACGATTGTGATGACTGATATCACGCATACCGATCAATCCAATGATCGGATGGCAGAACATATCGCGCTCGTTGGTAATCCAAATTGTGGGAAAACATCGCTCTTCAATCAACTCACAGGTGCACGGCAAAAAGTTGCTAACTACGCAGGCGTGACCGTTGAACGCAAAGAAGGCATCATGACCCTTCCTTCAGGTCGTCATGTGCGGGTGCTGGATCTACCAGGCGCATATAGTCTGGATGCGACTAGCCCTGATGAAGCTGTTACGCGCGCGGTCTGTTTGGGCGAACTAGACGGTGAAGTTCTACCAGATTTGCTCGTTTGCGTCATGGATGCCACCAACTTACGCTTGCACTTACGCTTTGCCCTTGAAATCCGTCGTCTTGGTCGACCAATGATTATCGCCATGAACATGATGGATGATGCCAAACGTCGCGGCATCCAGATTGATATCGCAAAACTTTCTGAAAGACTGGGCGTCACAATTGTTGAAACCGTTGCCATCAAACGTCATGGCATCGCGGACCTACTCATCCAACTTGAAAATCGCATTCCTGAATCACCTGTCACAGCAACCAATAGCACAATGACGCTGAATGATATTCACGCCGAAGTTCGTGCTTTACTCGCCGATACGGTGGTCATGCCACGTTCAACCGATCAGCGCGACGATGCGTTAGACAGTGTCTTACTGCATCCTGTGTTTGGTCTCGCCATTCTTGGCGTGTTGATGTTTTTCATT
>JAGWUI010000013.1 GCA_028868515.1 Gammaproteobacteria bacterium
GCTAGACCGATCCAGTTCAAAGTATTGTTTGTTGGCATCAGATTCATCAACTTTTTCGGTTGTTTCAATTAATATCTGATAGTACATGGTTGCTCACGATCTGAAATTTGGATGGTCACAAAAACGCTATAATAATCTTGAATTAAATACTGAAGACTCACAAAAGTCCATATCAAATTATTTCATTTAAGAAAAATTACACGAAGAAAGTTTTTGATACATAGTATTGTTCTTCAACAAGGAAAGTCAGAGGGTGTTTCATGAAAGCTGTCGGGTATCAAGAATCTCGAGCGATTGATGATGTATTGTCGCTACAAGATATTGTGTTGCCAGAACCTGAAGTTGGCGAATATGACCTGCTGGTTGAGGTTCATGCAGTTTCCGTGAATCCAGTGGACACCAAAGTCCGTAAAAATATGGCGCCACCTGCGGGTGAATTTAAAGTGCTGGGTTGGGATGCTACGGGCATCGTGAAAGCGGTAGGTAAAAAAGTCACATTGTTTCAACCGAATGAACGTGTGTGGTATGCAGGTGCGCTTGCGCGATCAGGCAGTAATCGTGAGCGTCAAGTCGTCGACGAATGCATTGTTGGGAGAATGCCAAAGACCCTTGATTTTGTTCAAGCTGCGGCATTGCCTTTGACCAGTGTGACGGCGTGGGAAATGCTCTTTGATCGTTTAGGTGTTGTTGAGGGGCAGGACAATTTAGGTCAAACGTTGTTAGTTGTAGGTGCAGCTGGTGGTGTCGGTTCTATTCTAATTCAGCTTGCACGACAACTGACGGGTTTGACTGTCATTGGCACGGCATCGCGCCCAGAAACGATGGCGTGGGTTAAACAGTTGGGTGCACATCATGTGATTGATCATCGTAACCCGTTATCAGATGAGTTAAAGCGTATCGGGATTCCTGAAGTGACTTTTGTGGCCAGCCTCAATCAGACCGATCAACATTTCACTGAAATTGCGACATGTCTTGCACCGCAAGGTCGTCTGGCATTGATTGATGATCCTGTGTTGCCGTTAGATATTAAATTGCTGAAACGTAAGTCGATTTCATTGCATTGGGAATATATGTTTACGCGTTCTTTTTTTGAAACTGCCGATATGGTTCAGCAGCATCATATTTTGAACCGAATGGCTGATTTGGTTGATCAGGGTGTTTTAAAGACTACATTTACCGAGCATTTTGGCAAGATCAATGCAGAGAATTTACGTCGAGCGCATGCGTTGATTGAAAGTGGGAAGGCGAAAGGGAAGGTTGTGTTGGAGGGTTTTTAACATGTGGTAATAACGACCCACGCTTTGGTTGTGAGTCATTTGTGCTTAGGGTTGAGCATGATCAAATAAGAAATGTTCGATTTCATCGGCGCGTAATCCTGCATCGTGATAACCCAATTGAATTAATTCGCGCGTGAACGCGGAATCAAACAATAAGAAACTCATTAAGTCGGCACTTTGAGCATCGGGTTGTCCTAGTCCATCCATTAAATAACGGATACTGCGCGGCATACGGTGTTCCAGTGTTTTGGCGATAATGGCAATATCGGCTGAAGGTGAAATCACCAATGGTGTCACAACACGCATGGGTTCGTGCAGCACTTGATCTACCGCAGGAACTTTCTTTTCCAGTTCTTGGTAGGCAGCGACGAAGTTATTCATTCGGTTGAGATGATCTAAGTCGGCATCAAGATGATCTAGGAAGATTGCATTCATTAATGTTCCACAAATCTGCGATAAGGGTGGACGCTTTAACTGCGTGACATAATCATCATTAGTCGATAATTCTGAACGGAGTAGGCTATTTGCGGACTCCTGACAACGTACTCCGATTGCAAACAAGCGTTCTGCACCTAAACGAATGGCTGGACTCAGTGGCGTGATGAGACGCATCGCACCGTCACCAAAATATGCCACAGAGTCGCCTGTTTTAAGTGCAACAGGAGGGAAGACCAGTGGAATCGCAGCAGATGCGAGTACATGGTCAAGGGTTAGTTGTGTACGAAGCGCTACGCGGCGACTTTTATTCCACAGTGCATGTCCCAACTGACCTTGAACAAATGTGAAGGCTTTGCCTGAGTGATAGCCTGTTGCGGTGACTCCCAACGCATAGAGGTGACCTGCTTGTATGGCTTGCTCAATCCCAGCAAAATCGATGCTCTTTTCCAGAAGGTGCCGTAAGGGTGCTGCATCTAAAAATGACTTTAAACGCCCTGCGCCGAATAACCCACCAAATGCAAAATCGAGTGCAGCTTGAGTCCCTGTATGAGCTAATGAAAGAGGATCATAGTGAAACACCTGTGCGGCATTCAGATTAGACCAGAGGCGAACGAGTAATTTAGTTCCAGCCGTAAAATCAGCACTATTTGCTGCGATGGTTGTTCCGTTAATAGCACCTGCGGAAGCTCCCGTAACGATTTTGAAAGGGGAGGGTTTACCTAAAAGTGCAGGTATTTCACTGACTCGTTTGAGGACTCCAGCTTGGTAGGCACCACGTGCACCGCCAGCCGTCAGTACAAGCCCATTCATGTTGCTGGGAATTTTTGGGGCTACATTGAGCATAAGAGTCTCCTCGTGATGTCGTTATTTGATCAAGAGTTTATTGAAAGATACTCAAAGGTTATCGCAGCAAGTCTTGTACCATTTAAGGCTAAACCTTTTTAATTTGTCGCTTTGTTGCATTTATAGATTGGTTTGTATCTGGTGTCAGTTTGTTCACTCGTTATCATGGTTTTTCATGACACTTTGATGATTTTTCTAGAGATAATTGATCACTATAGTTTTATTGAAGCTCAATAAAAAACCCCGCTTGCGCGAGGTCTTTTGCAACTCTAAAACGGCTTTGGATTAGTACAGTACGCGAACGCGCAGTGTGCCTTCAACGCCTTGGAGTTTTTCAAATGCAAGGCTTGAGTCGCTACCCGCAACGTCCATCACGAGATAGCCTACATCACCTTTGGTCATCAGGCTTTGCGCTACGATGTTGATGTTGCTTTGTGCAAACAAGCTGTTGACCGCAGACAGTACGCCTGGGACGTTTTTGTGGATGTGCAGCAGACGATGTGTACCTTCTTGCTGTGGAATCGATACTTCTGGGAAGTTGACAGAAGTGATCGTCGCACCAGTGTCTGAGTAACGAACGAATTTATCAGCAACTTCCAAACCGATGTTTGCTTGTGCTTCTAAAGTCGAACCACCGATATGCGGAGTCAAAATGACATTGTCATATTTACGCAGCGGTGACAGGAACTCTTCGTCGTTTGCTTTTGGTTCTTTCGGGAACACGTCGATTGCCGCGCCGCCTAAATGTTTGCTTTCAATCGCTGCTGCCAAGTCATCGATCACCACGCAAGTACCGCGTGCTGCATTGATGAAGATTGAGCCTTTTTTCATTTTGGCAAACTGTTCTGCGCCCATCATGTTGTTGGTTGATGGCAATTGTGGAACGTGCAGAGAAACCACATCACTCGATGCCAACAGCTCATCCATCGTCGCAACTTGACGTGCATTACCGAGTGGTAGTTTGGTCACAACGTCAAAGTAAATCACTTTCATACCGAGTGATTCAGCCAAAACTGACAATTGTGAACCGATTGAGCCGTAACCGACCAAACCTAAAGTTTTACCACGCGCTTCAAATGAACCTTCAGCAGATTTTGACCAGCCACCGCGATGCACGAGTGCATTTTTTTCTGGAATACCGCGAAGTAACAAGATCAATTGACCGAGAACCAGTTCAGCAACTGAACGGGTGTTTGAGTATGGTGCGTTGAATACTGGAATACCGCGTTCCATTGCTGCATCCAAATCCACTTGGTTTGTTCCGATACAGAAGCAACCAATTGAAGTCAGTTTGTTTGCAGCTTCAAGGACTTTTTCAGTCACGTGGGTACGTGAGCGAATGCCGAGGAAGTGAACATCTTTGATCGCTTCGATCAATGCATCTTCGTCGAGTGCAGTTTTACGATAATCAATGTTGGTGTAGCCGTTTGCATGCAGCTCGTCCAGCGCGGTTTGGTGCACGCCTTCCAGAAGCAAGAAACGAATTTTGTCTTTTTCCAAAGAAAACTGCTGACTCATGTTGTGCCCTCAAAATTAACGCAAAAGCCGCAAAGCAAAAAAATAGGCGGCTATGGTAACATATTACGACCTTTTATTGCGTTACCCCTGTTATAGGTTTTCCAAGATATGAATATAGCTTCTTCTGATATTGTGACACCGCAATTACCTGCTGCTCTGATTGCTGGATTACAGCAAGCTGTTGGTGAAAATCGTGTGCATTTGGATTCCGACACCTTAAAAACATGGGGTAAGGACTGGACCAAGCATTTTGAGCCAAATCCGTCGGTTGTGGTCTTTCCTGCCAATACTGCCGAAGTACAAGCGATTGTGAAACTGGCCAACGAGTTTGGCGTTGCGATTACCCCAAGCGGTGGTCGTACAGGTTTGTCTGCCGGTGCTGTGGCTGCCAACGGCGAAATCGTCGTCAGTCTTGATCGCATGAATAAAGTGATTGATTTCTTGCCTGCGGATCGTATGGTGCGCATTCAAGCAGGCATGGTGACTGAACAACTACAACAATTTGCCGAAGAACAAGGTTTGTATTACCCAGTTGATTTTGCATCTGCGGGTTCAAGTCAGATCGGTGGCAATATCGGAACCAACGCTGGCGGAATTAAAGTCATCAAATATGGCATGACCCGTCAATGGGTGCTTGGCATGACCGTGGTTACAGGCAAAGGCGACATTCTGCGTCTCAACAAAGGCATGATTAAAAATGCGACTGGTTACGATCTACGTCATCTCATGATCGGCGCGGAAGGCACGCTCGGTATCGTAACTGAAGTGGATATCAAGCTAGAACGTCAACCACAAGATTTACGCGTGTTGGTACTCGGTGTGCCTGAATTCGCGGCAGTGATGCATATTCTACAAGCCTTCCAAAATCGCATTGATTTGACTGCATTTGAGTTTTTTGGCGAAGTGGCGATGCAAAAAGTCATCGCGCATACAGGCATTCCACGTCCATTTGAGTCTGAATGTCCGTTCTATGTATTGCTTGAGTTTGAAGGTCGTTTTGAAGCGATTGTCGATGATGCGATGGCGACGTTTGAACATTGTATGGAGCAGGGTTGGGTGATTGATGGCGTCATGAGCCAGAATCAAACTCAAGCTGCGACATTGTGGCGTTTGCGCGAAGACATCAGCGAAACGATTGCGCCATTTACGCCGTATAAGAATGATATTTCAGTGCTGATTACGCATGTACCAGCGTTTATTGCTGATATTGATGCGATTGTGAATGAATCTTACCCAGACTTTGAAATTTGCTGGTTTGGTCATATCGGCGATGGCAATTTGCATTTGAATATCTTGAAGCCAGCGAACCTGACTAAAGATGAGTTCTTTGAGAAGTGTAAAGTCGTGAATAAACAGGTCTTTGAAACTGTGCAGAAATATGATGGTTCGATCTCTGCGGAACATGGTGTGGGCATGACCAAACGTGATTATTTGACTTATACGCGTGATGCGGTTGAGATTGAATATTTGCGTGAAATTAAAAAGGTCTTTGATCCGAAAGGGATTATGAATCCTGGGAAGATTTTTTGATTAGAGTGAAAGATATAGGCGTAGTTAATCTACGCCTTTTTATTTTTTAAATGTAGGAAGAACAATAAAAATATGAAAATTTTAGTGATCGGAAACGGATTTGATTTAGCGCATTACTTACCGACGAGTTATAACCATTTTATGGGTGTAATGCAGGCCATAGAAAATTTGCCTGATGGAAAAGACAAGATTGGTTTTGATGATTTGTTTGGCGAGTTAGCGAAACAAGAAAAATTAGAACAAAAAGAATGGTATTTTTTCGATCGAATGAAAGAACTTTATGCTCTTGAAGATATGACTATCGATTGTCAAGTTGTTGAAAAAACTAGAGTGAAACTCAAGAAAAATTCTTGGTACGCATATTTTAAACATCATTTATCAGATATAGAGTCGTGGATAGATTTTGAAACCAAGATAGGGGAAGCATTAAGTATTTTTAGTCTTATATCAGAGCTATTCCAAGAGTATGACGTTGAAAATATTGTAATGAGGCAAATTAAATTTTCTTCTAATGAGAAAGTGTTTCAGAAAGTATTTAGTAATAGTAAAATTTTAGATATTTTTCAGCTATTTAAATTCATAGAAGTCGATACGTTTTCTGATTATGCTCAATTTGGTTTAGATGAGGGTGTTATTAGTAGCATTAGTTTTAATGAAAGATACTTCAGAAAGTATAAGAAGGACTATAAATTTTCCTTTGGGGATTTGCTCTCTGAGCTTAGGACTGAGTTAGAGTGTTTTATTGAAATCTTTAACATTTATCTGACTGATTTTGTTGGTAAGTTTGAACCGAAAAATTCATTGGAAGCAATAGGTGAACTACCCGAACTAGATATTATATTTTCCTTTAATTATACATCTACGTTTAGAAATTTTTATCAACCAGATATTTATTCTGATGCAATAAAGATTGAATTTCTACATGGAAAATCAGAAGTAAATACAAAAGGTTTAGTTTTAGGAATTGATGATTTTACACATGAGTTATTAAGAGAGCATAAGGCATATGGTTTTATAAAATATCACCAAAAGTTAGTCAAAGAGACCGATTATTTATTCTTAAAAGAAAATAATGGTGTTCTAGCTGAATTAGGTCCAAGGCAATATTTAGGCGATAGTGATGGGGAAATAGATATTTATATTTGGGGGCATTCACTTGATGTATCAGATAGAGATTATATTGAAGAAATTTTCTCGCTCAATGACTCTATTGAAAGTGAGTGCTTAACTAGAGTAGTCATTTACTATCATAATGATGCTTCTCGTTTTTCGATGCTTGCTAATTTAATCCATATCCTAGGAAAGGATTTAGTAGAGCGTTGGATGAAAAAAGGTTGGCTTAAATTTGATGTGGTGCCTGATATTTATAAGCTGAACCGCCAGCTAATATAGGGTGCGCATTGCGCACCTTATTGGATTCAACTTGAATATCGAGAGTTTACTTAACCCTTCATCACTTTCTGAAACGCTGGACGTTCATACAAATTATTCAAATACGCTTCAAAAGCAGGTCGCATTGGAATGGTCTTAAACGTCGTTCCCCAATATAACTGCGCACCGATATACACGTCTGCTGCGGTAAATTGATTTCCAGTAATGAACTTTTTATCTGTTAGTGCCTGCTCAAGCACATTGATGACGCGATCATAGTCGCCATAGCCGACAAAACCTTGCTGTTCTTGAGTCGGATTTGTGCCTAATGTTCGATTAGTCACCGCATGCTCTAAAGGCCCCGCCGTAAAAAATAACCAACGATAATAGTCCGCACGATCACTCAGTGCTGGCGCTAGATTCTTTTCTGGAAAAGCATCCGCTAAATAAGCACAAATAGCCGCCGTTTCTGTGACGACTTTGCCATCGTGGACAATCGCAGGCACTTTGCCCATAGGATTGATCTTTAAATATTCTGGTGATTTCATCGTCGTACCGTAGTCTAACGCCACGGTGACATAAGTTTCGCCCACTTCCTCCAACATCCAGCGCGCAATTTGTCCACGAGATTTAGGGTTGGTGTATAGCGTTAATGACATCGTTGATTTCCTTTTTTGATATAGATGATCCTGAGAACGTTTTTACCAGAAATTCTGCTAAAGAATAGATGATGAAATGTTAAGAAGGCTAATTAAGTTTAATCATTTGCGTGAGTGATCTTGAGTAATCAGCTTAATGTGGCAAGATATGCCATATTTGATTTGATAGATGAAAATGTCATGACTAAACCCTCAAAAATCGTCTGCGTTGGTCGTAACTACGCCGATCATGCCCGCGAGCTCGGCAGTGAAGTTCCAGATACCCCAATTCTGTTCATCAAACCACCAAGCAGCTTAATTGGCTTAAACGACGGTATTACTTGGAATACCAATCTAGGTTCATGCCATTTTGAATGTGAACTTTCTATCCAAATCGGACATACATTAAAGAATGCTAACGAACTTGAAGCGCGCGCGGCGATTTCAGGTGTGACACTGGGTTTGGATTTAACCTTGCGTGATCTACAAAATAGTCTCAAAGATCAGGGGTATCCGTGGGAGCGTTCGAAGGCATTTGATGGTTCTTGCGTACTTGGCGACTGGCTTGCACCTGATGTCATCGCGGATTACAAGAACGCACGCTATACCTTCAAGGTCAACGGTGAGACTCGCCAAGTTGGTGAAACTGAAAAAATGCTGTTTGATATCGTTGGTTTGATTGCACACATCAGTGAATCATTCACTCTTGAGAAAGGCGATGTGGTGATGACAGGAACGCCTGCAGGCGTTGGCCCATTGAAGTCTGGCGATCAGTTGGAAATGACGCTGGATACCGTCTTGGGTGACGTGAGCTGGAAGACGTTTGTTCGTTAAAAACATCTGAGAAAGATCATTAAGCCTGTCGATGTAGAGTGGTGTTTTATACCTCCACAATACGCCGATAGGCTTAATGAGCGATTTAATTTTGCAGGATTAACATAAAGCTTTAAGCGTTCTTTGCAAGAAGCGCTTTGGCTTCTGTCATTGCGTCATCAACGCTGCGTGCGTCGTAACATGTAGTTGGAATCTCTGGTAAATTCACAGTTCTAAAAATATCGCGCAATGGATCTTTGACACGAGCAAAGAGCAGTGCAATGTTGCGTCTTTGCATATTATCAGCGAAATCGCGTAAGGCTTCCAAACTGGTGCTGTCTAAATCTGGTGATTCTTCAAAACTGATAATCATGATTTTTGTCGAAGGTGTTGCGTCAATTTTGGCGAGAATGAGTCCAAATATTTTTTCAGCATTGGCAAAAAATAATGCAGATTCTGGACGGGCAATCAGCACATCTGGAACTGTAATCGCATTTGAATGCCTGAGAATATCCACGTAGTCGTGACTATCCCCTAACTCTCCTAACCATGCTACGCGCACATCAGACATGGTGCGTAGCATCATAATTAAACTGACACCAATTGCTGCCAGTAAACCATCCAATACGCCTAGAACCAAAACGGCCAGAACTGCGGAAACGATGATGATTCGATCTCGTTTCCACATAAAATACGGACGAAATGTATCCCATGTAATGCTATGACTGACTGCATGAATGACGATTGCCGCAAGAATAGGCTCAGGCGTATGTTCAATCCAAGGCAACAGCGTGAGGACAAGTGCAAGCACGACCAGCGCGGCAATCCAGCCAGACCAGCGGCTTTGTGCCCCAGCAGATTCATTGGCGGAGGTTGCAGAATAACCTGCACCAACAGGCATGCCATGAAAGAAACCAGAGAGAATATTGGATATACCAAGTGCCATTAAATCACGGTTGGGCGCAGAACTATCGCCATGCTTGATTGCAAACGTGCGAATTGCACCATAGGATTCAGCATATAGAATCATTAGCAATGCGATGGCTAACTCACCGAGGCGTAACCATTCAAGACGGCTCAGTGTAGGAAGTGTCGGCCACTCCAAAGTCAAATTGATCGTACCAACCGCTGCAACGCCGTGAGCTGCGGTGAAACCAGAAACATCCAATGCAATACCGCCTGCAATGACCAGCAGCGCACCGGGAATAGTTCTCCAATGCGCAAAGATTTTCAGTAAAACTAATGCAACCACTGCAATCACCAGTCCTGTGAGATTCCAGTGCGGCAGGCCAAGCGCAAGATCGTTGATATAACGAAAAATATCAGAGTGTGTTGGCTTTACATCGATGATGTTGGGAAACTGCTTGATGACAATGGTAATGGCCAGTCCAACCGCAAAACCGCGTAGCACAGGTTTTGCAATAAAGTTGGAGATTTCACCGAGCTTGGCAATCGATGCTAAAACAAAGAAACCACCTGTGAGGATAATGAGCCCACTGGCAAGCAGCAGTCGATGTGCTGGGTCAATATCAGCCATGCTATAGACAGCGGAATAAAGTACGGCTGCTGATGAAGAAGTTGCTGAGACAATCGCAAAACGGCTTGTACCAATCAGACCATAACACAATAAGCCAATGAGTAAGCCAATAACCCCTGCCTGCGGTGGTAATCCTGCAATTCCAGAGTAAGCTACTGCTTCTGGAAGTAGTAATCCTGCAATAGATAAGCCTGCGATGAGATCAACGAGACCGAAGGTTCTCTGTTCATGCGGATTGTTAGTCTGGGGGCTGGCGGACTCATTCATGGTGTATTAGCCTTTCGTCGGTGGTGAAAGAGGGACACCAGTCCATCCCGGCAAATAGCGCGCTTCACTACCACGAGCAAGACCAACGGCTTGTTCTACAGCTTGCTTAGGTGATTGATTAATCAGGTCTACACTGATTTGAGGTCTAAAAAAATCAGCCCAGAGAAACTCAGTAAATGGTGCTGAATCTTTGGCATAACCGCCTGCGACACGGACAAATCCAGCCAAACTACGGTATGGGTCATTGCGTAGCTGAGTGATGTCTTTTGGAATGGCTGAGTATTCAAGGCGGTTGCCATTTTCATCATAAGGATGCGTGAGTTGATGAAAATCCATGACACGCCAGAATCGATCGGGATCTAACCACGAATAATCACGTTGTACAGTCACCCATGCGGACGCAATCCCTTCTTCTAGCAATGCAAGTCCGAGATGATGGTGATCCGTAATGTAATAGCGACCTTTTGGCCCTAGTACGCTGGGAAACCACTGTTGTTTGAGGCGTTTATTGCGGTCTTTTTTGCCCAAAGCATGCCATTCCGCTCGTTTTTTTGCGACTTCAGCGATGCCAACAGTGACTTGGGTCGGGCGTAAGGATGCGATATCGACTTCGATGAGATGTTGATGGCTATTCATTTATTTTATCCATGAACCTAATGGTCAGTTAGGTTGTTTATCCTATTGATCGTAAAAATGATTCCACAAAGAGTTTATATCTTTTGATTTGTGAGATGTATCTCTAATGTAAAAAATGAATCCATAAAAAGCAATACGCCGATACATGTATTGGTATCGGCGTATTGAACATCAGGAATACTTTAGTCAACGTAAATTGCTGACCATAGTCACGTTAGCTTACGAACATGCTTTACCATGATCAGGACGTGCACCTGCTGCTTTTGCTGCTGCTTCAGTCATGTATTGACCAGCTTTGGTTTTGCCATAGTATTTTGAACCAGAACAATGGTAAACCTTGGATGCGGTATTGACCCAAACTTGACCTGCACCACCGCCAACTGCTGGAGTTGTTGTACTCGTTGTTGTCTTGGTCGTGGCTGCTGGAGCTGCTGCGGTTGTGGTTGCTGCTGTTGCGGCAGTACCAGTAGCGGCAGGGGCTGCGGGTTTTTTGCTAAAAATTGACATAAGTCCTTTTTTTGCAGGAGCCGCGGCAGGCGTGGTTGCAGGAGTCGTGGTTGTAGTTGGCGCAGGAGTGGCTGTTGTTGATGCACTTGCGGTGTACCAAACTTTGATGCCTTTATGCCCTTGGCATGCACCAGTTTTCGTTGGTGTTGTGTTCAAAGAACCATCGTTACACACACCTGTTGTACCTGCTGGGGTGCCTGCAGGTGCAGCCACTTCGTTTGCTTTTGCGAACGCACCAGCTGAAGCCATTAAACCAATGACAAGCGTTGCAGATGCAAATAATGTTTTCATATGAATTTCTCGCTTTAAGGTCAAAAATCGTTTTTGTAACTCTGTTTCATTGACATAAAGCATTTTTGAGTTCGGCCTCCATAGCCTTATTCGGGATGCTTGTGAATAAATAATAGCCGTGTACGCATTTTTATGATGGTAATGTTACAAATCATTACCAATTGATTGCATTTAGAATGATTACAGGGGGCGATACCAACGCTCTATTCCGACCTGATGTAAACTTAGGCGTGACAATTCGTCGGGTAGCCATTGTTCATAGTCACCCGTTGCTCGCATGAGAAAATCTAAAATGGTCCAATGCTGGCGCAGTACACGACGCAAACGATGCGGCAACATCGGATGAAAGAGTCCAAAACGTTGGAAGAATTGACGTGGATTTTTACGCAGCCAGAGCCATGATCCCATTTCTAGTGTATAGGGCAGAAATAATGGTTTTCCCGCACTATTGGCATGATCATAGAGGTAATCCCACAAATCACCATGCGTGGTGTAGTGCATACTTTGCGGTTCAATATGATAAAAATCATGCAATGGATAATTTTGATTAAACAAGTCGCATAACGCGACCGCTTCGGCGAGATGTGGCGGTGGCATACGATGTGCTGCATAAGGAAACCACAAACTATCGTATTGCCCAAAACCAGAATGCAAATCCATCGCCATCATGAAACTGGCGTTTTTGTGAGATTGCACAACACTATCAATCAACGCTTGGCTCTCTGGTGCAAGACTTTGACCGCGATACCATGGTAGATGACGACTGATTTTTTGTCCTGCGAGTGGCCAAATGTGTGGGCCGATGGCATCGACAGGCGCATTGCGCATGAGGTCGATGCCTTTGGAGGTGGCTCGTGTACCTAAATGCAATCCCGTGACGTTGATCAGTGGAATCGAAACGATTCGCATGGTTTTCAGACGTTGTTGCAGTGAGCTATCCCAAGCCAGACAGCTCAAAGTGTGTTCTAACCACGCTAAAAGAACTTGAGAGCCGATGCGTTCATTACCATGAATGCCTGCGTAAAGACCCAGTGTTGGAACATCTTTTTCTTCAGAACCAATCGATAATTCCCAGATCGAAAATCCATCGATTTCAGCTAAGACGCGTGAGCGAACTAAGGGATGTGAGCGGATCATCTCTAGGCGAGAGAATTCAGCAATTTCAAACATATTTATTGTACATCCAGCATTTAGAGAAGCTTAATTCGATAGAAATATAGCGTATTTAGGCGAGACTATGCTGTTGTAAGGTGACAGAATGATGACAAGAAAATTGAGGGAAAGATAGATTTTCTTCTAATCACATCAGGATGATTAGAAGAAAGGTAGACAACAAAAAAAGAGAAGTTAACTGACTTTTAGACCAAAAATCGCCATGGCTTGGACAGGATTAAAGCGATAGGCGGTATTACAAAATTGGCAATCCATTTTAATTTCATCGTCCGTCGCCAGAATTTCCGTTACAGCATCTTGTCCCACTTGTTTGAGCGCTTCGACGCATCGCTCGCGCGAACAAGTGCAACCAAACTTCAGAGATTCTGCTTCAGGTAGACGGACATCTTCTTCGTGATATAAACGATGCAAAATTTCTCGTGCAGGAAGCTCAATAAGTTCCTCTGAGCCAAGCGTCTGGGTCAGCATGGTGAGACGAGGCCATAGGTCGTCATCGACATGTTCTTGCTCTGCTTCAGTGTTGCGCGGTAGTAATTGAATCAATAGACCCGCAGCTGATTCCAAATCACAAGCCAGTGTGAGTTGCGTTGGAATTTGTGCAGAAAGAACATAATACTGACTCAAACATCCCGCAATCGTGGGTTCTTCAAGAGGGACGATTCCTTGATAGCGTTCGCCATGTTGGTGTTCGATATTGATGAACAGTACGGCATCTGTCAGGGCATCTAACGCATCTGCACTGGTTTTCAGTTGGCTGAAATCAGTTTGTTCATCCCATTCTGCTAAACCGCGTAATTCACCTTGGTCGGTACATTCCGCCATGACCCATTTCAGATCACCACTGCCTTGGGCTTGTAAACTCAGGCGACCTTTAAATTTAAGCGTTGTTGCTAATAGCGCTGCCGCAGCTAACATTTCGCCGAGCATTAATGCAATCGCGTGAGGGTAGTCGCGTTGTTCGAGAATGGTTTGTAGTGCCTGATGAATATGTACGACATCTCCACGGACAGGACTGTTATCAATAAAGAACCGTTGTCGTGTATCGCGGCGACTTGGATTGATGTTATTTGTTGCTTCAGTCATGTTGGACTCGAGAAAATAGATATGATTTAAACTCTTTAATGGAGATGATGATCCCTGTTATCAAGAATAAAAGTTTTGCAGAGATATAAAAAATGCCCCAATTCAGGGGCATTTTTATGTCAGTCAATCAGCAGATCAGATTATTTCTTAGCTGCAGCGATTGATTTAACGATTTCTTGACGAGCAACTTCAGCACCTTGCCAGCCGCTGATTTTGACCCATTTACCTGGCTCAAGATCTTTGTAGCGTGTGAAGAAGTGTTCGATTTGCTTGATCAGAAGTTCTGGCAAATCGGTGTATTCTTGAACGTGCTTGTAGAGCGGTGTCAATTTGTCATGTGGTACAGCGATGAGTTTAGCGTCGATACCGCCATCATCTTCCATATCCAATTTACCAACAACACGTGCACGGATTACTGAGCCAGCAACGACTGGGTAAGGTGTAACAACCAATACGTCTAGTGGGTCACCGTCTTCTGACAGAGTGTTTGGAATATAACCATAGTTCGCTGGGTAGAACATTGGTGTACCCATGAAACGGTCTACGAACAATGCATCAGAATCTTTGTCGATTTCGTATTTGATTGGATCGTTGTTTGCTGGGATTTCGATGACAACGTAAATGTCATGGGGCGCATCTTTGCCCGGTGGAATGCTGTTATAGCTCATCACATACACTCTTTTAGTCAGAAATTAATGGAAAATTTGCACGCGACATTATAGCGGTAAAACGTCACTTTGTTTTAGTTTGCGTGTGTGTAATACGTTAAATATTTCACAACATCATAAAATCAAAGATGAGCAGTCACGCTATCTGAGCAATCAGGATTTATAGTCGTGCCGCCATATAAAATAAGTACATGGGGCAGAAAAAAGCCATCGTCCAAATGATCGAGCGGAAGGTCGCCAGATTCAATGCATATGCCGCAACGTATATGACTCGTAAAAAGACATAAGCCCACGCAAAGTAATTCACCAGAGGTTGTGGAACGACCATATATTCTGCGGTGAGTACGGCTGCAAGGAAGACGGGTAATGTCTCGTAACTATTTAAGTGTGCATTGTGGATTCGTGCAGCAGCACCCGTAAGTTGTTGCTGAAAAGCGCGTGGGTTTTGGTTGTCTTTAATTTGAAAACGCCCGACTATTTTTGCGAGTCCAGAGATAAGTAGTGGAAGCGCGCTGGCTGTAATCATTGCGTAAATGGCAGTAGAAAGAGGATGCATTATTGTTTAAATATCGAGATAAAGAAGTGCTAAAGAGTATGACAGTAGTTAAGACACTTTTCACTTGGAGTTTTTTGAATCTTTTCTGTACCTAAAAAATATAGCTCACTGAGCTTGTCGAAGTGACGTGGCATTTACCGCACATTTCGATACTTCGACAGGCTCAATGAGCTAAAATAAAAGGATTCAGCCATTAAGCCTCATCAAACAAACCCGCAAACAGCACTGACGATAAATAGCGTTCGCCTGAGTCTGGCAGGATGACAACGATGGTTTTACCTTGCCATTCTGGGCGTTCAGCCACTTTCACCGCCGCCGCAATTGCTGCACCTGATGAAATTCCAGACAAGATCCCTTCTTCTGTGGCAAGTCGGCGCGACCATGCAATTGCTTCATCGCCATTCACAGTTTGCACTTCATCGACGATGGATAAATCTAGGTTCTTAGGAACAAAGTTTGCGCCAATTCCTTGAATTTTATGAGGAGCAGGCTTGAGGTCTTCGCCATTGCGTGTTTGAGTAATCAGTGGTGACTCTGTCGGCTCTACTGCGACGCTATGTAACGATTTTCCTTTGATTTGTTCAAAGTACTGAGAGATCCCACTGATCGTTCCTCCAGTGCCGACGCCTGCGACGAGAGCATCAATATTGCCACCAGTCGCATTCCAAATTTCAGGACCTGTGGTTTCACGGTGAATTTTTGGATTGGCTGGATTCTCAAATTGCTGTGGTAGGAAATAGTGTTCAGGATCACTATCTTTGATTCGCTGTGCTTCAGCAATCGCTCCTTTCATTCCAAGCGCTGGGTCAGTGAGAACCAGTTCAGCGCCCAGTGCTTTGAGTACTTTACGACGCTCTAAACTCATACTCGAAGGCATGGTGAGGATGATTTTGTAACCTTTTGCCGCAGCCACAAATGCGAGTGCAATGCCTGTATTACCACTGGTAGGTTCAATGATCGTGACGCCTTGTTTAAGGACTCCACGTGCTTCTGCATCTGCGATTAAGCTTGCGCCAATACGATCTTTTACTGATGCAGCAGGATTGCGGCTTTCGATTTTTGCCAGAATGGTGACGCCTACAGGTCCGAGTTTGTTAATGCGAATTAAAGGTGTATTGCCAATTGACTCGGCATTTGACGGATAAATTGCGATGCCTGCGTTGGTGTTTGAGGTTTCTATAGTCATGATCGTGTCTTTTTTTAGGTGAGTGGTGCGGGAAAATTGATATCGCTAATCTTGCACTGAAATACGCTTATTTTTCAATAACTGTTTGTATTAGTCGTAAATTAATAAATAGTTAATTTATTTAGACTTTGCTAAAAACAAATCAATGAATCATCTATTCTTTTCAGAAGAAACTATAAGCTTAATGATGGGTATGATGAATCATTCATTAGATATTCCTTTTTATGCTTTTCATTTTCTTATGTGGGTTTTGCTTTTAATGGATGTTTAGTGCTATTCGTCGATTTGTCACGATATTGTCTGACAAAAATAGCTTAAATGTTCACCAAAATGGGGCGAATGTCACATTTTGCCAAGTAAACAACGATTTTTGCCAGCTATATTCGGTTCAATAGGTATTTCTGACAATACATCATGTCTTGATGGTTGTCTTATCATGCGCAAAAAGAGAGCAGTTTGAGGAGCAGTGCAGATGACTAAAGCAGCTACACATGTAATTGCAAATGACAAACCGTCTTTTATTGATATTTTGAAAGAGGGTATGACTGGTTCTACTCAAGATATAGACATCAAAGCACTTAAAAACTGGAAACTTTCGAGTTCATTGCTTTCTGTTTTAAATCAGATTCAAGGCTATGCGACAGGGATGCAGCGTCGCAGCACTTATGTTCGCTCACAAAAGATTGTTTGGTTTGAGGGTGGAAACCCAAATGGTGAGCCTGTATTGCTGCTACACGGTTTTGCCTCCAATAAAGAAAATTGGATTTTGATCATGCCATTTTTGATCAAACGTTATCGATTATTTATTCCAGATCTTCCAGGCTGGGGCGAAAGTGCTTTTGAGGTGAATGAACACTATAGTATTGCCGCACAGGTCGAGCGGATTCATTTTTGGGCTGAGAAATATTTACCCGATGAGTTTCATGTGGTGGGTAGTTCAATGGGCGGTGGTCTCGCTTCATTATTGACGATTCAATTTCCCGCAAAAATTTTGAGTTTGACGCTGATGAATGCACTCGGTGTATTTGGTGCGGAGCAAACTTTCTTTGAAAAAGAACTTCAACAAGGTCGCAATCATTTAATCCCAAGTCGTTTGATTGGTGTAGTACAGATGATGAGTACTGTGACGTCATATCATCGCTGGGCTTTAGCGGCACTTCTTGCGCCAGTGATGTATCAAGAGCTGATCGCACGTCGTCATGTCAATCAGTATTTATTCCAGCAATTAGTTCACCATGCATCATCCGATACTTTTGATGGACTTGCTAATATTCAGGTTCCAACATTTGTGTTCTGGGGTGAGGATGATCAGATCTTGCACTCATCATGTGCAGATGTATTTAAAGAACTGATTCCTCATGCAGATGTCAAAGTTTTACGTGGCGTAGGTCATTTACCAATGCTGGAAATGCCTGCTGTGACGGCAAGAGCGTTGCACAAATTCTGGTTAAACGCTTCATCTAAACGCTCTATCTTTGTGAAGGATAAACCTGTAAGAAGAACGCGTAAGGTGACTTCTAAGATAGCCGCAGATGGACAGATTGATGTGTCTTATGCCTAATTAGTGCGAATACAAAGCTGGAAAAAAGAGCACTGTTTTTACAGTGCTCTTTTTTATTTGAAGTTGTACTGAATTGTTATGAGCGTTGTTTATTAAAATAAAACATAATCCCAATGCTAGAAGCAAGAATTTAGGCTATGGTAGCCAACAACGATATTCCAAATACCAATGAGCCTATTTAAATTCTGATTCAATATGAATTCGATGAGGGAGAGGGAAATTATGTCAAATGTACGCGCTTATGCTGCCCATGCGCCTAATCAGCAATTAGAGCCATATCAATATGAAGCAGGAGAACTGCAAGCTCATGAAGTTGAGGTCAAAGTTGAATATTGTGGAATTTGCCATTCTGATCTTTCTGTGATTGATAACGAATGGGGGAGTACGATTTATCCAGTGGTAGGCGGACACGAGATCATTGGCAAAATCACAGCTTTAGGTGCTGAAGCACGTGGATTAAGTATTGGACAAACTGTCGGGATTGGTTGGACTGCGGATAGCTGTCAGCATTGCAATCCATGTATTAATGGTAAGCAAAATCTCTGTGCAAATAGTACGGCGACAATTATCAAACATCATGGTGGCTTTGCTGAAACCGTTCGAGCGAGCTGGCAGTGGGCGATTCCTGTTCCTGCAAATCTCGATCCTGCGAAGACTGGTCCGATGTTGTGTGGTGGGATTACCGTTTTTGCACCATTGCTACAACATAACACGTTACCCATTCATAAGGTTGGTGTCGTTGGTATTGGCGGCTTAGGTCATATGGCGATCAAGTTGTTTAAGGCGTGGGGCTGTGAAGTCACGGCCTTTAGTTCAAATCCTGACAAGGTCGAAGAAATCAAGGCGATGGGCGCACATCGTGTGGTGTCTAGCCGTGATAAAAAAGAACTTGCATCGATTCGAGGTACCTTAGATCTCATCGTGAGTACAGTGAATGTCTCTTTGGAATGGAATAGCTATTTGGCAGCACTCGCACCAGAAGGCAAACTCCATGTAGTTGGTGCTGTATTAGAGCCTATTCCAGTCCCTGCATTTAGTTTGATCGGTGGGGCTAAGAGTGTGTCAGGTTCGCCGACGGGTTCACCTTGGGCACTGCGGACGATGCTGGATTTTGCGGCTCGTCATGGCATTGCCCCGCAAGTTGAGGAATATCCAATGTCTCAGATTAATGAAGCGATTGAGCATCTAAAAAGCGGTAAGGCTCGCTATCGCGTGGTGTTGAAAGCAGACTTTGAGTAAGAAAATCTCAACGCTTCTGTTTAATCGATTAACCGCTCTTTGGGAAATCGGCACAGAAATGTTGAGCCTTTTTCTCGAACAGATGTAATTTCTAAAGTGCCATCGTGTTGCAGCATGACATGTTTCACGATGGCGAGTCCTAAGCCTGTACCGCCTGTTTCACGGCTACGATCACTGTCTATTCGATAGAAGCGTTCTGTCAGACGTGGTAAGTGATGAGGTTCAATCCCGATACCGTTGTCTGATACCGAGAAACAACTCATTTCGCCATCATCAAACCAGCGTACTGTAATCACGCCTTCTTTCGGGGTGTATTTGATTGCATTGGTAATCAGGTTGGTAAACGCACTGGTTAATTCTTGTTCGCCACCGCGCAGATTTCGGTAGCTTTCCATTTCAAGGTGCAATTCATGTTTGAATTCAGCATTGTATGCTTGAGCATCGTCAAAAATTTTATTGAGCAAATGCGGCATATCAATGATTTTATGATGTGTCGCTGCGCTATTATTTTCCAGCCGTGAGAGCAATAGTAAGTCGTTGACGATATTGGTCATGCGGGTGGTTTGTTGTCGCATTTGTTCAAAACCACGTCGCCAGCGTGGATTGAGATCATCCTGATCAATGAATGTTTCCAAGTAACCTGATAATACGGTCAAGGGTGTGCGTAATTCATGTGATACGTTATCGACAAAGTCTTTACGGATCATTTCTAAATTATGTAGTCGAGTGACATCATAAGCTACGAGTAGTCGGTCATTTTTGCCAAACCGCGTGATTTTGCACTGTAAATAATGACCGCTGCTGACCCATGAAGCGAGTTTGATTTCTTGGCTATAGTTGCCTTTTTGGTAATACTCAACAAACGCAGGAGCGCGGCAGAAGAATATAATGTTCCGTCCTTGGTCTCCTGATTTTAAGCCGAGTAGTTTTTCTGCTGCGGGATTCCACCATTCGATAAGTGAGTTTTCGTCAATTAATACAATGGCTTCTTCTAGTGCAGCGACGGAGTCCTGAGCTCGACTAATCACGCCTAATAATGTTTTACGTGAGCGATCTTCGCTGATTTGGATGCGTCTGATATTGTAAATTAATGCCCCCCATACCCCACTGAGGTCTGGTGGTTCTTGGTCTGGCGCGCTTTCAACCCAGCGAAAGAGTCGATAGAGTGAATAGAGCTGAAAGATTAGGAATAAAAACAGCCCAAGCAACATCGCGAACCAAGGCTTTCCAAAATACAAGCCGATTAATGGACAAAACAACATCACCCCCAAGAGTCGTAAAGCGTCTTGGTAGATGAAGTTGAGTAGCGATGTTGTGGATTTGCTCATTTTTACAGTTTAGCCTATCTGCTTACATCTTGTTTATATTTATTTTTTTAGTTTTGTCTATTTTATGCAGGCTGACTGTCAATTCTGGTCGAAAAACGATAGCCCGTACCTCGTACAGTTTGAATAAAGCGATCAAATCCATGTGGCTCAAGCACTTTGCGTAAGCGACGAATATGAACGTCAATGGTGCGGTCTTCAACATAGACATTGCCACCCCAAACCTGATCAAGCATTTGAGTGCGTGTATATGCACGTTCAGGATGCGTCATAAAGAATGCTAATAGACGATATTCCGTTGGGCCCATTTCGACGGTTTGTGAACCCACGCTGATACGCTGACTGACAGGGTCAAGCGTTAAGCCATCTGCGTTGATTGCACGTTCAGCGTTTAGTGCGCTGGCGCGGCGTAACACGGCTTTAATGCGAGAAACAAGTTCTCGTGTTGAGAACGGTTTGGTCATATAGTCGTCTGCACCTGCATCGAGACCGAGGACTTTATTATCTTCTTCGCCGCGTGCAGTGAGCATGATGACTGGGATCTCAGAAAGGGATTCGTCTTTTTTGAGTCGACGACACAGTTCGATACCACTCATATTTCCTGGCATCATCCAGTCAAGTAGAATGAGTGCTGGGCGTTGATCGACGATCAAGGCATGCGCTGTGCGAGCATCTTCGGCTTCGATACAGTCAAAACCCGCAAGGTCTAGTGCGGTATGGATCATCTCACGGATTGGCGCTTCATCATCTACGATTAATATACGGTCTGTCATGGTTCTACCTACATAAGTGCAACGCCTTAAAGATTTTGGCGTGTTTGATAGAGTTCGTGACGATACAATCCTAAGTAGTCAATTTTCTAAATAGAAAAATAGCGCCTTTTAAATATCAAGTTAAATTCATGACAATAATATTACAACGAATATTGTGACGATTTGATTACATCGAGAGGTTAGGAACAGTTTTTGAATATTTATGCCAATGACCACTTATTCATGAGTGATTAGAGTCTTAAAACTGTGCAGTCTGGTTTTGATGCGTTCGTACGAGTATGATGTTTGTTCTTGTCCGCGATTGACTTCACAATTTGTGCTGATTATGTGAGCTTTATTTATGGCTATTCCTGTCGTTCAACTTCCGTTATTAAATTTATCTACACATCCATTTGATTTGTTATTGGCAGGTATTGGTCTGCGTATGATGCAGTTGGCACGCACTAATAAGGCCTTTCAAGCACTACTTGTTGATCGCAGTTTTGTCATGCAGATTGAATCTAGAGATGGTATTGCACGTAATTTCACCATTGCCAATGGTCAAGTAACAATGGCGAGTGGTCATGCTGCAAAGGCTGATTTTACTTTACGTTTTCGTGATGGCAATCAAGCGATTAAGATTCTGACTCAAGGTAAACCTGCTGCATTTATGGTTGGAATGCAGGATGGTTCGGTGCAGATGGAAGGCGATTTTAGCTTGCTAATGTGGTTCAATCAGGCTTCAAAAATGATCGTGCCTAAAGTTCCAAAACCAGTCATGGAAAAAGCTAAACCCGTCATACAACACGTGCAGAAATTGCACTCACGCATTCGTCCGCGTCGTCGTGCTTAATCTTGCAAATACCTGTTTGAGGTTTTGTTGTTTTAATTAGGAATAAATTATGCTTCGTAATGATTGGACACGTGAAGAAATCGCGTCATTATTTGATTTACCATTTAATGATCTGATGTTTCAGGCACAAACGGTTCATCGCCAGAATTTTGATGCCAATACGATTCAAGTCAGCACGTTGCTCTCCATCAAAACGGGCAACTGTCCAGAAGATTGTGGTTATTGCTCTCAGTCCGCACATCATCAGACTGAACTCACGCCAGAAAAGAAAATTGCGATAGAGAAGGTTATCGAAGCTGCAAAAGCTGCGCGTGATTCAGGTGCATCGCGTTTCTGCATGGGTGCTGCATGGCGTAATCCGCATGAACGTGATATGCCTTACGTGCTCGATTTGGTGAAAGAAGTAAAGTCTATGGGTTTAGAAACCTGTATGACTTTGGGGATGTTGACTTCAAATCAGGCGGAGCGTCTTGCGGAAGCTGGATTGGATTATTACAACCACAATCTTGATACGTCGCGTGAGCATTATGCGCATATCATTCGGACACGTACTTTTGATGATCGCTTAGATACGCTGGCACATGTTCGTGCATCAGGTATGAAAGTGTGTAGTGGCGGGATTGTCGGTTTAGGCGAATCTCGTAATGATCGTGTCGGTTTGTTGCATGAGCTAGCAACGTTGCCAATTCATCCAGAGTCAGTACCACTCAATCTCTTGGTTGCTGTTGAAGGTACGCCGCTGGGTGATACGCCGCAGCTTCCTGTATTGGAATGGATTAGAACCATTGCAGTTGCTCGCATTATTATGCCGCGCAGTTATGTGCGTTTGTCTGCAGGTCGTGAAGGGCTGACGGATGCAGAACAAGCAATGGCATTTTTGGCGGGCGCAAACTCACTCTTTTATGGTGAAAAATTGCTGACCACGCCAAATGCTGATTCATCCCGCGATGATCGTTTGTTTGAAACATTGGGTTTACAGCGTGAAGCGCCACGTGTCGATGTGAAACTCACAGCAAAAGATGCGATGAGTGCCTAATCGTTAACGCAAATTTGCAAAAAGCCTCCTGTTTTTAGGAGGCTTTTTATTTGGGTTTCAGCTAGATTAGTTTGTTTCTTATTATGACTTCGTCACTTTTTTCTTCATTGTAAGCTCAGCACAAACAGAAAGTTAATATACTTGGAAAGTAGCAAATGACCCTTGAAGCCTTTAACCTTGCCGAACAGCTTGCTTCATTGACTGAACAATCGTTAAAGCGTTCGCCTCGTGCCTTGTCACATGGCGTGACGCCGAAGATCTGGCGTGATGGAAAAGAATATTTGAACTTTTCCAGTAATGACTACTTGGGATTGGCGAGTCACTACGCACTGCGCGATGCGATTGTTGAAACGTTGAATCAGCATGGTGTGGGTGCTGGCGCAGCGCATTTGATTACGGGGCATACAGAGTTGCATGAACGTTTGGAGCAACGATTGGCGCAAGTCAGTGGTTATCCACGAGCATTGCTGTTTTCGACAGGTTATATGGCAAATATGGGTGTGTTGGATGCGTTGCTCACACCAAAAAGCACCCTTTACCAAGACAAACTTAATCATGCTTCATTGATTGATGGTGCAAGGCTTTCTGGTGCAATTCATCGGCGTTATCCGCATCAGGATTTAGAGACGTTGGAGCGTTGGCTTGAGACGGATCAATCAGAGCTAAAACTGATTGCGACGGATCAAGTCTTTAGCATGGATGGTACAGAAGCGAATCTGCCGCAGTTACGTTTGCTGGCCGAGAAATATAAAGCCGCACTAATGATTGATGATGCGCATGGTTTTGGTGTTCGTGTTGAGCCATTGCCTCAAGTTGATATTTATATGGCGACTTTAGGCAAAGCAGTTGGAACGTTTGGAGCATTTGTGGCAGGCTCAAACGAGCTGATAGAGTTTCTGCAAAGTCGGGCGCGGACGTTCTGTTTTACCACGGCGACCCCACCGATTTTGGCAGCGGCAACATTGGCTGCCCTTGATGTGATAGAGACTGAAACTTGGCGGCGAGAGCGTTTAGCAGGGCATGTGGCGCGATTATGTGCAGCATTACAAGAGCAGGGTTGGCAACTGACCGAGAGTCAGACCGCAATTCAACCGATTATCGTGGGTTCAGCAGAGCAGGCACTGGCTTTATCTAAGAAGTTGGAAGAGCAGGGGATTCTTGCTGTGGCGATTCGTCCACCGACGGTTCCGGTGGGAACTAGTCGGCTTCGGGTAACGCTAAGTGCGGCGCATTCGGATGAGGATGTGGAGCGGTTGATTGAGGTGTTGTCGATAATAAAATCAACAAATCAATAAGTTATTTTCGCCACAAACCTTCCATCATCACAGGATAGCTCACAGGTCGGAATGACGTAAATTGGATGTCTCGAACATGAGTAAAGTCAGACCAGAGTAAGCGGCTGCCTTTCATCCAGCGAGTAGGGCGAATCCGCTTTTCAATTTTAGCCAGTTCCTCTGTTGTTGCGGGTCGCAGTGCCCCAACCGTCCCATATAGGCGAACTCCAGGCGGTGAGCTGAATTGCCCTTTCAACAAAGATTTAAACCAAAATGATGATTTCGTATTCACGGTCATCAGGCAAATGTTGGGATTGGTTGTAAGGTTTTTTGCGAGTGCATTGGTGTACTGATCAAAATAAAAACCAGTTTGGTCATCTCGTAAAAAGACTGTTCCGACAGGTGTCACATTAGGACACCCATCTTGATCAACCGATGCAATTGCACAGTGTATTGCAGATTTTTGCCCACGTTCTACGACGCGTTTGATTTCATCCCAATGTGTTTTTATATTCATTTAAAATTCCTGATTTATTGTTTTATAGCCCAGCCTTAATCATATCCGCCGCCTTCTCTGCAATCATCACGGTTGGTGCATTGGTATTGCCATTCACCACGGTTGGCATGATGGACGCATCGACAACGCGTAAACCTTGAATACCATAGACTTTAAGCGTTGGATCGACGACAGCCATATCATCTACGCCCATCTTGCAGCTACCAACAGGGTGATAAACCGTATCGGTGCGTTGACGTAGGATTGCGCGAATGTCGTCATCATTCTGAATGTTTGATGTAAACAAGTCTTTGCTAATCACATCTTTGAATGCTTCTGCATCCATCAGCTTCTTCGTCATCTTGAATCCTGCAACCATATCTTCAAGATCAGCAGGATCACCAAAGAAATTTGGATCAATCAGTAGCTTGTCGTCCATCGTTGGACCACTCAGTTTCACTGTGCCTCGGCTACGTGGATTCAGCAAACAAACGTGGCAGGAAATTCCATGCCCCATGTGCATGGTGCGTGCATGGTTGTCTACCAGTGCAACAACGAAGTGCAATTGCACATTCGGAATGTCGAGTTCAGGTTTAGTTTTCAGAAAGCCGCCACATTCCGCAAAGTTGCTGGCGACCATACCGTGATGAGTCTGGCGATATTTCTGAATTTGACCTAGCATGTTCACCGAGCCGCTGATCGAAATACCAAAAGTATCTCTGGTGTTTTGGGACTTATAACCAAACACAAAATCAGGGTGATCATGTAAATTTTTACCAACACCAGGGAGATGCTGAGTCACTTGAATGCCATGTTTTTCTAATTCTTGGCGATCACCAATACCCGAAACCATGAGGAGCTGAGGCGACTGAAATGCGCCAGCAGAAACAAGCACTTCACGACGTGCGAGGATTGTTCTTCTCACACCATTTTGTTTGAATTCGACGCCAACTGCACGACCATTTTCGATGATGATGCGTTGCGCCAGTGCATGGATTTCGACATGAAGGTTACTGCGTTTGCCCATGTGTGGGAATAAATAACCTTTGGCTGCACTCCAGCGTGCGCCATTCTTTTGCGTGACTTGATATGTGCCTAAACCTTCTTGGGTTGCACCATTGAAGTCATTATTAATCGGATAGCCCACTTCGTTGGCAGCAGCGAGATAGGTGTTTTGTAGCGGGTTATCGGATTGCAAGTCACTGACGTTTAATGGGCCGCCCTGACCGTGATATTCGTCGTGAATGCGTTCGTTATTTTCTGATTTTTTGAAGTACGGGAGGACTTCGTGATAAGACCAACCTGTATTACCCAGCGCTGCCCAATCGTCATAGTCCTTACGATTGCCGCGAATATACGCCATGGCATTGATTGCTGATGAGCCGCCTAAACATTTACCACGAGGTTGATAACCTATGCGCCCATTGAGTCCTGCTTGAGGAACGGTTTCAAGTGCCCAGTTATTCATTTTGGAGGGAATAATGAGAACTGCACCGACAGGAATATTGATCATCCAACTATCACCGCCGCCGCCAGCCTCAAGTAGACATAGCGATACATTGGGGTCTTCGGTGAGGCGACCTGCAAGCACGCTGCCTGCTGATCCGCCGCCAATCACGATATAGTCAAATTCAGTCACGCTATCAGTGGAGCTTGTCATTTTTCTTTATCCATAAAAGTACAGTTGTATAGTTATTAATTATGCCGAAAAATGATACGTTTGCGTATCTTTATTCATCCATAAAACTTAAGCATACGTCTGTGTGATTGTCGTGAGCACAGGTTCCCATTGTGCTTGGATGGGTTGATACAGTTTTTGAGTATGATCAAATATACTTAAGCCTTGTATTGCGAGTTGTGGATAGGCACTACGTTCTGTAATCCATGCAATCGGCTGATGCCCCAGATGAGTGAAGAACTCTTGTAGTTGCTTGTTGGTTGCTGACTGCGCGCGGACGCGGTTTGCCAGTAAATGCACATGTACCTTGCCTTTGCGTACACGCTTGATATCGTCAATATTTTTCAAAAAACGTTGTGTACTATCAATATCAAAAAACGAAGGCTGAATCGGGGTAATGATCGCATGACTTTCCGCAATTAGTTGTTCTGCATGATCACTGTCCAATGCCCCTGGTGCATCAATGATCAACCATTCAGTTTTTTTGGGGACATCTCCGATGCTTTTGTCGTTGCGCCAATCTAAGCTGATGATTGGGTGTGCGCTTTCTGGGCGACGTTTCAGCCATTGTAGGGAAGATTTTTGTGGGTCAGCATCAGCGAGTGCGACTTTTTCACCACGTTGGGCTAGAGCGGCGGCTAGGGTAATGGCGGTCATGGTTTTGCCGCAGCCGCCTTTTTGATTGGCGATTAAGATTGTTTTCATGCAAATATCCGTTGAATAATTCTGCATCCGAGAATAGCAAAGTTTTTTATACTTGAGTAATGGTAGCTTGTCTCATTGTTCATGCAAATAAGAGTAGTAGAAAAATACTGCTATAAATTATTCTAGTATTTTTATTCTGGGGTCTGCGTTTGAAAGTGATATCTGATGCAATTAATCAAAGTGGTTGGATCTATGTTGGCGTTGATTTAAGAGATCCACGTTATTTTAAACTTGGGCTTACAACAAGGGCTAATATTTATAAAAGATTCTCAGATACGACAAATCCTTTTTATATGCTGCTGCGCGGATATCGGATACCAGCTGAATTTATATATGGAACAGATATAAGTAGTCATGACTATCGGAAAAATGAAGCTTATTATTTGGAGCGTTATATTCACAAAGAGCTGGAAAAAAATTTTAAACGGCAAAAGCATCATGTGAATAATTCTCCAACCGAGTGGTTCGAGGGAGATTGGGGGCTAGCACTAGGATGTGTCAATTATTTTTTTGCAAGAACTGTGCATCGGCTAGATGAGAATGGGAACGCTGTAATGGATAATTTAACTTACGATCCAGTTCTAAATAGTGGTTATTTCTACAATATTATTGAACCTTATAAGGGCAATAATATTCATATAGATAAATTGTTCAAAAAGTTCAATGAAGAGCATCTTGAATATTCTACTTTTGCAAGTGTTCTAGATATTCCCATAATTTGCTAATAAATGATTTAACCGAAAACGACCAAAAAAAAGACCATCAAAATGGCCTTTTTTAATTTAATCAATCCAAATAGTATGTTGCCAATGGTGGGAAGCCATTGAACTCTACCGATGAGTAAGAGTTGGTGTATGCACCTGTGGTCATCCAGTAGATTTTGTCGCCAACAGCCAGATTGAGTGGTAATTGATAATCGACGTTTTCATACATGATGTCGGTTGAGTCACAGGTTGGACCTGCGAGAACTACACCACCTTCTTTCTCTTTGTCTTCCATTTTCTCCGTATAGATCGGATATTTAATGGATTCGCCAAGTGTTTCGATTAGACCTTGGAATAGACCAACATCTAAGTAAACCCAGCGTTTGAGGTCGGTACGTGATTTACGGGAAATCAACACGACTTCGGAGACCAATACGCCTGATTCACCAACCAGTGAACGACCTGGTTCGAGAATAATCTCAGGAATTTCATCACCATAGTCGTCTTGCAAATAACGTGTGATTTCTTCGGCGTAGGTTTGGATTGGGTTGACTTCAGAGATATAGTTCGCTGGGAAACCGCCGCCCATGTTGATCATTTTCAGGCTGACGTTTTCTTCGTATTTCATCCAGTCAAACATGTATTTAACTTTAGATAGTGCCGCATCCCAAACCGCGATGTCTTTTTGCTGACTACCGACATGGAACGAAATACCGTAAGGAACTAAACCGAGCAATTTGGCTTGTACCAACAGGTCAAGCGCCATATCTGGATGGCAACCAAATTTACGTGACAATGGCCATTCCGCAGTTTCACCGCCTTCAACCAAGATGCGTACAAAAATTTTGGAGCCTGGTGCATTTTCAGCAATGCTTTGCAGGTCATTTTTTGAGTCTGTTGCAAACAAGCGCACGCCTTTGTCATAAGCGTATTTCACATGTGCTGATTTCTTGATGGTATTGCCATAAGAAATACGTTCAGGGTCAACACCACATTCCAATACACGATTCAGCTCAAAAATAGAGGCGATATCAAAGCTAGAACCAAGCTCATTCAGCAACTTAACGACTGGTGCACCAGGATTTGCCTTTAGAGCGTAATGCACTTTGGCTTTAGGGAAGCAAGTAATGAGTTCTTTGTATTTTTGACGAATGATTTCCAGATCGACCACCAGAAACGGCGTTTCCTTGTCTTTGGAAAACTCTTGAATTTTTGTCCACTCTGCTGGGGAGCAATAGTTATTCAGGTTCATGGTGGTTCAACTCAATGAATAAAATGGAAAAATCGTTCTGAGGATTGCTCAGTAACACCACTTTTGCATGACGTTTGCCATTGTATAAATGACATCGTTTAGCAGGTCTTTCTAAGACCGCCAAAGATATAGTCATAGACGATGAGATTCAAGCATCTCTGTATGTCAAATTGATAAAAAAACGACAAATTGAAAAATTATTTACATTGTTGTCGTAGATCGATGCTGTGGAGTTACGATCTACGAAGTAGCCAATCATTTTTAATCAATCTGGTGCAGCAAGTAGACGCGCTTCTAAATTTGCTGCTTCAAGTTGGTCGGGATGAGTGAGAGAGAGTTTCAGATCTTTGAGTAGACCATTTTCGAGACTGTATACCCAGCCATGAACTTGAAGGGATTGACCTCGAGCCCAAGCGTCTTCAACGATGGTTGTTTGTCCGATATTGAGCACTTGTTCGCGGACGTTAAGTTCACATAAACGCGCTTGACGTTCTGCGTCGCTAGGCAAATCAGCGAGCACATCGGCATATTTGCGTGCAGTATCCTGAATGTGTTGTAACCAGTTATCAATGAGTCCAAGTCGGCGATTATGTAATGCAGCTTGAATACCACCACAGCCATAGTGACCTACAACAATGATATGTTCAACTTTTAACACATCGACGGCAAATTGCAGCACAGACAGACAGTTAAAATCGGTGCAAATCACTTGATTAGCGACGTTACGATGGACAAACATTTCGCCGGGTGCAAGGTCAACGAGTTCGGTTGCAGGAACGCGGCTATCGGAACATCCAATCCAAAGATATTTCGGTGCTTGTTGATCAACTAATCGACTAAAAAAAGCAGGGTCGCGCTTAACTGTTTCAGCAGCCCAAGCGCGATTACTTTGTAATAAATGATCTAAAGACATAATAATGACAGCTCAATAGTGATTTACACGAAAAAATGGATTGCAATGAATGAAGTGTAGGGCGAGATCGCTACAGTTTCATTTATCAAGAATCATTCTTTGGATGTCTGTTCGACATGTTCTACTTCAATGGATGGCGGTTGATGTCGAGCCAGATCCTCTTGATGGATATTTTCAATTAGGCGAATGAGTTTTCGTTCGCTATACATCGCGGTATAAATTTGAAAGATAAATCCTACGAGTAATGCAATGAACCCCCAAAACATCAGACTGCCTAGTGCTGCAAGTTGTACAATTTGATCTGTAGGCATTTTTCCAATCTGAATTTGGTTCGCCAGCATATGTGGATTGAGATACAACGGTTTTTGTTGGTAGAGCCAATAGCATAAGAACGCCAATAAAACCCAAAGCAACCACCCTGTCATATTCCATGTACGAATTTGACGTAAGCGGCTTTTGATGTAGGTATCACGTTTCTGAGCATTTTTAATGAGTTGCTCGGAAATGTGGCTATCAGTGATGGTTGGATCAATCGACATTCAAATCATCCTTGTAAACTGAGGCAAGGTCGCTTGGTTAATAAAGACAAGTTATTTAACCAAAAAAACATTCATCAATAAAATGGCAATGATGCTTAGAAACGTGGCTTAAACGTTTTATTTTTAGCTCATCCCAACCCAATTGTTTTAAATCCTTAACGGACACGGACTTTTTCGCGTTCGCGTTTAATGAGTTTGTCTTTGATACGCTGACGCTTCAATGGTGATAAGTAATCAACAAAGAGTTTGCCATTTAAATGATCCATTTCATGCTGAATACATACCGCTAATAAACCATCCGCTTCAATACTGATGGATTGCCCCGAAAGATCTAATGCGTCAATTCGTACACGCGCTGGTCGTTCTACTTTATCGTATATTTCAGGGACAGATAAACATCCTTCTTCATAAGGAATTGTTTCTGTGCTGAGTGGTGTGACTTTAGGGTTAATAAAAATCATCGGCTGACTTTTATCTTCAGAAATATCCATGACAATCAGTTCGATATGCCGATCAACCTGACTTGCAGCTAAACCGACGCCTGGGGCTGCATACATGGTTTCTAGCATGTCATTTGCAAGCGTACGGATATCGTCGGTGACTTTATCAATTGGCTTTGCACGCGTCCTGAGTCTAGGATCAGGAAAGCTTAAAATGGGAAGTAGTGCCATGATGTGATGATATTCCTTGTGTTGCATTAATCATTAAGATTTTGATTAATGAAGATCTATTTTACCGTGTATAACACAGTGATGAAACATTGTGCGATATGAAATATTTGTCTCTGAATATGAATATGTTGCTTTATATTCCTGATCGAGTAGGTTAATCTTGGAGCACATACGTTCAAATGCAATTAAGATAGCGTGAATACTAGACTTACAGTCAATAAACGCTTATTGTAAATGCCATCAGGGGACAGACAGGCAGTATAGCCTGAACGTGTGATCCATTATATTAGGGAAATGATAATGAGCGTGTCTATGTCTAAATGCATGCAGCATCAATTACAGAATTCTTCAGCCGTTTCAGACCCATTGACGCCTCCAAGCGAGCAGACCATGAATAAAAAAAATCGAATGACCACCCTTGTGCTGGCCATGAGCTTAGGTTTAGGGATGCCAATCCTTGCATCAGCAGCTAATAATCCTCCTCCAGCCGTTCGTGCAGATGCTCCAGATACTTATATCGTTAAGAAAGGCGATACGCTCTGGGATATTTCAGGTAAATACCTGAAAGATGCTTGGCGCTGGAAAGAAATCTGGGCAGTGAATCCTCAAATTAAAAATCCACATTGGATCTATCCAGGTGATCGTTTGATTCTGTGTAGTATCAAAGGTCGTACTGTGGTGGGTGTTGATCAAGGTGACGGTTGTGCTGGTGTCGCACGTCGTATGGATGCTTCGGCAGATAATTTGGATAACAATGTTGTTCACCTATCTCCAGAAATCCATGTTGAGCCGCTTGCGCCAGCCGTACCAGCAATTCCTTTAAACGACATTAAGTCGTGGTTGGTTGATGGTACTGTGGTGTCAGAAGACACTTTGAAGAAATCCCCTTACGTCCTAGCAACCACAGAGCGTCATGTGATTGCCGCTGCGGGTGAACCTGTCTATGTACGCGGTGGGCGTTTAGTTGCTGGTGATAGTTATGGTGTCTATCGTGCAGGTGCACCTTTTATCGATCCTGAAACTAAAGAAATTTTAGGTACAGAAGCTCGTCTGGTGGCGCGTGGTACTGCGACTGCTGTAGATGGTGATGTCTCTACCGTTGAGTTAACCGAAAATGTCCAGCAGGAAGTCCGTGCAGACGACCGAGTGATGCCTGAAGAAGTTGTGCAGAACCCAGGTATTTTCTACCCAACAAATGCTGACAATGTTGCCCCAGGTCGCTTGCTTCGCGTGATGGATGGTATTGATCAAGCATCAACCAATAGCACAATCGCCATCAACCGTGGTGAACGCGATGGCGTCAAACCAGGCCAGGTATTTGCAATCTATCGTCGTGGTGCATTAGTGGTTGATAACCATGATGGCAAACAAGTTCGTTTGCCAAGTGAGCGTAGTGGTCTTGCGATGGTTTTCCGCTCATTCAAGAAAATGAGTTATGCGCTCGTTCTTGAAGCACATGGTTCGGTTAAAGTTGGTGATGAATTACGTCCACCAGCGGGTTCTTCGGACTAATTAGTTTTTGTTTTAAGATGATGATGAAATGACGTTGGCCCTATTTACTGAGTTTGATTTTAGTGATTCTGTGAATTTTGCCGAAAAACCATCATCCTCTTTCAAAGAAAATACACAAGGCTGGCTCTATGAGCTGGCCTTGTGGCATTTGGTCAACCATTCTATTGTGGCGTGGCGTGGCTTAATCAGTCATTTCGGTCATGCTGAGCAGGCAATTCATTCATCCCCTAACGATTGGAAGTCACTTGCAGTACATGCAAGCCACATTAAACGTTTTAAAAGCTGGCACGAACGTGGCGATGTTTATCAGCATTTTGAACAGACATTATCTGCGTTAGAACGTGGCGACTTCCATGTGCTCTTTGAACAGATGCCAGAATATCCCGCCTTACTGGGTAAAACGACAGATTCTCCACCATTTTTATTTTATCGCGGTAATGTGCAATGCCTTCATCAGCCGCAATTGGCGATGGTAGGGACGCGTAAGCCTTCGCCGAGTGCGCGTAAAATTGCTTTTGAGTTCTCAAAAGAGTTAGCGCAGTCGGGTATTTGGATTACCAGTGGACTCGCGCAAGGGATCGATGCAGATTGTCATCGTGGCGCACTTGCTGCGGGTGGTGGACGTACGATTGCGGTGCTCGGCACGGGCATTGATGTATGTTATCCGACTGCGCATCAGCCACTTTATGATCAAATCGTTGCCGACGGTGGTTTGGTGCTTACGGAGTTCCTGCCAAAAACGGAACCGCTGGCACATCATTTTCCACGACGTAATCGAATTGTCAGTGGCATGTCTGTCGGTGTGCTTGTGGTTGAGGCTGCGCTAAAAAGTGGTTCATTGATTACGGCGAGATTAGCGGCTGAACAAGGTCGGGATGTGTTGGTGATCCCAGGGCATATTGCTAATGAACAGGCTGCAGGTTGCCATCAGCTCATTCGTGAAGGTGCACGTTTGGTGACCAGTGTGCAAGATATCTTAGAAGATTTGAATTTGTCGCGTAATCCGTTGCTTGCCAGTGATTCTTCTGTGAGTACTCATGAAAGTGAGTTGCCAGTTTCTTCTGCTACGCCCATTGAGCCGCATTTACAGCCTTTGATGGCGCATTTGGATTGGACTGGACAAAGTGTGGATACGCTGGTTGAGAATAGTGGAATAGATGTGGCGACGTTGTCTGGACTCTTGATGGAACTTGAATTGTCGGGGTTGGTGGCGCAGGTGAATGGTCTTTATCAGCGGTGTCGGGTATGACAGATTTTCATGAGCAGTTTCAAGATCAGTTGGTGTTAGCCGTCGCTGCACTTAGAGATGGTGAGGTGATTGCTTATCCAACGGAAGCTGTTTGGGGATTGGGGTGTGATCCATGGAATGAGCAGGCGGTTTTGCAAATATTGCATCTGAAGCAGCGACCTGTTGAGAAAGGCGTGATTTTAATTGCTGCTGATATTGAGCAAGTTGAACCTTTTATTGGACAACTCACAGCCGAACAAAGACAAAGGGTTATTGCTAGTTGGTCAGATGAGTCTGCGCCTGCGACTACATGGCTTGTGCCATTAACAGCAGATATTCCAACGTGGATTTCTGGTGAACACTCGCAAGTGGCAGTGCGTGTGACCAAGCATCAGCAAACACAGGCGTTATGCCGTGCTTTTGGCAAACCGATTGTGTCAACAAGTGCAAATCCGAGCGGTGAGCCTTCGGCAATTGATGCTGCGATGGTTCGAACTTATTTTACTGAGCAGGTTTTTGTGTTTGAAGGTGCGACAGGCGGGGCGACTCAGCCAAGTGTGATTCGTGATGTGGGGACGGGAAAAGTTTTAAGAGGCTGAAGTAAGAGAATTTATATCAATGAAATATAAATTGGTTGTTTAATAATCGAATTATTATAATATGATTGTCCGTGATGCAGCCTTATTGAAAAAACTTAGGGGTTTGTTGAGGTTTTATCAAAATTAAACTTTATGACCATTTTCCGCGTGTTTCGACTCTGCTCAACGAGCTATGCTGTTCACTGAGCGGAGTCGAAGTATGCCAGAGTATGATTTGGATTAAATTGTTCCTAAAACCAAACACGCTCTAGTATTCCAGCATAAGATTTGGCATTTTTTTTGCTAAAAAGCAGAGAGGCATAGCAATATGAAACATCAAAAGATTTTGCCCATTTTTTTGGGAATATTTGTATTTAGCTGTATGTCTGCAAGTTGGGGGCAGTCGGAAAATCTCGAACAGAATAGAGATGCCTCTCAGGACCATCATTTAGGTCATTCAAAAGCCGCCGTGAGCTCACGAAAGTTGCCGAAAGACCAGCTTTCAGAATTAGGTTCAGAGGATCAACTAAAACTTCAACAAGAAATGGATCGTCAGAATAAGATCAAACAAGGCATGAGTAACATGATGAAAAAGGAATCTGACACATCAAGTTCGCTCATTGGGAACTTAAAGTGATTCAACGAAGGCTAGGTGACTCAGTGTAGAGACTTTTGATGGATTTTATAACCCATCCAACAACTCCCTAAAATCCCTAGCAATCTCAATCGTCGCTTCATGCGCGGCTTTGTTAATCATTGCCATACTTACAAAGCCATGTCCTTGACCTTCCACACGATAAGCAACGCAGTGTGAGCCTGACGCACGCATTTTAAGGGCATAGATTTCAGCTTCATCACGCAAACTATCAAATGCCGCTGTGACAATCAGTGCAGGAGGCAGTTCTGCTAAATCACCAAACATTGGTGAAACGCGCGGATCTGATAGCGGTAATAAACTATGTGCTAAATGCATTTCCTTGGCTAATTCCACATCCACGCGAGAAAGAAATAAACCTTCACCAAAAGCCTGATGTGATGGGTAATCATTGATCAAGTCGACAGATGGATAAATCAAAAGCTGTGCAGCAGGCGCATGGTCTGTGCCAACGGCAAGTTGACTGACGACTGCTGCAAGATTCCCTCCCGCACTATCTCCACCTACAGCGATTTTGGTTGGGTCAGCACCTAACTGGATTGCGTTGGCGTATGCCCATCTGAGTGTATCTAAGCAATCTTCAATTGCAGCGGGTGAAGGATGATCAGGCATTAAGCGATAAGTGACGCTTAAGACTTGCATTTGTCCATGTTGGCAGAGGAGGCGACACGGATCGTCATGAGTATCGACATCACCGACGATAAAACTGCCACCATGAAAGTAAACCAAAAGAGGTAGAGGCTCTTGGCTCTTCTTCACTGAGTGATGCAGTATAGGTGTGTAATGACGAACAGCTAGCCAGCCAGAGCGACTGGGAATTGCCCAATCTTTTACCGTTGCGACTGGAGTGGGCTTTGCAATCGCTGCCATGTCCCGACGAAAATGAAGCCGACTCGTTTCTGGTTTTGGATTGGATCCGTCTGCTGCGCTGATAAATTTTCGGACGGAAAGCAGCATCTGGACATGAGGGTCAAGATCAGGGAACTTTGCTTGGTTAAAGCCCAACGAGCGAGCAATGACGCGCTGGCCCGTTGGATGGATTCGCATTGATAATCGTAATGCGGTGCCTTTTAGTTTTTCAATGCGAGTATGCAGATTGCGAAAGTGACCGATCAAAAGCAACTCCTCAAGATGCAGGGTTGATCAGCATAGCAAGTATGCTTTTTGTTGTCTCGATCGGATTGATTCACGACATTAAACCAGACTGTCAAACCAAGCTATCGAGCAAGGCTTTAAAGTCATGTGCAATTTTGACTGTTGCATCATATGCAGCACGATTAATTGGCGTGATATTAATAAAACCATGCCCTTGTCCTTCTACACGATAGGCATCGCAATGTGTGCCTGCTTCGCGTAATTTAACAGCGTAGAGTTCACCTTCATCACGCAACGTATCGAGTTCAGCCGTCACCAGTAGTGCTGGTGCTAATCCTGCTAATTGACCGAATATAGGTGATACACGAGGATCCGTTCGCTTCACGCGAGTGCCGCCAAAATAGGCGATTTTTGCATTATCCATGTCAGTTTGATCTAGGAATAGACCTTTGCCATACGCACCGTGCGATGGATAAACGCCATCCATGTCGACAACAGGATAGATCAGTAATTGTGCTGCCGGAGCATAGGTTTTTCCCGCAGCCAGTTGGCTGACAACTGCAGATAAGTTACCGCCTGCGCTATCGCCACCCACTGCGATTTTGCTTGGATCAACGCCGAGTTGTTTTGCGTTTTTGTGTGCCCATTTCAAGGCATCAAGGCAGTCATTGGGTGCAGCAGGGGCTGGATTTTCTGGTGCGAGTCGATATGCCACGCTGAGGACTTGTACTTGCGTGTGTTGGCAGAGTAAACGGCATGGCTCATCATGAGTATCCAAGTCACCCACTACAAAACCGCCACCGTGAAAAAATACGAGCAAAGGCAGTGGCTTCGTATTTTGACCAAAAACACGCGGAATATAGTGTCGCGCTGCGATATTGCCAGAGCGAACAGGAATGTCAAAGTCGCTGACACGTTCGACAGTAGTCGGTTTATCCATGATGGATGTCATTTCTTTACGAAAATGTTTGCGGCTTTTTTCTGGATTTGCGCCAATCAAGCCACCGCCATTCATATGGCTGCGCGCAGCAATTAAAATCTGCAGATGTGAATCAAGTGCGGAGAACTGATCATCAAAACCGAGAGCTTTGGCGAGGATACGCTGACCAAATGGTGGAATCCGCATGGTTAAACGTGCGGCTGAACCTTGAAGTTTTTCAATACGTGCAGTTAGATTTTTGACGAGTTCTGCCACAGCGTGTCCTCACATAGATGTAAATTTGGCGCTATTAAAACATGTATTTGTGACAATTCATATTGTCAGAATATTCTTTTCCAATGTGATCGTATTCGTCATTTTCTTCAATTAGAGTAGGCAAATTGTGCTTATTTGCCTTGAATTATGACGATCAAACCCAATTCAATTCTCATGATTTTATATCACCGAGTGCGGACTGCACTGTTTCGCTGCTTTTATTATTGTTGTTATTTATTAAAGAGGTCTGTTATGTCTCAGCAAGAAGTGAATGATTTACCAGAAAATAATCTTGAAGTGGACGCTGCATCAGCAGAAAAAGTAGAAGCTGTTGAAACTGAAGTTTCTCCAGAGCAAGCTCGAATTGCTGAACTCGAAGCGCAGGTCAAAGATATTCAAGCGCGTGCCAATGCGGATATGTATAACTTTCAAAAACGCGTTGAACGTGAAACAGATAATGCCAAAAAATTTGCGTTAGAAAAGTTTGCGGGTAGCTTGTTGGATGTTGTTGATAATTTAGAACGCGCAATTGCAGCTGCGCCTGCGGACAGCAATCAAGGTTTACTTGATGGTGTGCAACTGACACATAAAGCGTTATTGACTGCGCTGGAAAAACATCACATTCGTGTGATCGATCCAACAGGTCAGGCATTTGACGCTGAACAGCATCAAGCTGTGGGTATTGATCCAAATACACCAGAAGGTCAAGTCGCGAATGTCTTGCAAAAAGGCTACAGCTTGTCAGGTCGTTTGCTGCGTCCTGCAATGGTTACCGTAGGACAATAAGTTTTTTTTAATTCATTTGAGCGGCGGGCAGAGTGTCGATCGTTGCTTAAGTGTATTGATTAACCTATTCAATATAGACATTTTTTTAATAATATTTTTTGTTACACCTTGAAAATTTATACATCAGTCTCATATTGAATAGCACATGCAGAATTACTGCTAAACATATCATTTTGAGTGAATGTGCTAAAGAAGTTGGATGTTTGGATGCAGGTTAAGCCCCACATCAATCCAAGCTTCAAGCACGCTTAGATAAGGAGTTATAACGTGGGTAGAATTATCGGTATTGACTTAGGTACAACCAATTCATGTGTTGCTGTAATGGAAGGCGACAAAGTTAAAGTTATTGATAACGTTGAAGGCGCGCGTACTACGCCGTCGATCGTTGCATACAAAGATGCAGAAATTTTGGTTGGTCAAAGCGCGAAACGCCAAGCAGTGACCAATCCAAAAAACACATTGTTTGCGATCAAACGTTTGATCGGTCGTCGTTATAGTGATGACGTGGTACAAAAAGACATCGGCATGGTGCCTTACAAAATCGTGCAAGCTGACAATGGCGATGCATGGGTTGAAGTAAACGGCAAAAAACTCGCTGCACAGCAAGTTTCTGCTGAAATCCTGAAAAAAATGAAGAAAACTGCTGAAGAATATCTGGGTGAACCAGTAACTGAAGCGGTCATCACTGTACCTGCATACTTCAACGATGCACAGCGTCAAGCAACTAAAGACGCTGGTCTGATCGCAGGTCTGGATGTAAAACGTATCATCAACGAACCAACTGCAGCGGCGTTGGCATTCGGTATGGACAAAAAAGAAGGCGATCGCAAAATCGCTGTGTATGACTTGGGTGGTGGTACATTCGACGTATCAATCATTGAAATTGCTGATGTTGATGGCGACCAACAGTTTGAAGTGTTGTCAACCAACGGTGACACATTCTTGGGCGGTGAAGACTTTGACTTACGTCTGATCGACTTCTTGGTTGAAACCTTCAAATCAGAACAAGGCGTGAATCTGAAAAACGATCCACTCGCATTGCAACGTCTGAAAGAAGCAGCAGAAAAAGCGAAGATCGAATTGTCTTCTGCACAAAGCACTGAAGTGAACTTGCCATACATCACTGCTGATGCAACTGGTCCTAAGCATTTGGTGGTGACCATTACTCGTGCAAAACTGGAAGGTTTGGTTGAAGACCTGATCGCACGCACGATTGAGCCATGTAAGATCGCTCTGAAAGACGCTGGTTTATCAGCAAGCGATATTTCTGACGTGATTTTGGTTGGTGGTCAAACACGTATGCCTAAAGTCATGGACAAAGTGAAAGAATTCTTTGGCAAAGAGCCACGTAAAGACGTGAACCCAGACGAAGCAGTTGCGATTGGTGCAGCGATTCAAGGTGCGGTTCTGTCAGGTGACAAAAAAGACGTGTTGCTGCTCGACGTAACACCATTGACACTTGGTATCGAAACAATGGGTGGTGTGTTGACGCCAATCATTGAAAAGAACACCATGATTCCAACCAAGAAATCACAAGTGTTCTCGACTGCAGATGACAACCAACCTGCGGTAACCATTCAAGTTTACCAAGGTGAACGTAAAATGGCTGCGCAGAACAAATCACTCGGTCGTTTTGACCTGACTGATATTCCGCCAGCACCACGCGGTATGCCACAAATCGAAGTGACTTTTGACATCGACGCAAATGGTATCTTGAACGTGTCTGCAAAAGATAAAGGTACTGGCAAAGCGCAAAGTATCCAAATCAAAGCAAACTCAGGTTTGTCTGATGAAGAAATTCAACAAATGATCCGTGATGCAGAAGCAAATGCAGAAGAAGACAAGAAATTTGTCGACTTGGCAGCGGCGCGTAACGAAGCTGACCAATTGGTTCACGGCACTCAAAAAGCGGTGAAAGATTTGGGCGACAAAGCGACTGAAGAAGAGAAGAAAGCAATCGACGCAGCGATTGATGAGCTTGAAGCAGCAACTAAAGAAAGCGATGTTGATGCAATCAAAGCAAAAATCGAAGCATTGTCAGCAGTGTCTATGCCTTTGATGCAACGTGTGTATCAGGAAACTGAAGCAGCACAACAAGCTCAAGGTGGCGACGCAGGCCAAGGCGCTCAAGCACATCAAGCGCATGATGATGGTGTAGTTGATGCTGAATTCACAGAAGTGAAGGATGACAAGAAGTAATTCTTAGAGTCTGAATGAAAAAAACGCTCCGTGAGGGGCGTTTTTTATTGCACTGGACAAAATGTGACTTCAGGATCTATCTATTAGCCTCTCTCTTTCTTTTAATGAACCTTCATTAAAAGTGTGCATTGGAATAGAGATGTAATCGATAGAGTTTTTATTAATGAAAATTGATCTATGGTAACCTTCGATTGGTAAATAAATAAGATCATCAAGATCGTCTGGATCAAACATAATTCGTTCGAACGTATCATACACAACTTCTTTTTCTATAATATTTTCTTGGCGAATTTGACCTGATAATAGTTGCCATGTGATAGTCGTAGCGCGCTGAAAAAGCTTTTCTAGGCATTTAGATGCAGATGCGATTATTTCTTCACGTTTCTCTGCTGCAATATCTCCAGCCGCAATTCGCTGATCAAGCTTTTCTTCGGAAAATATTATAAGGTCACATAATTCATTGAATCTTTCTTCTTCATATTCCTCTTTTATATCGTCTATAAACTCTATATTTTCGATGAAATACCAAAAATCATCGTTTGGTAGTATCCCAAGATTATGTTTGTAGTTTGGATGTTCTGGTCCAAAATCACCGTATGCCTCACTGGAAAAATATATATCATAGATAGACTTACGACGGATAAAAACTATTCGGTTATCAAGTGATTCAATAATTAGAATATTTTGATTATTCTCAAGTTGGTTATGAATAGAGAGCCGCTGTTCTTCAGAAAGTGGAAGCAATAAAGAGGCCTGAGGTATAGCAAAATGGATGGCGACCTCCCCAAAGTATGTTCGAGAGTCGCTAATTGAGCCATCGATTCCCATAGTATCGAATGCCTGAGCTTTTCCGAGAATAGCCTCAACATTCGTTTCGAGGACTTTAGCCAGTTTTTTTATTTTTCCTGCAGGAATTGATGCATTACCCGCTTCCCAGCGTTGATAGTTCGGTTGACTTACTCCCATTGCCTCAGCAACTTCGACCTGAGTTTTACCAGCAAGGAGTCTTGCTTTTTTTAAAGGAGATAAAGTCATGTGATGCTCGCAATTGATAATATACGTATATAATATACTTTATTGTATAATTGGTCGGCACACAATATTAACTATATACTTTTGTAGTTTTGCATCTGTGTTAGAGTTAATTATTTACCATTTTTAGATTCGTTTGGAGTCGTTATTATCTTAGAATTATTGAAAATTAATTCTTACGATCTATGAGTTCAGAAAATAATGAGTAATCATGACCGTTTAGGCGAGCCTTCATCAATCTATTACAAAACCACGTATGTCGTCCAAGACAGTGATATAGATGGTTTAGGACATATGAATAATACGGTTTACTTACGTCTGATGGAAAATTTGGCGTGGGCGCATTCTGAGCATTTGGGTTTAGGCGTCGAGGACTTCCAGCGAATCGGTTCTGCAATGGTTGCTCGTGAACATCGGATGACTTATTTAGGGGCGTTATTTGCAGGCGAGACAGTGCAGTTTGAAACGTGGCTAGATCATATCGATGCGCTGAATATGCATCGTTATTATCGCTTTACGCGTGTTTCTGATCAGAAGGTAGCGTTTGAGGCGCATACGCATTGGGTCTGTATTTCGATTGCAACTGGGCGACCACAAAGGATGCCGCCCGAGTTTAAGGTGGTTTATCGGCTGGGATGACGGTGTATTTCTTGGCTATAGTTTTAACTAAAAAGACCATTTGGATTTATTTATTTTTTTGATATTTTCTTTTGCAGGTGCGAAGTCTTGATTCGCAGATTTCTGAAACCATGCTAATGCTTGAGAGTCATTTTTTGGGACGCTTTGCCCTTCGTAATACATAAGTCCAAGCGCGTTCTGAGCGGCAGCATTGCCTTTGTAGGCAGCCTTTTCGAACCAGTTAAGTGCCTGAGTATAATCTTGTTTTACGCCTACTCCTGAACGATAGGCAGCTCCGATGTTTAATTCAGCATTCTCAAATTCTTGGTCGGCAGCTTTTTTTAACCAGATAAAGGCTTGCGTATCATCTTTTGCAACACCTTGCCCCATGTAGAACATAGAGGCTAAGGTATTTTCTGCATCAGGTAAGTTTTGGTGTGCTGCTTTCTCAAACCAATGGAATGCTTGGGTATAATCCACAGCTATACCTTTGCCTTGCAAATACATGTTACCTAAATTATTTTCAGCTTCTGGTAAGTTCTGGCGTGCAGCTTTTTCAAACCAAATGAGTGCTTGAGCGAAATCTTGTTTAGTATTATTACCTGTAAAATAAAACATTCCTATATGATTTTCTGCCACTGGATCTCCTTGTTTAGCGGCAGCAATAATATCGGAAAGTTGGGTGGCTGGCGGTGTAACCGTAGCTGAATTAATAGATTCTTGTGACTCAGGGTAGCTAATTAAGAGCTTGTCTTTTGAAGCCGTAGCTTCACCAGTCTTTGGATTGATATAGGGCTGATATTTATAGTGTCTGACAGCCGTCTCTGCAGCCATATCCAAATCATAATTACCAGAAGAGTTGTGAATGTCTACGCTTGTGACATTGCCATGATCATCTATTGAAACCCATAGGAGAACTTGTCCAGTTTCTGGATGTGCAAGAAACGAAGGTGGCAGAACCAAAGGGGATTTGTGAATTATTCTGAGTAACTTGAAGTTTTCTTGGGCATCAAATTGACTATAAATTTTTTCTTTTTTTTGTTCTTCTTCATTGTGTTGAACAGGGCTAGCAAGGGTTTGTTCCGCATTTTTAATTTGAGTGTCGCTGATATCAGCAAAACTATTCAAGCTATACAGCGAGAGCAGTGCAATAGTGATTTTGGTCATGTTCAATGGGTTTTCCTCCCAGAATTATAAATTTGAATAAAGAAAAAGCATTTTGAGTTGATATGCTTGAGCTGGATTTGTCTTTTTAAAACCGCGTTGTACATCATATTGAATCAGAAATACGATTCTAATCAATCTTTTTCTATGTGAAATTATCAAATACAACCTCTGTATAATGTATCCCTAGTCGCTTTCTAAGTTTTTAAGTTCAATGAATAAAATAACTGTGTTAAACCGCAAAACACTAATGTTTCCGCTTGCGGTCGTCCTTTTCGAATTCTGTGTGTATATCGCCAATGACATGATTCAACCGGGTATGATCGCGGTGATTACCGATTTTCATGTCGGTACTGAGTGGGTGGCGCGTTCGCTGACGGCGTATCTGATTGGCGGGACGTTGGTGACGTGGTTACTTGGACCTTTATCAGATCGTTTGGGACGGCGTCCTGTGATGCTCTTTGGCGCAGTGATGTTTGCTGTGTCGCTGCTCTTGATTTTATTCTCATGGAATATCGAAACTTTCATGCTGATGCGCATCGTGCAGGGTGTAGGGCTTTGCTATATCTTGGCGGTGGGTTATGCCGCAATCCAAGAGGCTTTTGAAGAAAAAGCCGCGATCAAAGTCATGGCAATGATGGCAAATGTTGCTTTGCTTGCACCACTGATTGGTCCCGTCGCTGGTGCGGCTGTCGTGTCGGTTTGGCCGTGGCAAGTGAGCTTTATCTTGATTGCAGTGGTGGCGGTGTTGAGCGTGGTCGGGTTGTATTTCAATATGCCTGAAACTTTGGTGGTCAATAAAGCCGAACCCAAGCCATCGCTATCGTTCAGGGCTGTTTTGGGCGATTACTGGGCGTTGTTCCAAGAAGCACCTTTTGTGAAAGCGGCATTGTGTATGTCGTTGTTTGGTGTGCCGCTGATTGTGTGGATTGGTTTGTCTCCTGTCATTCTGATTAAAGATTCAGGCATGACACCGATGGAGTATGGTCTGTGTCAGCTTCCTGTGATTGGCGCATTGATCATAGGCAATATCTTGTTGATGAAAGTCACGGATAAATGGCCGCTTGATCGACCAATGAAATTTTCGCCTGCGATTACGGTGCTGGGATTGCTGTTGATGTTGCCGGTGTTGTATTTTCCTCAGCATATGTCGCTGTTTATCATTTTGGGCATGAGTTGTTTTGCCTTTGCTCAGGGATTGGCGTTTGCTGTGATGTATCGTTTTGTGATGACTTCAGCACCGCATGGTGCGGGGGTGATGGGGGCTGCGGTGGGAATGTTGTTGATGGCGGGTTATGCGGTTGAGCTGGAATTGGCGGCTTGGTTGTATAGTCACTTTTCTGCGACGGGTTTGTTTGTGATGTTGACGATTTTTGCGGTGCTTTATTTTGTGTTATTGCCAGGGGTGTTGAGGAGAGCGATGGCGCAAAGGGAGGCAGACGCAAGCTAGGTGCTTTGAAGTCTTCCCCTGAGGGGGAAGATTTAGATGGGGGTGCTTTTGCTGTTCGTTGAAAAATCAAAAGCGTCCCCATCCCGACCTTCCCCCTCAGGGGAAGGAGAAAGAGCAGTTGGTCAATTCATTTGACTTCCCTCTCTAAACACCCTAACCTTCGCGGCGAGTAATTGAGCCGACTCGTTTATTCTAATTCTGCGGGCTTTATTTTATAGAGTCCTCAGCCGAGGATCTTGGTTGGGGCAGGTGACTGCTACACCTAGACGATTAGAATGTAAAAAAGCCGAACAGAGATGTTCGGCTTTTTTGCGTTTGGACATTCAGAATTATGATTTGCTGGCGAGTTTCTTCGCTTGTTTTTTAGCAATTGCGCGGCTTTGTAGTTTGGTCACAGTACCGAAAATCTTTTGATAACCTTGTGGTAGGACGCGTTGGATTGCATCAAGTACTTTGGCATCGCTACCGATCAGTAGGCGGCGTTGATCATGGCGGATCGCGTCAATGATTTGACGTGCAGCTTCTTCTGGTGGTGTGCGGAGCAATTTGTCGAACTCAGCAATGCTTTTTTCTGCACTCATACCGAGTGAGCTAACGCTGTCGCTCATGCGTGCGGCTTTTGCGATATTGGTGCGGATACCGCCTGGGTGAACGCAAGTTGAGCTCACGCCGCATTTTTGCATATCGAGTTCTTGGCGGAGTGATTCAGTGAAGCCACGAACCGCAAATTTACTTGCGTTATAAGCGCTTTGTGTTGGCTGTGAAGTGAGACCGAACAGACTCGAAATATTGACAATGTGGCCTTCGCCTGCTTTCTTCAGCAATGGCAAGAATTCTTTAGTGCCGTAAACCACACCCCAGAAGTTGATGCCCATCATCCATTCGAGATCAGCATAGCTCATGCCTTCAACGGTGCTGCCCATCGCAACGCCAGCGTTGTTGATGATGATGTTGACTTTGCCGTGTTCTTTCTCAGCGTCTTTTGCCCAAGCTGCAACTTGTTCCAGTTTAGAAACATCAACTTTTTGGGTGGTGACTTTGACATTAGAAGATTTTACGAGATCAACTGTTGTCGCTAAGCCTTTTTCGTTGACGTCCGAAAGTGCAAGGTTGCAGCCTTCTTTAGCCAATAAAACTGCCAATTGCTGACCAATACCCGAACCCGCACCAGTGATTGCAGCAACTTTGCCTTTTAAAACTTTCATTGTTTAATTCCTCGTGGAACATCTTTGGGAGACTTATGGGGAGAGTAGCTCAGCCGTTACTATAGTTTTGACAATATGTATTGTCAATATTAATATCTAGCTCATATTGGCATTTATGCTCAAATTTTGTTTTTTTGGAAATTAAGATTGCTTATACGACTTTTCATCACAAAGACCGCACATCAACACGCTCTAGTGATAATTTTTGCGTGATACAATGACTTAAGCATAGATAATATTCGGCAGCAGCGATAGCGCGTTTTGTCGATAAAGATAAAGGGTTGAACTATGGGAAGTGAAGTGGAAAATGTAGTGCCTGAAAGTCAAATGATTGACGAAAATGATTTGACTGCAAATGAAACGCCAATTGATGCGAAGCCTTCTGGTGTTAAGCGCCGTAGCTTTAAAGGGATGAGCTTGGAGGTTCGTCAGGCAGAGCGCCGCGAGCGGTTGATGGAAGCGGGTTTACAGGCCTACGGCACTTTAGGTTTTTTTTCAGTCACTGTGCGTGATGTGTGTGTCGAAGCGAAGCTGACAGAGCGCTATTTTTATGAATCTTTTAAAAATAGTGGTGCGCTGTTTGATGCGATTTATATGCGTTTAGTTGAGGATTTACAACAGCATATCATGACTGCGGTAATGCAGGGTGCGCCTGATCCAAAACAAATGGTTCAACTAGGATTGACGGCATTTTTTCAGCGCTTAAGTGATGATCAACGCGTTACGAGAATTTTATTTATTGACGCGATTTTGGTTCATGAAAATGGCGGAAAGAGCATTCATAAGGCGGTCAAACGTTTTGATTTGATGACTCAATCTTTTATTACCTTAATGATTCCACAAGCCCAAGAAAACATGGCAATGATTTCTTTAATTTCAACGGGTTTGACGGGTTATGTATCTCATCTATCGACGCGCTGGGCGATCAGTGGATTTAAAGAATCTGTGGATGAGTTAATGGCAGCATGTATGGTGTTGTATGAGGCATTACTTTCTCATTTTCAGGCTGGGGCATCATTGATCAAGGTTACTCCAAAAGAGTGATGAGTATTGATCATGCAGCATGAGCTGAACGATTAATGATGTTCGCTATGAATCATTTATCTATACGATTGAAGCTTTGCGTATATGTCTGATGGCGAGTGCTGACAATCCCGCCATCAATCCCCAAAATGCAGCACCTAATCCAAAAAGTGTGACGTTCGAAGCTGTGACTAAGAAGGTGATCAGCGCAGCTTCACGCTCGGATTCTTGAGAAAGCGCAGTTGCTAAACCATTGCCAATTGTGCCAAACAGCGCCAACCCTGCGATTGCCAGTATGAGCTCTTTTGGAAATGCTAAAAATAATGAAGTGATCGTCGCGCCAAATATGCCGATCAGACAATAAAAGAATCCTGCGGTGATGGCTGCGGTATAACGTTTTTTCGGATTTTCATGCGCTTCACGTCCTGTACAAATTGCCGCAGTGATCGCTGCCAAATTTAAGGCATAGCCGCCAAATGGCGCGAGTGCTGCATTTGCTGTTCCAATCCAACCAATCACAGGGGAGAGTGGCACGTTGTAGCCAGAGCCTCGGAGGACTGAAACGCCAGGAATGTTTTGTGATGCCATCGTGACAATAAATAATGGAATCGCAATCGCAAGTGAATTAGTACTAAAGACTGGTGTAGTCCAGAGTGGTTTTGCGAATTGAAATTGCATGAGATTAAAGGTCAATTGCTGAGAGATCGCTGCGTAAGTAATACCAAACACCAGTGTGACAATCACGGCATAACGTGGCGAAAGACGCCGCATGACTAAGTACAGTATGAACATGCCTAAAACCATCGCCAGTTGGGTTTGCATGGCGACGAAGACATTCATGCCGAATTTGAGAAGTACACCTGCGAGCATAGCCGAGGCAAGGGAAATTGGAATTTTGCGCATGGCGCGCTCAAACACCCCAGAGAATCCAGTCAGTGTAATGAGCCCTGCTGAAATAATAAATCCGCCCACAGCTTCAGCCAATGATAAGCCAGTACTACTGCCGATCAAAAGTGCTGCCCCAGGTGTAGACCATGCTGTGACGATCGGCATACGGTAATACAGTGATAACCCCAGTGTGGTCAAACCCATACCCAAGCCCAGCGCCCAAATCCATGAAGCGATTTCTGCTGGCGATGCGCCGAGAGATTGTGCCGCTTGAAAGATCAAAACGCCTGAACTGGTAAAGCCGACTAAGACGGTGACGAAACCTGCTACGAAGGTAGAAAGGGAAAAATCTTTAAGAATAGTCATTATTGATGATCTTGATTTCGATATGAATAAGTGATGCTTGTCGAAGCTGGATTTGCATCACGATAACACTTCGACAAGGATCACAATATACAGATTCACTTCAGAGTGATTAAACTTTTTCGCTCGCCTTGTGCATATTTGGCAAGAAGATCGCTAACAGTCCGAGCAATGGCAAGAATGCACAAACATGATAAACATAGCCAATTCCATACAGATCTGCAAATTGCCCTAGTACCGCAGCACCAATCCCACCCATGCCGAAGGCAAAGCCAAAGAATAAGCCAGAAACCATACCGACTTTATTCGGCATGACTTCCTGTGCAAATACCACAATCGCAGGGAAGGCCGATGCTAATGTAAAGCCAATCATCACGCTTAAAATACTCGTCCACATCAGATCGACATAAGGTAGTGCAAGGGTGAATGGCGCAATTCCTAAAATCGAAAACCAGATGACCTGTTTGCGACCGATACGATCACCTATTGGGCCACCCAAGATGGTTCCCGCAGCGACCGCGCCTAAGAAGATGAATAAATACACCTGCGCCGACTGAATGGATAAGTGAAATTTATCCATCAAGTAGAACGTGTAATAGCTGGTCAGACTGGTCAAATAGAAGTATTTGGAAAAAACCAAGAACATGAGTACCGTCATCGCCATCATAACTTGGCGCTGGGATAGCGCATTTGGCTGTGCAGGTACTTTAGGTTTTGCTGCAATCATGCGCTGTTGGTCTTTATACCAGCCACCGATTTTCCAAAGTACAGTGATGCCCGTGAGTGCAGCAAGGGCAAACCATGCGGTACTACTTTGTCCATGTGGAACAATAAAAATCGCAGCAAGCAAAGGGCCGATTGCACTACCGACATTGCCGCCAACTTGGAAGATGGATTGAGCTAGGCCATGTTTTCCGCCTGAAGCAAGACGTGCGACGCGAGAAGATTCAGGATGAAAAATCGACGAACCTGTACCCATAAATAACGCCGCAACTAACAACATGGCGTAATTCTGGGCGAAGGCGAGCAGAATGATTCCCGTCATCGTGGAAGTCATGCCAAAGACCAAAGAGTACGGCTTTGGATGCTTGTCCGTATATGAGCCGACAATCGGCTGCAATAACGATGCGGTGACTTGATAGGTAAATGTCACTAAACCAATCTGTGCAAAACTTAAGTTGAATCCGCCTTTGAGGATTGGGTAAATGGCGAGCAGCAGAGATTGCAGCATATCATTGATAAAATGACTAAAACTAATCGCACCGAGCACACGAAAGCGTGTTGTCTCACTTTTGGTATTTGCTGGTGGCGTGATTGGTGCCGTGTCTACTGATTCCATAACAACCTCGTCTGTCAGTGAATGACAAAATATCGATATATAAGATCAATGCAACAGGCATTGATTTCATGCATAGATCATACGCCGTAATAAAACGACATTCCTGCGAGAATATGGCAATATATATTGCAAAAGTGACATTGTTTGTATTTGTTGGAAATCCCGATCAATCATGGAGTCATCCGATGTCTCAATCGAGACAAAAAACAAGCCATGAATGCTTGCACTACACTCAGTTTGATCAGCGTGACATGCCAGTTACGGCATTGGCGAAGAACTATGCACATGGTCATACGACGGGTCGACATTCACATCCACATGCCCAGCTCATTTATGCGGTACGCGGCGTGATGTTGGTCGGAACAGATCAAGGACAATGGATTGTGCCGCCTTCGCGTGCAATCTGGATGCCTGCACATATTGAGCATTGGGTACGAATGATCGGTGAAGTACACATGCGTACTGCGTACATTCGACCAGATGCAGCGCCTGATTTGTTGACGTCCTGTCGTGTCGTTGGTGTGACGGCGTTATTACGTGAATTACTGCTTGCTGCGATAGATGTCGAGCATCCATATCGTGCAGATACACGAGATGGACACTTAATGCAGTTATTGCTGGATGAAATTAAAAGTGTTCAGCCATTTTCCTTGCAACTTCCGAATCCTCAAGATTCGCGTTTGGTGCAAATTACTCAGACATTGAGTCAAAATCCAGAAGACAGTACAACGGTTGAACGATGGGCAGAACGATTGAACATCACGCCAAAAACGATTCATCGCTTGTTCTTAAAAGAAACAGGCATGACCTTTGGACAATGGCGACAGCAAGCGAGATTATTGACCGCACTGGAAAGATTGGCACAAGGGGAGAAGGTGCTCAGTGTTGCCCTTGGACTGGGATACAACAGCCCAAGTGCATTTGCAACGATGTTTAAGCGGCAGTTTGGTGTGTCGCCAAGTCGCTTTTTTGATTAACAGCTTCTTTGAAATCAGGTGGTTTTATATTCCAAAATAGCATTAGCATCACACAGTTGTTTGAGCATATCCAATGAAATGTTATTTTGATCAGCGAGACGACTAAAATCACTATAAAGCTGAACGACTTCCCCACTCGCATGGTCGGCGTGACCTTCCAGCATGGCATGTACGATCTTAAATCGAAACAATATAAACAAACTTAATTGCATCAATGTTTTGGGAACGAACATATCTAATAACTGTAAATTAAATGGAGTAAGTGTGATGTTGTTTTGATGAAGTAATTGAAAACATTCACCTATTGCACTTGCAATGATGTTGCTATCCGACCAACTTAGCGTGAAAGATTGGTTCATCTTGAGTTTGTGTACGCCATAAGCGATAAGGGGGAGCATTAACGCGCTATGCGTTTTTAACCACGCCTCCATTTGATCGACGCCTTTTGAAGGAATGCCTGCTTGGTTAAACAAATCGACTAATATTTGTTTAGAAGCAGTGGTCTGGCGAGATGCTCCAGGTTGAATACTACCGATGGTTGTGATTTGAAGGAAACTTAATACGCGCGGTAAGATGAAATGATGGGAAATACCTGTATCAGCATCGAATCCAGCGAGCATAGCTGGGAATGCCCAAAATAAACGTTCGCCAAACCTTTGACGTAAATCTGTAAAGTCACCCGCATAATTAAACATGCATACTATTCTGGGGCAAGGATGAGCCTCTAAAGAAGGGAGTAAAGCGTCCAGATGTTGTCGCTGGACAGTGAGAATAATAATGTCAGCGGGTATATCAGGTAATAACTCGGGAATGACATCCACTTTTAAATGGCGTGTTTTTACTTCTGCGAATGGATTTACTAGAATCTTTTTAAAGAGCATACCTTGACGCTGTAATTGAATGAAGCGCTTATTGCGTGCAACAATTTTGACATCGTGTCCAGTTTCAATCATTTGACTTGCAATAGCGCCACCAATACTTCCTGCACCAATAATAATGATATTCAAATACTTTCTCCTATGTGGATGTCAATGAGCTGATATCAGAGAAGGTTGATATGAGGTTTTACGTTTTTGCACAAAAGAGCATCAACTTGTAAAACGCTCAATATCAACCATTCTGTGTTGATCTGATGATTAACGCTTTGGGTTTTGAATGAAGAAGTTAATTAAGTTCTCACCCAAATTGAAAGTGTCCTGACAGACTAACCATCCAGGAGGTGTCGTCACGGGTAGGCAATGCCCAGCGAGAGGGTAGCTTGCGCCACTATGCTTTACATTTTCTAGAATCAGAGACCCTTGGGTATAGCGTTTATGTGATTGTTTGCCTACTGGAACCCAACCCGAGGAGGTATAAGTGAGGTTTGGTGTTTGCCATGATGGATCTTCAGCAACAACACTCGTTACCGTTTGTGGATTTGCTGCAAATGCTGCGGTTACTGCTGCTGCAAGGGTCACATTAGGATCAGTCAATCCATTCGTCATCATGAGTGGTCGAGTGATTGCACAAGTCGCCTCACCGCCTGTCATCGCATAGCTCGCATATAAGCTACTATTATTGCAGTAGAAAACATTTGCAGTTTGTGCACCACGTGAGAACCCATGAACGTGAATGCGTTTGTTGTCAACATGAAGGGCTTGAATGACATTGTTGACGAACTGACTAATGATAGGAAGCTCGTTGTTATAAGCACCGCCCATCACTGATAATGGGTCGAGTGTGTCATTTTGTGTATCGAATAAATTGGTAAGATTTGGCTGAATGACAATGTATGGTGTACTTGCACCGTACTGAGGAGCTTTCCAGCCGTAATATTGTAACTTAGTCCCTGCATTTTCCTCGGCTGCATTCATTGTTGCACCGTGGATATCTAAAATCAGTCCGCAAGACACGGTCTTACATGCTTTTGGAATAGTGACGGTAAAGACGACATAATGCGCATTGGAAGAACATCCGTACTGTCGTACACCTAGCATGGTTCCATCAGCACTTTCTGTTGTATTGCTATTGCTAAAATCACAGCTATCCGTAGCTGTCGGTTGATTGTCTACTAAAGGGATATTTGAAGCTGCTGATGCATGATGAGCAAACAATATCGTCAAACAAATCACCGTGCTTTTTAGGATATATCGAAGAAAAATAAATGAACGTGTCATTTCCGTGATCCTCTTTTGGTTGATGTGTTATTAATCAAAAGTCACATTGCTCGGCAAAGATGATTCACTTCCAACCTATCCACTGAGTCATAGTTGTAAGCGGTTAATCTTTAATCAAAGTCGTCTGAATGTAATGATTTTTAGTGATTTAATCTTGACTATTTGTTGTAGTAATTTGACTTATTGTTTGAAATGAGCACGATCTCACATATTTTATGAGCTTGAGAGTGCGCTTTTATGATGCGGAGTTTGCAGGAGGGTGTTGAGATTTGATTGGGTGTTTTTATCGTAAAAATCAAACCTCAACAGACCGCTATCCATGGCGCGCTGCTAACGCAATCTAATATGAATCAAATGCGTCGCAGAAGTTGTCGTCAGATAATCACTGCGCTGATCAAAGTAACGCTCGTTCTGCGCATCACCCGACAGGTCTTCGAGGACATCAAAACCAATGTCGTTTAGTGCAGCATGCAGCTCTTCAGGGACAAATTGTCCAATCAGCGGTTCGCTCATATAACGTGTAAAACGCGACAACGCGAAGCTACCTAAACGCTCAGCGCCAGCAAGCTGATGATAAGGAATGGAATAATCAAACACGACTTCGCTACCAGAAGCTGCAACCTTGGCAATTGCGCGCAATGTATTTAATGTGGTTTCAGGTTGCAGATAATGTGTCGTACCGAGCCATGAAAAGAATGCAGCTTGATCTCGCCTAAAACTGCTACGAACGAGTGCTTCAAATAAGGATTCTTGTTCAAAGTTAATCGCAACAAATTCAACATTACTTGGAATATTACCCATGAGTGCAAGATGCTGTTTTTTAGCATCTTGTGTATCAGGATGATCCACTTCAAAGATTTTCAGTGATGTGTCGTCTGGATTCTGGCGCAACGAAAATGAATCTAATCCTGCCCCAACAATCACATATTGGTGGACACCCTGTGCGATCGCATCGGCAAGTTTATCTTCCGCATAGCGTGAGCGACCAATAACTTGCCCAATCAGTAAACCAATCGGACTAAATGCGCGTGGCAAAAGAAAATGATGCCATTTTTTGCTTTTTAAAATTCTACGCCAGCCAGAGCTGGTGAGCTTAATGGCATAAGGATCAGAAAATAGTGGATTTTCTGCATAGATCGTATGACTTGCGCGCAATGCTGCGGCACCTTCAGCTGTACGACTGCGTTGTCCTGGCTTCATCTGTATGATTCTCTTTTATAAAAAAGGCTTGTGATCTGTGAATACGAGAAATAGATCGAACGTTTGCGTTTTGTACAGGAGAGTTTAGGACTTGTATATTGCATTTTTGACCAAAAATGCAGAAATAGTGAATTAATGCTAGTTTTTGACATTGATCATTGTCATTTGTGAGAAAGAGACTATTTAAAGATGCGCTTTAATCCAGCAAGCTCTTAAGCGCGATACGAATAAAGTCCTCAGTCAGTTCATTCAGTGCTAATGGCGTGAGACCATCTAACCATTGCCGAGCGTAGGTGTGTACAGGCCCAATGAGTACGGGTAAATACATGGATTCAGGTAAAACTCGTAGACGTTTGAAATCAGGCAATGCTTCTAATTGTGTAAAAAGTGCACGATGAGTCAGTGCGGTTTCTTCGCGAAAGAGAAGTTCTTGCTCGGTATCTTTCAGGACGTGACGATGCCGAAAAACAAAACGTGCCCAATCAGGATTGGCAATGATCCACTCAATATTGGTTTGAATGATGCTGCGAATCGCATCTTCGATGGTGGTCACTTCTTTTAATGACAACTTTAATTGAAGGCTGAATTGTCTTAATCCTTCTTTGTAGAGTGCTGCGGCAATTTTTTCTTTGTTGCCAAAGTGATGATAAATACTACCGACACTTGCGCCAGACTGTTCACGAATCATCTCGATCGTTGTTGCTTCAATACCATGATGAATAAAGCAATTCAGCGCTGCTTTGAGGATCTCAAGTTGCCGCGTATTGCGTTGTTTTGAACTGGCGAGCTGTGTTATTGACTGATTGGTCATCGTTAGAACTATATTCTAGAATAATATTCTAATATTGTAATGTTTCTATCTTAGAAAATCGACCATTTAGGTGAATTTTATGCAAGTTATCGAGATGTTTAATAAGCTAAAAGGCTTGCCAGGCGGAACAATGTTATTCACGCGTGCAGTGTGTTTGAAAGCGCCTTATTTCAGTAGCATTCATCCATTGATTGAGGAAGTAAAACCAGCATATGTCCGCGTCAAATTACGCAAACGTCGTAGTGTGGAAAATCATTTGAAAACTGTTCATGCAATTGCGATGTGTAATATGGCTGAACTGGCGGGTGGCTTGATGACCGATGTCTCTGTGCCGAAAGGTTCACGCTGGATTCCATCAGGTATGACGGTCAAATATTTGAAGAAAGCAAAGACGGATTTGATTGCAGTGGCGGATGGCTCGCACATTGACTGGAGTCAAGAAGGTGAAATCATTGTTCCTGTTATGCTTTCAGATACCAATAATGACATCGTTTTTTCTGCTGAAATCACAATGAATGTGAAGAAGGGCAAGGTTTAAGTAAGAGAATTGAGATCATCAGCCTCCTGCTGGGGGGCTTTTTGATGTCTGATTTGTTGAATCGTCAAATGGCATGATAAGCCTATGGTAGGATGGGCTTTAGCCCATCAAATGCATTTGATACACTCCATTCTTCGGGCTAAACTACTATAAAAACAGATAAATAATCATTGTGATCGAATGATGGGCAGAAACCCATCCTACGTTTGCTAGAAATGGAAGAATTGGATTTTAGATTTTAGGAAAAAATTAGATGACTACACCACTTATTACAATGAGTTCTGGATATATTGGTAGTGTTAATAGCTGGCTTAAGCTGTGGCATGAAATCATTTATATGAAAAAAGATATTATTCAATTGCAAAAGAGTGAATATGATAAAAATTTTTCAGAAAAACAGTTGTTGTGTTTAGAGTCTATTATTCTAAATTTCGAAGTAGTCGAGCTAAGTGAAAATGGAAAATTCACAAAATCCATAATGGATTTTTACTATTCTGGGAGTGATCGAATTCTATGCGCATTAATGGATCAATTAGATAGAACTAAAAATTTAAATAAATTTTTCCAATTAAGTAAATTAGAGACAATCAAAAATTTAAATAAAATACATGCTAAATATTTTAAGAATTCCTTGGTCGAAGGTATACGGTCTGGAAATACAAAAGACTGGCAATATTATAAATTCGACTTTGAAAAATACTACCAATATAGGGAATTTGGCGCAGGTCAATGGGCATATTGCTACGAGCCTAAATGGAAAGATTATTTTAGTAATTCATTAGTTATTGGATATTTTAATGTTGGACAACTTATTTGGGTTATCCCAGATCAAGTAACTAAAGATGGTGAATGGGAGGCTTTAATTTGTACTCCTAGTGCAGATAATTCTGTAGAAAGGTATTGTTCATTTGCTGAACTAATATTTTATAGTGTTATCTGTGGTTTATTTTTCCCATCTTTAGAATCAGTAAAAAAGAATGAGATCATAGATCATCTTGCGTCTATATTATTTGATCTTGATGTAATAAAAAATCAAAAGAGACCTAATTGGTCTGAATGGGAGCTTATTAAGCCAAAATAATAGGCCTCAACAAACACACTGTCTGATAATACGACAACCTGCCCCGTCTTGTTCAGGACGAAATGACAGACAACAGCCCTCGAGCCATGATCTATACCATGACTTACAGTATAGATGCTGTAGGTAACCGCACCCAATCTGACATCCGACGGTGACTGGAGAGTCGCGCAGAAATCCGATAAATCGGAAAATAGTTTTTGACTTAATAGTTACATTTGGTACTATTTCTAAATGAACAAATCAAAACGTCTCAAATACAGCGAAGTCCGCGCGCGGGTTGAACGATCCCACCAGATGGTGTTGGGTCAAACTCAGGGTCTAGGCACGATACAGATTAATCTGTTGATTAAATATAACGCTTGGCTCATGCAAGAGTTATTAAACAAAGGGCTGGAAGACTTCGGTCTAACTGCTCCTGCGTATATCGCCATGACCATGATCAACAGTTCAACTGATCATACGGCTAATCCTTCCGACCTGTCGTTATGCACGGGAGAAACCCGCGCGAATATGACACGCATTTGCGATGACCTTGTTGCTCAAGGGTTATTGCAGCGCGTGACCAGTCCTGTGGATCGTCGTCGTATCGATTTGTCATTGACCGAAAAAGGTCTGGATTTACTGAAAGACGTTATGCCGAAGATTCGCGAGAAGAATCGTAAGATTTTTAGTGTGTTCAGTGATGATGAACGTGAATCTCTCGAGAAATCATTATTAAAGTTGGTCAATGTGATTGAGTCGATGTCTAAATCTGCTGAGTCCTAACGTATCTGTTGGGATTCCAAGGCCGAATTATGCAAGCTTAAGTCAAAAAATATCACCGTTTCATCCATATTGTTTCATTCCTATATTGCGATGTTGGCGATATAAAAAAGGTGGCGACATCATGAATACTCCGCTCCGTACTCAACATATTTTCCTGACACCGATCGCTCTGGCAGTCATGCTGGTGACAGGTTGTGCGTCTTTGCCGCATGCTGATTCTGCACCAAAGTTGCGTGCAGCACAGAACAATGATTTTGTGACGCCTACGACTGGCCAATGGCCTGCAGCAGCATGGTGGCAAGATCTCCATGATGCGCAGTTGAATCAGTTGATTGGACAAGCACTGAAAGATTCACCGAGCATTGAAGTTGCACAGGCGCGTGTGCTGCAAGCGCAAGCGGTCACGGATAGTGCTGCGGCGAATCGTGGCATGAAACTGGATGCCAATGGTTCATTGAGTCGGAATAAATACAGTTCCAATAGTTTTTATCCACCGCCGATTGGTGGCAAGAGCTATTACGATGGTGAGCTGTCGTTGAATTTTTCCTATGACTTCGATTTCTGGGGTCATAACCGTAAAGCTCTGCAAGCGGCTTTAGGTCGGGAAACCGCGAGTCGTGCGGATGCGGCTGGCGCAGCGGCAACATTATCTGCCAGCGTGGCCAGTACCTATTATCAATGGCAAGTCTTCAATCAGCGCATTGCCATTCAAGAGCAAATTGCGAGTGAGCAGCGTCATCTGCTGGATATCGAAATTAAACGTATGAAAGCAGGTCTCTCATCAGACAATAATGTTGCGCCGCTACGTGCTAATGCAGCATTGCCTGAACAGACTTTGGTTCAGCTTAAATCTCAGCGTGATCAAGTTCTCTATCAGCTTAAATCGTTGGTTGCGAGCGGTTCTGATTTCCCTGCATTACAGGCACAGCCATTGCCGCAGTTAAATGGCGAGTTACCGAGCACGTTGTCACTTGATCTGATCGCACGTCGTGCGGATACCGCTGCGGCGCGTGATCGTGTGCAGGCGTCATTGACAGATGTCGAATCGGCGCGGGCAGCGTTTTATCCTGATATTAATTTATCGGCATCTGCGGGGCTGTCGAGTCTGTCGATGGGACGTTTGTTTTCTTCGACCAGTGAGCAAACAGGCATCATGCCTGCAATCCATTTACCGCTGTTTGATTCAGGTCGTCTGCATGCAAATCTAGACAGCAACCGTGCCGAAGTTGCGCTTGCGGTCGCTCAATACAATCAGTCCGTGCAGAACGCTGTCACTGAAATTAACGATGCAGAACTGCGTGTACAAAGCGCAAATAATGAGTTTGAGCCACTGCAACGTCAGATTCAAGCGCGTCAATATGCTCTGGAAAATACACAAAAACTGGTCAAAGCGGGTTTGCAGGATGGCAGTGCCTTAGCCACCGCTAAATTATTGAAATCCAATCTGCAGGATCAGGAAATCGCACGACAAGGGCGTGCTTTGCAGGCACATATTGATTTGATTAAGGCGCTTGGCGGCGGCTATGACGATGGGGCTAAACCTCAACCATCAGATTCTGCAAAGGTTGCAATTAATCCAAGTCATTCATCTATTTAATAAGCCAACTATATTAGCAAAAGCTTAATTGGCAAAAGCTCAATCAGCAAAAGCTCGACCCAAATTCTGGAGTACATCATGGCTGAACAACAAAATACCGATACTGCAATTGATTCATCTGCCCAGCCAAATGGCAACCGTAAACGCGTTCTCTTGGTCATGGCGACCATTTTTATTCTGATCGCTGTGTTGTATGCGCTGTATTACTTTTTATACGCCCAGTTCCATGAAGAAACGGACGATGCGTATGTGAATGGCAATCTGGTCTATATCAACTCGCAAGTCAGTGGAACCGTTGTCGCACTTGGCGCGGATGATACCCAGCCTGTCAAAGCTGGTCAGTCGCTCATTACACTGGAAGGTTCAGACAGTACAGTGGCGTTGGCAAATGCTGAAGCAAAACTGGCACAAACCGTGCGCCAAATCCGTCAGCAATATCGCTCGACTGATGAAGCCAGTGCTGTCGTTGCTCAGCGCCAAACTGAACTCAATCGCGCGACTGATGACTTGAATCGTCGTCAGCAATTGGTCGGTTCGGATGCAATTACTGCGGAAGATTTAGCCCATGCGCGTGCAGCAGTTGCGACTGCAAAAGATGCGTTGACCGTTGCACAAAAACAACTGGAATCCTCTCAGGCTTCGGTTGAGGGAACAACGTTGCGTCAACATCCAGCAGTGCTACAAGCGCGTGCTGAGTTTACTCAGGCTTATCTTGCACAGCAGCGTAATGTGATTCCATCGCCAATCGATGGCTATGTTGCTCGCCGTTCAGTGCAAATTGGTCAGCGTGTGACCCCTGGCAATAATCTCATGGCAATCGTTCCACTTAATGCGCTGTGGGTCGATGCCAACCTGAAAGAAATGCAGCTACAGAATGTCCGCATTGGTCAGCCTGCAACCGTAACTGCAGATATTTATGGTGGTCATGTTGAATATCACGGCAAAGTCGTTGGCATTGCAGCAGGTACAGGTGGTGCATTCTCGTTATTACCTCCGCAGAACGCGGTGGGGAACTGGATCAAAGTTGTTCAGCGTATTCCAGTGCGCATTGCAATTGATGCCAGTGATTTGACTAAAAATCCATTGCGGATCGGCATGTCTACTACGGTCAAGATTGATACGCATGATCGTCAAGGTTCTGTATTGAGCGCGCTTCCGATTGCGAATGCACCGATGGCGACGCCTGTATTTGATGCTCAGTTAAAAAATGCCCAAGCCAAAGCGGACAGTATCATTGCCCGTGAAGCAGGTAGCGATACCACTGCAAATGCAGGAAATACACCATGAGTACCCCTGCGGCGGCAGCGCAACCTCAGCCTGAGCCACAGTATTTCAAGGGAATGTCACTGATCATTCTCACCATTGCTATGGCTGTCGCGACCTTTATGGAAGTGTTGGATACGGCAATTGCCAATGTCTCCGTACCTACGATTGCGGGGAATTTGGCGACAAGCCCGAATCAGGGGACATGGGTTGTATCGTCCTATGGTCTGGCGGCGGCGATTGCTGTGCCGCTGACAGGATGGATTGCTAATCGTTTTGGGCAAGTTCGCGTTTTCTTGGTTTCGATTATTTTATTTACCTTGACTTCGGCGCTCTGTGGTTTGGCAAATAGCTTACCGATGCTGGTGAGTTTCCGATTCCTGCAAGGTCTGGTTTCTGGACCAATGGTTCCTTTGTCACAGACTTTGCTGTTGGCGAACTATCCACCGCATCGTCGTGGGATTGCGATGGCGATTTGGGCAATGACGGTTGTGGTTGCACCGATCTTTGGACCATTACTTGGTGGTTATATCACTGACAATCTCACTTGGCCTTGGATTTTCTATATCAATGTGCCGATTGGTCTGCTTGCAGCATTTATTACCTATACCTTCTTGAGAAAAAGAGAAACACCGACTCAAAAATTACCCATTGATATTGTTGGTATTATTTTACTTGTCCTCGGTGTGGGCAGCCTGCAATTGATGCTCGACAATGGTAATGATTTAGACTGGTTTAGCTCTAATATCATCGTTGCACTTTGTGTGACCTCGATTACTGCGTTAGCGTTTTTTGTGGCGTGGGAGTTGACAGATAAGCATCCGATTGTGGATCTAACACTATTGAAGCATCGCAATTTCCGTTATGGCGTTCTGGCGTTGTCGTTCGGCTTTATGGCGTTCTTTGGTTTGAATGTGATGTTTCCTTTATGGTTACAGACCGTGATGAACTACACGCCAACATGGGCGGGTATCGCAACTGCACCTGTGGGAATCTTTGCGCTACTGTTTTCACCTGTGGTGGGCAAAAACATTAATCGCCTAGATTTGCGGATGGTGGCGACAGCGTCTTTTATTATCTTTGGCGGCACAGCGTATTGGTTTTCCAAATTTAATTTGGATACTTCACTGAGCCATCTGATTCCACCTCGGATGATTCAAGGTTTTGCAATTGCGTGTTTCTTTGTGCCGATCAATACCATCATTATTTCAGGAATTACCCCAGATAAAATGGCAGCAGCATCAGGGTTGGCAAATTTCTTTCGTACCATTTCAGGAAGTTTTGGAACCGCGCTGGTGGTGATGATTTTGTCGCATCGTTCTGAGGAACATCAGATTCGTCTTGGTGAATATATTTCGCCGATGAATCAACAATTCACGGAATATATGGATAAGTTGAGGTCGATTGGTATGTCGACCGATACCGCTTATGCGCAGGTTCAAAATCTGATTACTCAGCAGAGTTTGATGATGGCAACACGCGATATTTTCTGGCTTTGTTCAGTACTGTTTATCTGTTTGATCGGTGTGATTTGGCTGACTAAGCCGCCGTTTGCTTCAGGTGCAGGCGGAGGGCATTAGTTGCTAATACAACGGCAACTTATGCAAGTTAATTTAACTGACAGGTAACCACAGATGCCTGTCAGTTTTTTGTTTTAAGGTTGTCTTTTGGGATGTTATAGCTATTCCAATAAATAAAGAAACAGAGTCCACTGAGCGGAGTCGAAGTGACGGGATCAGATACCGTACATTTCGACTCCGCTCAATGTACTATGCATTTGTATAATTATTTGCCTTTTTAGCTATAAAGGCATCTACATTTCTCATGAACTAGATTGATCAGAGACCATCAAATCTCCCTAAATCCCTCTTTAGAGAAAGAGGCTCGACATATATTTCTCGAGAGGAGATTTGAAAATACAGGATAATACTAATAATATTCAGTCATATTGCTCTATTTTTATAAAAATCATCATTTTCACGTCTGCAAGGAATGCAATGAGTTCTCCGAATCAATTCAGGCTATTGAAACAACGACGCTTTGCGCCATTTTTCTGGACGATGTTTTTGGGCGCGTTCAATGACAATATTTATAAAAATGCTTTAGTGATATTGGTGGCATTTCAGGGTGCGAAGTTACTGGGTTTCGGTTCAAGCGATTTGGTCAATCTGGCTGGTGCGATTTTTATTGCGCCGTATATTTTATTGTCTGCAACGGCTGGTCAGATTGCAGATAAGTATGAAAAATCAGGCTTGATTCAGCGGATCAAACTATTAGAAATTAGCTTGATGGCTTTGGGTGTTGCAGGTTTTTATTGGCATAGTGTACCGCTATTATTTGCGATGTTGTTTGGTTTGGGATGCCAAGCGGCATTAATTGGCCCTGTCAAATATAGCTTTATGCCTCAACACCTGAATGATACCGAGTTAACAGGTGGTAATGGTTTGGTTGAAACAGGAATGTATGTGGCGATTCTCGGCGGGACATTGCTGGGCGGTCTTCTCATGGCAGATCATGTGCATGGGGCGATGTTCGTGGCTTTGGGTACGTTTACATGTGCAGTGATGGGGTATTTACTGAGTCGTTTGATTCCCAAGTCTCCATCAGATGATGCAAATCTGAAAATCAACTGGAATTTATTGACAGAAACTGCGCGCAATTGGCAGATGTTACAAGGTCAACGTACCTTACGACTGGCGATTTTGGGCAACTCGTGGTTCTGGTTTTATGGTGCGATTATTCTGGCGCAGATTCCAGCGTACACTCAAACCATTCTGCATGGCGATGAAAGTGTAACGACGCTGCTTTTAGCCGTGTTTTCTGTGGGGATTGGCTGCGGTTCTTTGCTATGTGAAAGGTTATCGCGTGGACGGGTTGAGATTGGCTTAGTGCCTTTTGGTGCGTTTGGTTTAACCATTTTTGCGTTGATATTGGTTTGGATTAAAGCACCGAGCGTGGCAATAGGAACGACTTTGACGGCAATGCAATTACTGCATGATCCGCAAGGTTGGAAGATTTTGGCAACATTGGCGCTGATTGGCATGTTTGGTGGTTTTTATATCGTGCCGCTTTATGCGATGTTGCAAGCTGACGCAAAGCCGAGCGAGCGAGCGCGAGTCATTGCCGCAAACAATATCATGAATGCGATTTTTATCGTGGTATCCGCTGTATTTGCGATCATTTTGTTTCGATTGAATTTCACGATTTTACAACTCTTCTTTGCCGTCGCGGTGCTGAATGCCTTGGTGGCGATTTATATTTTTACCCTTGTTCCACAGTTTATGGTGCGTTTCGTGCTGTGGTTGTTGATCAATACGATTTATCGCGTGCGTTCGGAAGGCCTAGAGCATATTCCTGAAACTGGACCTGCGCTATTGATCTGTAACCATGTGTCATATGTCGATGCATTGATTATTGGTACTGAAATCCATCGTCCTCCGCGCTTTATCATGGATCATCTGATTTTTAAAACGCCAGTATTAGGTGGATTTTTTCGCACGATGAGAGCGATTCCGATTGCTTCATCCAAAGAAGATCCAACCCTGAAAGAGAAGGCGTTTGATGCTGCGGCGCAAGCCTTACGTGACGGTGATCTGGTGATGATTTTTCCTGAAGGAACACTGACCAAAACAGGTGATTTCAATACGTTTCGCAGTGGGATGTTAGAGATTTTGCAACGAGAACCTGTGCCTGTGATTCCGATGGCATTGCGTGGTTTGTGGGGGAGTTTCTTCTCTCGGATTGAAGGCGGTACGGCAATGATCCGACCTTTTCGGCGAGGTATCTTGAATCGTGTGGAGTTGGTGGTTGCTGCACCAATTGCGCCGAGCGAGGTTTCGATGGAGAAGCTGCAACAACAAGTTGCCGAGATGCGCGGTGATTTGAAGTAATTTTGAAGTAATAAGGTTTAATTAAAATAAAGACGTTTACAGTAAAACCTGAAACGTCTTTATTGTATTGAATAATCTAAAAAATAAATTGAATCAATGTGAATCCCAAACTACATCATTATCCAGTGCATACGCTGCGCAGCCGTGATGACTGCTTTGACATTTAGATAAAGCAATTTGAAGAGAGTTAGATCCGTTTGATGCCATTGTTGATGTGCCATCAGGCGCAATCACGAAAGCACGCGGTGTATTGAGCGTTAAGAACTTTTGATAGTTTTTGCGACCTGCTGTGTTCATATACGGTACAGCTTCAAAATCACGGATGTCCGCAAAGTGAGTGGGTTTAAGAAAATCAGCGGTTGGAGACCAGACCACCTGATTATCGACCGCGTAAGGAATGCAGACTTGTGATCTTTGTTGGCAGGTATCAAGTATGTGACCGAGAGGATCTAACCCGCCATGCTCTGAATAGATAACGCTCTGATTAGTTAATACAAAAACACGTGGCAAAGGCATGCTCAAAAAGGCTTGATATGCTGCTTTAGCCTGATCTCCCATGATTGGAACCGCATTGAGATCTTTAATATCTGCATAATTGCTTGGTGGAGGTGTTGGTGTCAGCGTCGGCTTGACCCAAACGACTTGGTTATCTACCGCATAAGGCCAGCACTCGATATGTTGTTGCTGGCAAGCTTGTAAACCTTTGGCAAGGGGATCGATACCGCCACTGGAAATAGAAACTGAGTTTTTGCTGATTAAAAAAGCACGAGGAAGTGGTAGTGAAAGGAACTTGCGATATCCTTCACGTGCCTCAGGACTCACAGGTACCGCATCCACATCATTGATATCCGCATAATGACTAGGCGGTGGTAACGGCGTAGATTTTAGTTTCCCTTTATTCCAGACCACGGTTTGATCTATCGCGTATGGAGTGCATTCGATATGTGCATTTTTACAAGATTCCAAGGCTTTGGCTAATGGATTGACTCCGCCCGTCGTCATGCTGATACCGCCATCATTGAGAATCAAGAATGCACGCGGCAATGGTGCGGTCAAAAATTTTTGATATTGTGGTCGTAGCGTTGGGCTGATAGGAACGGCATTGACATCATTCAGATCTGCAAAATGAGTGGGTGTGATGATTGGAGGAACAAATCCTGGATATTTAATCGTATTAGGTAGTCCTAATTCATGAAAAAAGTCATCTAATGGCGTCTGAATAATCGAAATCCCTTCAATATGTCCCAAAAAATTATGAGAATCATCTTTAAAGTTACCAATGGCGACTAAGCGCGCATCACCGCCCAGCAATGTGTAACGATGATAAGCTGCGCGCCAAGTGGATTCAGGAATTAAACGATCATTACTTCCATAAAACCAAATCGACGGGAGCTTGGTCCGTGCAGCAAAATATCCAGCAGTATCCACCATACGATCGACTTGATCGGAACATTCTTTAATTCCTGAACCACCATTAAAGTTGATGATTCCTTTGACCGCAGGAATATTCAACGTTCCTACCGCAAGAGAATTAAATCCACCAAAACTCTGACCTGCCACAATGACACGACTACCATCGATATAGGGTTGTTTGCCCATGTAGTAGATCACACTGGCAATATCTTCGGCGTTGTGCATATTTCCTGCGGCAACATCACATCCGTTCAGGTTTTGTTTTCCTTCTGAGCCCGCGTAACCGCGCATCATGGGCTGTACGACCGCATATCCTCTGGATAGGAAGTAAAGACTTGCAAATGAAAGTCTGGATCGAGGTTGATCTTTGGGCGGTTCGTCTGCGTTTCCATGATTGAGAATAACCATTGGAAAAGGACCTGTGGTATCCGGTGTATAGACGGTGACCTGAAGTCGTATCGTCGGTGAACTATACAAAGGAACTTTTAGAATTTTTTCATGAACGTCAGGAACTTGAGCTTGAAGCGCGCTTGATCCTCGATCGATATCTTCATCTCGTGTTGCATATGCAGCTTGACTACCGAGGCTGATGAAGCAGATACAGTAAATCGTGAGAATAATTCTTCTATAAAAAGGCACATCAAAATTAGGTGTCAGGATATTCATGAGCGAGTTGTAGTCTTATTCTGGGTGAGTGATGACTTGATCGGTGCGATGATGAAGTTGCTTTAGCATATCTTAATCATTCTTAAAGTCATCAAAGTATTTAGAAAAATACCGCCGTGAATTACACAATGGGTATCTCATTGACTCATTCATCAAGATAGGATAATGATGTGTCATGTTCAGTGAGAAACGAAATGTGCTTTTGTAAATGAATAACAAAAGCATTAAAGAGTTCATCTGAAAGAAGGAATTGAAAGATGACCATAAAAATAGGAATCAATGGCTTTGGTCGTATTGGGCGTTTGGCGTTACGTGCTGGATGGAATCGTCCTGATTTAGAATTTGTACACATCAATGATCCTTCGGGTAGTACAGCGACGCATGCACATTTGCTGAATTTTGACTCGGTACATGGCCGTTTTAAACATGAAGCGCGTAGTCAGGATGACTACATCGTGATTGGTGAGAAATGGATTCAAGTGACCCACCATCAGTCGATTGCAGATACCGATTGGTCAGCGTGCGATGTGGTGATTGAAACCAGTGGCAGGATTAAAACTGCCGCCGCAGTGCAGCATTATTTGGATCAAGGTGTAAAACGTGTGGTTGTTTCTGCACCTGTACAAGATGAAGGCGTGTTAAATGTGGTGATTGGCGTCAATGATCATCTCTTTGACCCCGCCAAGCATCGTGTTTTAACTGCTGCATCGTGTACGACCAATTGCCTTGCGCCAGTCGTGAAAGTGATTCACGAACATCTCAAAATCCGTCATGGTTCGATGACGACCATCCATGATCTGACTAATACCCAAAGCCTTCTCGACCAAGCCAATAATGATTTGCGCCTTGCGCGCGCTGCGGGAATCAGTCTGATTCCGAGTACGACGGGTTCTGCCAAAGCCATCGCCGAGATTTTCCCTGAGCTCAAAGGTCGCCTGAATGGTCATTCCGTCCGTGTGCCACTTGCTAATGCTTCGCTGACAGATTGCGTGTTCGAAGTTGAACGCGCAACGACAGTAGCGGAAGTTAATCAGCTTCTTAAAGATGCGGCGAATGGTGCGTTGCAAGGGATTTTGGGTTATGAAGAAAGACCGTTGGTATCGGTTGATTATCTCAGTGATCCGCGTTCATCCATCATTGATGCGTTGTCCACGATGGTGGTGAATGGCACACATGTCAAAATCTATGCGTGGTATGACAATGAATGGGGCTACTCAAACCGATTGATTGAACTGGTAAAATTAGTCGGAACAGCACATTAAAACGATTGAAAACATGACAAAGGATATTTGCAATGAATACTGAAAATACAGTGCGCGCACAGGTCAGCGAAGCAGAATGGGAAGCGCGAGTAAATCTAGCTGCGTGTTATCGACTGGTTGCGCACTTTCATTGGGATGATCTGATTTTTACTCATATCTCGGCGCGAGTACCGGGGCCTGAGCATCATTTCCTGATCAATCCTTACGGCATGTTATTTGATGAGATTACCGCGTCGAGTCTGGTCAAGGTGAATCTGGCAGGCGAAAAAGTCATGGATAGTCCGTATGAGATCAATCCTGCGGGTTTCACGATTCACAGCGCGATTCATGCGGCGCGAGAAGATGCCAAGTGTGTTTTGCATGTGCATAGCATCAACGGCGTAGCGGTCTCTGCACAGAAAGAAGGTTTATTGCCCTTATCTCAGCAGTCGATTTTTGTACTCGCATCGCTTTCCTATCATAACTATGAAGGTGTCGCGTTACGTGATGATGAGAAACCTCGCTTGGTCAAAGATCTGGGTGATAAGAACTTCTTTATGCTGCGCAATCATGGTTTGCTGACGCTTGCGGAAACGATTCCTGATGCGTTTTTGTTTATGTATTTGTTTGAAGCGGCGTGCATGATCCAGGTTCGCGCGCAGGCGGGTGGGGGTGAGTTGATTCCAATTGATCAGCGAATTATTGATGGTGCGATGGCGCAAGCGGCGGCGGTGACGCGTGGGGCAGGCGGTGCGTTGGCGTGGCCTGCGTTGCTAAGGAAATTGGATCGGATTGATTCAAGTTTTAGGGATTAGGATTGGAGTGGTATTCTGTGATGGGCTGAAGCTCATAGACACTGATTTTGGAAATCCTCCTCATTACTTGGCGAGCAGCAGTTGTGTGATCGGAGCGAATAAGGCTTTCGCGATATTCTTTTTATGAACAAATCACTCATGTTTTCGTTAGAAAAAATATAAAGGGTCTTTTGCCGCTACGGGTTTATTTGAATCCTTCCTTCTGTTTTAATAAGTCAAACAACGTCGGTACAGTGTTTGACCTGATATCAGAAGATGAGGACAAATCGCTAAAAATTATTTTTCATCATCTATCCAATTTGAATGCAATGAGCGTTTTTTGGTGAAAAGCCAACTATTAGATATATAAATTGAGTATAAAGTGAATAATGGGGAGAGCGTGTTGCAGAAGAATAGAAAGTCGATATATGTAGGTATTGACCTTGGGACAACGAATTCGGTTGCTACAACTTTTGATGGAACGGATACGACAGTCATTCGTAATGGGCATGGTCATGTGTTGACGCCGAGTATCGTGCGGATTGATGCGCGTGGCAATGTCTTGGTTGGTTCTAGAGCGCGACGCTATCTTGATAGTGATTCTGCAAATACGCGTAGCGAATTCAAACGGCTCATGGGAACCAGCAATGTATTGGAGTTCCCAGCTTCAGGACTTGAACGACGACCTGAAGAATTATCCGCAGAAATCTTAAAATCAATTCGTAGTGATATTGCAGACCAAACGGGCGTAACGCCTGATTATGCCGTCATTTCTGTTCCCGCTCTCTTTGAGCTGCATCAAACTGCTGCGACTTCAGAAGCTGCTCGTATGGCAGGCTTTAAGCGCATTGAATTGATTCAAGAACCTGTGGCATCTGCGATTGCAGCAGGTTGGTCACAAGAAAGTGCTGATGGACCATGGCTCGTTTATGATTTGGGTGGTGGAACTTTTGACGTTTCCTTACTGGATACGCGCGAAGGTTTATTGCGCATTGTTGGCCATGATGGCGATAATTTTCTGGGCGGTCGTGATTTTGATCGTGCCCTGACTGATTTAATATTGCGCAAATTAGCAACAGATGGGGTCGTCATTGATCCAGCAAATGCCGAGCATGCCTTAGCGTTGCGGCGTTTACGCTTTGCTGCTGAAGAAGCAAAGATTGAATTGACGCGTGCGAACGACACAACGATTTTTATCTCCAACCTTGAGGTGGATGGCGAAGATGTTGAAGTCGATTTGTTGGTGACGCGCACTGAGTATGAAAGCCTTATTTTGCCACTGATCGACCGTTCTATAGCAATTTGTAAGCGATTGTTGACAGCTAATGGACTTGGAGAAGGTGGGTTAAAGCGTTTGGTTTTGGTCGGTGGACCGACGGTGACGCCATTGCTTAGAACCCGAGTGCGTGATGTATTAAATGTAGAGTTCGGCGAAGGGCTTGATCCCATGACGCTAGTTGCTCAAGGTGCTGCATTATTTGCAGGAACTGTTGGCTTAGATGGGCATCCCGAAATAAAGTCGGATAAACCAATCGATTCTACTGCGCCCAAAGTATGGCTGCAATTCCCTGCAGTCACTTCTGATCTCACACCCTTTGTGGTCGGAAAACTATTAGATAACGTCAGCTCAGTGACCCATATTCGATTAGAGCGTGCAGATGGGCAATGGCAAAGTGAGCCCTCTCCATGTGATGAAAGTGGAACTTTCTCAATGATGGTGAGTCTGTTGCCGAGACAGAGTACGACTTTTAATCTGTATGGGATACTGACGAATGGCGATAGTATTCAATTGCAACCACCGAGTTTTTCCATATCGCATGGCATCACACTTGGTGAACCACCCTTAGCGCGTACCATTGCGGTTGCGCTGGCTAATAATAGCGTTTTAACTTATTTTGAGCGTGGTGCGCCGCTACCCATTCGTCGTACATTTATTTTGCGTACCGCTGAAACCGTTCACCCTGAGGATAAAGGCTACGCATTAAAAGTGCCTATTATTCAAGGGGAGTTTTCTCTTGCACATCTGTGCCGTTTAGTGGGAACCTTAGAAATTCCAAGTGCGGCTCTGCACGCTTCATTGCCCGTTGCATCTGAAATTGAACTGACGCTGGAACTGGATCGTGGCGGTCAATTGGGTGCGAGTGCCCGCATTGTAAAAACGAACCAAGTCTTTGACCAAGTGGCATTGTTGGTTACGCCTCAAATCTCGCTTGGCGAAATTGATACCGCATTAACGAAGTTGCAATCACGTGTTGACGGTATTTTGCGAACCTCCTTCCTGAATCGTTCATCCGCAGATGTTGCTCGAATATCGGAGTTACGTCAGCGTTTAGAAGATGTTCGTCGTAATGCAATTGCATTTCATGGCGGTGATTTGGATGCGGGTGAGCAAGCTCGTCGGGGTATCACTGATTTTGATGGTGCATTAGCGGACTTAGAAGCCGATAAAGCGTGGCCAGAATTAATGCAGCGCCTGGATCAAAGATTTGAATGGGCGCTGAGTTGGATTGCCGCCTTTGGTAGTGAAATCGAGAAGGCAACGTTAACCAAAGCCTATCATGCGGGTAAACAAGCGATCACGTCTAAGTTTGAACATGAAGTGGAAAGGCAGATCGGCTTAATTTCGCAATTAGGGTCCGCTGCCTACTTTCGTAATCCATCTGCATGGGAAGGTGAATTTAATGCGATAGCCTCAAAAGTGAGTGAGAGCATAGATTTACAACGTGCAACCACATTAGTGAATCAAGGACGAAGTGCACTTGCGCAAAATAATATGGAGGAACTTCAACACGTAGTCCGGGAGCTTTGGAAATTAGCGCCCGTTGATGGCAAAGCGCAAAAACTCGGTCATGGTTCTGGATTGATTTACAATTGAGCGATAATAAAGCATTAATCGCATGGAGTGCGAACCCATTCTTTGTACTGGAAGTGAGCACTGATGCCTCTCGTACTGAGGTTGAAAGGGCGGGGCAGCGTTTACTCGCGCTTTTAAGTATTAATACGAAAAGTGCGAGCCAATATAAAACGCCTTTTGGGACGTTTACACGGGATGCTGACAGTATTCGTCAGGCTTTAGCCACATTACGTGATCCAAAACAAAGAATAGTCTGTGAGTTGTTGGCAGATGTTAAGCAGGTTAATGATGAATTAAAACAGCATTATGCAAAACAATCTCCTGTCTGGGAAGATGCAGAATCCGCTTTAGGTTGGTTGAGAAATGTCTAGTCCAATCGCCTTCATCATTATAATATTTGTGATCCGTATGTGGATCTCCCACTCTAAGTCAGAGCAAAATCCGCATCCAGCTAGCACTGCGTCTACTGATAGAGGTTTAATCTGGGCAGTGCTCATTAAATTTCTTTTATCATTTTTCTTTTTTATAACTTTTATGGCGTCCGATAGTCGGTTTATGGCGGTCGTTGCCATGATCTTGAGCGCGGTCGTGTGTTTCCCTGGATTAATCATCGATCTGATCATCATTCCCTTTGGGGCATATCGTATCGCGTATTGGATTGCAGTGACTTTCCGACCATTGAGTTTCCTTAAAGATAGATACACAGGGGGTGTTTTTTATGGTGCACTCGCGCTTGCTCGCCAAAAATATTCTGTAGCCGATGTGAATTGGCTATTAACGAAGTTTGATTTAGGAACGACGGCTTTAGAAAAACAAAAAGAAATAGCCATGGCATTATTAGCCGTTTTGAACCATGACCGATTAACAGCCAGAGTGTTGTTCCAATTTATCGATGAATCAGGCGCCAGTTATGGTTCACGTAGGATTCGCAGAGTCGCGCGTGATTGGCTGGTTGCGGATGCAGCACGACATGGGGATTGGGATAAAGTTATTTTTATTGGCGAGCGCGGGATGGCGAGTCAACGCTGGTCGTATGCGGTTGCCCGAATCGGTGAAAGGTTAATTCGGCGTCCAACGGCATTAAACAATTGGCAGCTTTGGTTGTTATGGTTGCTTGCGCCACGACGTAAAATGCTAAAACCTCTGCTTATGAGAGCACTATCGACGACAAGGTTAACCCGCAGCAGAAGTTACACTCAAACACTGACTAAAAAACTGCCTGAAGCACTCGCTAAGTTAAACCATATTCTTGTTGTGGCTCAGACTGAACACGCCAGTAGTGCAACACAAGCAAGATTCTTAAATATCATTAATTCTATCGATCATATTTTTGGAACAACTGATTTAAGTGCGCATATTGAGACCAGAGTTCAAGCGATCAATGTTACGCCAAATGTCAGTGCAGAAATGATTATTTTAATGCTTAGAGAATATCTAGTTGAATTGATAACGCCTGTCGTTAAGCAGTTTCCACAGTTAGCGCAAGACATCCGCGATACATCTTTTTTAAGTGAGTCGATTGGAAAAATTAAGCATGACTTATTTGAGGATATTGAAGTTCGTTGCAATGATTATAAAAATAGAACAACCACACAAACCCGCATTGCACTATTTTTAGAATGGCAAACTTGGGCGCAATGTCGTGAGGTTGCTGATCGACTTTTAATCCTGTCCCCTTCATCTCAGGATGCACTGTTTCGAGTGATGTTTGCACCCGTTTGTAATTTTTCGGTATTCCAGCATAATATTCTTGAGCGTAAAGCTCTTGCCTACAATATGTCGACTTGGCTATACCAATACAGTGAAGGATTTCCAAATGATGCAGAACTCCTTGCTGGAAACATGGCAGTTTATGACTCATAAATGGTGTTGCTATGAGCTGTTCAACAGATCAATGCGCTAACCAAACCACCGCCGTTTTCATCTCAAGTTGACGCGGTGCTTTCGATGACAATGCGTGACGCAGAATCCGCCAGCCGACTTGGGCAAATTGCTTGACGAATGAACCTTCGTTGTCGTGTTGACCATAATAGTGCTTACAAATATTTAATCTCTACCGACAACCCTTTATAACGCCATGCAGGAATATCAGGGAACAGATGATGTTCGATCTGGTGACTTAAATTTCCCGATAGAATATTGAACAGCTTATCGTCTGTCAGATTTGATGAACCACGAATCTGGCGCATATACCAATGTCCACGACGGTATCTATACGTCCTGAAATGTTAGGCTGAACATGATTTTAGGAACTCAGCTAATGCTGTAGGTGCGTAGTTCTTTAATGATCGGAATGCGGGAAGTCTTTGTAATATCGTGATTGTTGCTTCTGATGGTACAGCCTTGCAAAAATACCAACCTTGAACATAACGACAGCCTAAAATCATGACCCATTCCAAATCAGCTTCGTCCTCCAGTCCTTCACAGATCAGATCAACTTGAAATAATTCAGCAATGTTATAAATAAAACGGAGTATGCCTCCAATATGTACATTGCTTGCAGCACCATGGACATATAAACGATCAGCCTTGAGTTGCTCAAATTTTAGTAATCGTAATGCCGCTAAATTTGATAATCCTGTACCAAAGTCATCGATTGATATTTTGAAACCCAAATCATGTAGGATGAGGACTTGATGGCGTAGCGAGTCACATGAAGCACTGACTAAATGATCAAGTCCTCCTTCAGTAATCTCTAATTTTATGAATCTAATCGGGATATCATATTGTTGTACGATACGTTGAATGGTCTCAACGGTTGCTTCATGGAGAATCGTGAAGCGAGACATATTCACGGCAATCGGTACGATCTCGAGTTTTAGATCTAACCAATGACGTAAATCTGCACAGACAATTTCTAATATTCTCAAATCAACTTGATGAATTAACTTACTTTGTTCGGCTTGAGCAATAAATTCTTGAGGCATGATTAGCCCCTGCTTAGGATCATTAATTCTCGCTAATGCTTCAAAGCCAATGACATCTCCATTCTGAATGTCAACTTGAGGTTGATAATGCGCGACAAGATGGTGATCACGGATACTTTCAGGCAAATGGGATTGTGACTCCATATGTTGAAACAAACTGCCATATTGTTCTTCGACATAAGTTTTGACAGTGACGACATTAAATTCGCGAGTGAGTGTTGCCGCAGCCGCAGCTTGATCAAGTAATGATGAAGCGTTGATTCCTGATGATGGGAAATACGAAATGCCAATTGAGCAATTAAGATGAACCTGAATGTTATTTACCGTAATGCAAGTTGAGACAATTTCGGGTAGTTTGGCCAGTTTTTCTACAGCATTTTCTGGTGAGCAGAGTAAAGCAAATGCAAAATGGTTATCGTCGATATGTGCAAGTAGATTTTTTTTGACCCATAGACGTAAGTTGTCTGCAAACATGATTAGCGCGTGCTCACCAGTTTCCCTGTCGTAGGCGCTGTTGATGAGGTCTAGATTGTGAATATGAATATAACCAACAACACCATTTTGGGGATCTTGCTTAAATGCATCGTTGGGTGTTGATGCAGTATCGTTATTATTGGGGAAAAGTCGATTGAGTTGGATTTGTAGTCGGTTTACAAAAGCATTACGGGTGGGCAGACGACTAATTGGATGACGATAAGTGAGTTCGATTAAATTGACCACTTGAGCGGCTAGTGCGATTAAGGCATTACACTCTTGTGGGCTAAAGACACGAGGTTTTGAGTCCATAATCCATAATGTACCCAGTATATAACCACGATGTCCTTTAAGCGTGGCGGCAGCATAGCTACGGATGTACGGTTCATGGATGACTAATGGATTGTTTGTAAATCGAGTATCGGTGAGTACGTCATGAATGATAAATAAATCATTATTAGATTCTACGGCATAGCTACAAAAAGCACCTTCTCGATTTAAGCGACAAGCATCCAATCCCACCCGACCTTTCAGCCAAACATATTGGTCATCAACAACACTAACTCCGCCATAAGGGGTGTTGATAAATAGAGTGGCTAAACGTGCCAGCTCATTATATGTATCTTCAGATTGGTCAATAATCCCCTGATATTTTGCTAACTCGTTTAAACGATTAACTTCATCAATAGCATCCATGTTCATTTTAAGGTATCCCTTACAGATGTCTCTTAATCAAATCGCAAGCATATGATTATTATTATTTTTGATAAAAATAGTACATTCATCAGATAACGTAAAAAAGATCCATTTTTATGTCATCTCCGTATCTGAATCAGGTGCGTACTATAAACACACTATTCCACTAAGATGGCTAAAGCAATAGGCAAATTTATCAATATCTAGACCTCGTTTCAGATGCTAAATTTCATTTGTTCTATCTAATGCACGACTACTTGCACCCTAAGTTAATGTGATGTTTACGGCAGGTTATATGGTTAAAAAATGACTATGTTCGTGAGTTCGCACGTGTGCCAGATCTACGCTGGGTAAATTGGCACGAAGATTAAAATCGCATGGTATTTACAATTGCTTAACTTCCTTTTTCAGGATTAAACCCATCCCAACTTTGAAATACATCCATAAAACCAGGAACGGTTTTTTCGCGAGCCCAATCGCGTTGAAGTTCACAATACAGTTGGGTTTTGCTGATGAGCTTACCACCAGCTTGCTCAATACGTTGTAAAGCTGCTTCATGTGCAGCCACAGATGTTCCACCCACTGCATCGACGACAACATAAACTTCAAAGCCTTCTCTTATTGCATCCAGTGCAGGAAACGTCAGGCATGCTTCAGTCCAGAGCGCCGTCATGATCAGTTTTTTGCGACCAGTTGCGAGGACTGCTTGTTTGAATTCGACATCTTCCCAACTGTTGATCGTGGTGCGGTCATAAGTCGGATACTGACCTAAGACTTCCATAAGTGGCGGAATAGGTGGCTTGTTTCTGCCAGTTTTGACATTAACGGTTGAGTGAATGATAGGGAGGTCGTAGTTGACTGCTGCCATTGCGGTATGGACGATATTGAATACGAGCTCATCGTGGTTCATAGAACGAATTGAACTGACTTGGATAGGCTGGTAATCGATGATGATCAATGCGGAATTTTGTGGGGTGAGTAGATGATCGGTATGCGGATTGCGAATGGCTTCACTGGTCATGATGTTCTCCTTAACTTATTAGTTTTTAAGTCATTAAAAAATTAGAAACGCATAATGAATAGATTTCACAACAGCAGATATCAACTGATCATGTTCAATAACAGATACGGTCTAAGCTGATATTGATCTTGCGCCAAAGCTATATTGATCTCAAGTTTGCATAAATGAATAAGATGTTTGGAGTTTTGTTTTTAATTCGCTGTATTTTTTAATAAAAATATAATTTCTTTGGTGCCGAGAACTGTATTGAAACGATCATGAAGTGTTGTTTTTGTGTTGGGGCGTGGGACATCTGTCGACACGCCCTTCTTGTTTATATTTAGACAACCGCAGCCTTCATTTCAAGTTGACGCGGTGCTTTTGATGGCAGCGCATGACGTAGAATCCGCCAGCCGACTTGGGCAAATTGCTTGACGAATGAACCTTCGTTGTAGTGCTGGCCGTAGCGTTTGCAAATATCTTTGATTTCGACTGATAACCCTTTATAACGCCATGCAGGAATATCAGGGAATAGATGATGTTCGATCTGATGACTTAAATTTCCAGACAGGATGTCAAACAGCTTACCACCTGTGAGATTCGATGAACCACGAATCTGGCGCATATACCAATGTCCACGACTTTCATCTTTCAAAACAGTTTTTGGGAAAATCTCAGCATCTTGCGTGAAGTGACCACAAAAGATAATCGAGAATGTCCAGATGTTACGAATCCCATTTGCGATAAAGTTCCCTGCAAAAACAGGCAAGAACATTGGACCTGCTAATAGTGGGAAAAAGACATAATCTTTCATCAGTTGTGTGGTGATTTTCTTTTTGGTCGGTTCAAATTCAACTTTGAATTCATCCATAGATTTTTTGCCACTAAACAGCAGCCCTATGCGTAATTCCTGAATCGCTACACCCCATTGAAAGAGTAGGGCAAAGATTACTGCGTAAATCGGTTGACCCAAGAAAAATGGTTTCCAGCGTTGTTCTGGGAATAGGCGAAGCACGCCATAGCCAATGTCATCATCGACACCTTTGATATTGGTGTAGGTGTGATGCATGAAATTGTGGGTTTTACGCCAGTTGTCGCTAGTGCCGACGGTGTCCCACTCATAGGTTTTGCCACTTAGTGTTGGATCGCCCATCCAGTCATATTGACCGTGCATGACGTTGTGTCCGAGTTCCATATTTTCCAGAATCTTGGAAACCCCCAATAAAGCAGTTCCTGCAAGCCATGCTGGTGGGATGAAACTTGCCATGAGTAGACCGCGCCCGATGGCATTGGTATAGCGGACAGATTTCACAATCTTGCGGATATAGGTGGCATCTTTTTCACCGAGATCAGCGATGACGCGTGCGCGTACTGCATCAATTTCGGCAGCAAATTGAACCAGTTCTTCTTGACTCAGGCTACGGCTTAATGGGCTGTTCATGTTGAGTTTACTCAATTTAATTTTGGAAAAGGTTGTTTGATTGATCTTGGTTATCGTTTAAAAATCATAGGTCAAGCGTTACATTAGAACGAGCGCTACTGACACAGATACGGACGCTAGAACCTGTTTCGGTATCTTGGTCTTTGGTGAGAATATGTTCTGTCGTGCCAGCTTGTTTAGTGCAAACACAGGTATTACAAATCCCCATACGGCAGCCAGAAGCAGGTTTGATGCCTTGAGCTTCTAACGCCGTCAAAATGGATTGCCCGACAGGAACACTGATGCTGCGATTGCTTTTGGTCAGTTGAATATCGACGTATTCGGTTGTTTCAGCATCAAGTTGGGCAATGCTAAAGGCTTCACCATGAAATTCTTGAGCAGTTTGCTGAGTGAACTGACGTGCTTGCTCAACAAAGTTGGCAGGACCGCAAGAATAAACCACATGTTCATTCAGATCAGAAATCAAAGTTTGCAGAATTTCAGAATTAATCCGTTCATTGAATTGCTGATTTTCTGATTTTTCTTGCGTCAAAATATAGTGGACTTTGAGGTTTGGATGAGCATTTGTGAGCTTGGTGAACTCATCCACGAAGCACAGTTCAGCTTGGGTTTTTGCCCAATAAATCAAGGTCGCTTGACCATGCGTACCTTGCGTGACCCATTCACGGATCAGGCTGATAAATGGCGTGATACCGCTTCCTGCCGCTAGAAATAAGTGCTTCTGATGAATGTGAGATAAAGTCATTTCGCCAAAAGGCTCACCGAGTTCAACGACCTGACCGACTTTTGCGTATTCTGTAAACCATGTACTGGCTTTCCCGCCACGTACACGTTTAATCGTGATATTAAAAACACCTTTTTGTTGTGGCAAACGTGTTGGGCTATAGCTGCGTGTCACGCGACTGCCATTAATTTCGGTTGTAATGTTGAGGTGTTGTCCAGCTAAGAAAGGTTTGGCATGGCGATTCGGTTTTAAGGTGAGTGTGATGCTACCTTGTCCTTCGACTTTGCGCGCAATGATACGAGCCAAAGGACGCTGCCAAGACCAAGTTGGATGAAGATGACTCGCCCAAAAATCTATAACATCAGGCGAAAAAATAGACTGGATAGTCGATTGAAAAGCGGTTTGCAATGGTGATTCTTGTTTCAGGACAATTGAAGTCATTGTTGTATTCCAAGGCACGCTCAGTTGAATTGGAATTAAGTATACACTTGTCTATACAAGTGTAAAGTAACTTTACACTTTGTCACATTTCTTTCTATAATCACGGCTGTTTCGTTGAATAACAGTTGAACTATTTATGCCGAATCCTGCGCTCTCACTACACGACCAATCTGCTGAAGTAGAGGAAGATTCTGCTATTCATGCACCGCGTGTTCCACAAGGTCGTAAAGCGGTGATTTCAAGTGAGGAACTGATTGCAGCAGCATTAAAGTTAGTCGGTCCTCATCGTAGTATTTCTACATTAAGCTTGCGTGAAATTGCGCGTGAAGCAGGAATTGCGCCGAATAGTTTTTATCGACATTTTCGGGATATTGATGAGTTAGCCATTGCTTTGATCGAACTGGCGGGAACTTCGTTACGCAAAGTGTTGAGTGAGGCGCGTCAACGTGCAACAACAAGACGTAGCGTTGTACAAACCTCCATCGAAGTTTTTATGGAACAACTCAGTATTGATGATGGCTTTTTGCCGATCTTGTTGCGTGAAGGGCGAGCAGGCTCAACTGCATTTAAGCAAGCTGTTGATCGTCAATTATGTTTTTTTGAAGATGAGTTACAACGAGATCTCGTACGATTAGCCGCATTACGTGATCAAACGTTGCATGAACCTGCTTTGGCTGCGAGAGCGATTACAAGGCTGGTGTTTGCGATGGCACCCGTAGCGATGGATCTTCCACCACAAGAACAAGAAAAAATGATGACTGAAATGATGACCATGATTCGGATGATTTTGGCGGGTGCGCAGGCGATTAAAGAAGAGGAGCAATAAGTATCATTAACCGATATTTTTGCCTGTTCGCCCAGGAAATATTTCATCGAGATTGCGAGAATTAAATCCATAGACTTTTTGCATGGAGTCACTCAGTAAATCTCGCCAATCTACTAATACAGGCAAATCGCGGTTTTCATTCAAGGCATGATCGCTGAGTCCATGAAATCCGCCTAATATTTTTCCTCCTGCGATCTTTCCTCCCGCGAGTAGTGCAATTCCGCCATGCCCATGGTCAGTGCCTTTTGTTCCATTTTCTCTGACTGTACGTCCAAATTCACTCATGACGATTACATGGGTCCGTTTCCATTCATCTGATCCGAGCGTGTCTTTCAGCATTGCGATACCTTCAGAGAAGTTTTCCAATGAACGCGCCAGAATGCCATCCTCTGCTACATGAGTATCAAATCCACCTAAATCAAGAAATGCCAATGTCAGTTTAGGATTGGCTTGTAGCAATCGACCCATCTGCATGGCGACTTTGGGAAAGCCATTTACGGCTGCTGCGCCACGTGCGGCGGTCACATCCATACCAAGTGTTGATGCGATTTCCGATTCAGTCGTGATGGCTTGCTGTAAGGCGGAGCCTGTTTTTGTATTTTGATTGGCGCGCAGGATTGCATCACGGAGTCGGTTTGACGGAATTTTAAGTCCACTTCCTGTCAATGGTGCGATTTCAGGTGGACTAGCCAGTCCTTGAAAACTCAGCGGAACTTGTTGTGTAAAACTAATGGCTTGATCAATACCTAATATTTTCGCAGTACGTGCCATAAATCCTGTATCACCGCGAATTTGACCTGTACCTAGTTCAAATAAATCCTGTGCTTGGAAATGGCTGCGGCTTTTATCGGTTGTGCCTGCACAGGGTGCAAAAGAAAGCTCTCCTGCATTAAATAAATCAGCCAGCTTTGCGCAAGAAGGATGGGCAGCAAAACCTGTTTTGCCAAGGCGAATACCGTTGGCGATGACTGTCGTGGATAATGTCGGTCGGACAATCGGGAACTGAGGATCATCAATCGGTGCGAAGGCATACAGACCATCCAATCCACCGCGCAAGAAAATCACAATCAGGCGACCATGCGTGTCAGTTGAACCTTCAAATGCGAAAGCTTGATTCACCTGAAGGCAGACACTGGCTGCAAGGCTGAGTTTGAGAAACGATCTGCGATTGATCATGTTAATTCCTCTAGATGACCCTTTTTGACAAATCATCGTTGCATAAATTCTGGACTGGCTAACAACAGTCCAATTCGTTCAGCGTCGGAGAGACCTGCTTCGGCTGCTTGTGTCGTGGATGAGACAGGGCCGATTAATTTCTCAACGATATTGATATTGGGCTGACAGGCAATCCCATTTTTGGCAAGCTGTTTGGGATTGAGTGAGATAGGCGCAGTCGTGGATGGCATGGGTGCTGTGGTGTTCATTGGCATCGTGGACGATGGTTCGGTGTTATTTACATCTGAACTATTGGCAAAATTGGTGGCAAAACTGGTGGAAAAACTAGCAAAAGGAGCTTTATTGCTCGCAATCGACATGGCGAGTCGTGTACGTTTTGCCATCGCAGCAGGCGACAGCCAATCTGATTCAGTGACGCCATAACCATCAGGTGTGGTATGTAAAAAAGGCGCTTCACCCATATCACGCATAGTAGAAGTCAGTAAGAATCGATTGCCAATGGGTGTCCCAGAACACGCAATGCGTGCCGCAGAAATGGTGTAATTCAATGGGTCTTTGAATTTGGTTGGGCTAGTTAATGACAGCGCAAATTCATGTGATGACAAGAGTGGAAGTAAGGTTGCTGAGATTTTTCCGCCACTATGCATATAACCAGCCGTCATGGCATCGACAATCGTTTTAGGCGGATTATCGGATAGATATTCGCGGGCAAGTTTTAACGCGATATGGTGTGCGGTGGTTGGGTTGATCGCCAGAATGTGTAGGGCACGATCTATTTCGCTAAAGCCTTGACCTGCGGGAAAATCCTGATTCAGAAATATTTTTGCGCCAAAATCGTGGCGCCGTGGGTCAAATAAAAATAACCCCATTTGTGTGACACCAGCTTTCTTTAAATTTGCATCATTCATTTTCGGTGAATAGATTCCCGCACCTGTGATGATTCTCGCTAGCTCTTGAACGTCTTTTTGTGTGTAGCCTGCATCGACGCCGAGCGTATGCAGTTCCATGAGCTCTCGCGCCAGATTTTCATTAATGCCGACTTCTTTACCATTGAACGCTTGTCGATAACCAGCAGTCGATGTTGGCGAGGTGGATTGGGCATTGTCTAGATAGACTTGCATTGCTGCGTGATAAAAACTGGCTTTCAACAAAGCTTCAAAGGAGTCGGCTTTCATCGCCCATTCGAGATTATGCGCATAGTCCCAAGCGAGCAATTTGTCTGAGTCTTTTTCACCATAAATCGAAAAATGATTTAACCAAAAGGACAGTAAAGATTCATGTCCTTGATTGTTAGAGTTCGCCATCGTGAGGAGTCTGGCTTGAATCGCAGCGTTGAGATAGTCATTCTCAGTCTTTTGGACTAATTTTTTGGCGTCGGGATTCTCTCCGTTGTTGGCGCGTGCGGAACCACCAGGACCATATTGCGCCCATACTTCATTCAGTGGCTGTGCAATGGGTAAAGATTGAATTTGATCTACAATAGGAGCGGGTAGGCGAGTTTCGCCTTGGATAGCATTGATTAAGTATTGGCGAGGTGTTTCTCTCATTGCTGTAGCAAGACTAGTTTCATCTGCACCAAGACCAAACCGATTTAGCATTGCTCGCGCTGTGGTTTCATCCATTTTGTGGTCGAGATCAAGATCGGTAGCCCAGACGGGGGTTGATGCAAACCACAATGTGCAGCATATTGTGATGAGATATTTAGCTTTAGCCACGAGATTCTCCGGATACGTCGCGAACTACTGACCATTGGAGCCAATACAACGATTTTCATGAGAATGCTGCCGTATTTTTTAGGTACGACAGCATGTCTGAATCGATCATTTATTTACCGATTTCTTGGCTGACGTGGTTTTCTTGCTGGTTCAGTGTTCTGTCTTCTTGTTTGGTGATATGTCCACCATTTTGGCTCGCCATATCACGTTCTTCTTGGCGGATTTGACGGTCTTGTCTGTGTAGTTGTCCCGCTTGTTGTTTAGTCATTTCACCTTCTTTAACTTCGTTGTGAATGCGACGATCTTGATTATTCAAACGATGATTGACTTCGGCACGACGTGGATGATTCTTTTGCCAATTTGTTTCAGCCATGGCACTGCTTGTTGTTGCAATGATCAGTCCTGTCAATGTTGTGGCTAGAACTGCTTTTGTAGATATTTTTAACATGATCTTCCCCGATTGGTTATTTTGGCTGTAGTGGATACTACGGCTTTGATCATAGCGTTCCATATTGAAAATTTGTTTGAAGACGCTATGTAAATCATGAAAATAAATGTAGCAAATACGTTTAATTGTGGAGAAAAAATGCAGATGACTATTTTCGTGATAGGGGTTGGTAAAATTAAATTAGAAACAAAAAGCGCCTTACGGTATTTCTCCATAAGGCGCTTTTTTAGTTGCAAGCCCGATTTAGTGAGCAGGCGTTTGCAACGATTCTGATCCTTCATCTTGAATAGCTGAATGCTTCGACGCCAAGAGCATGTACATCGCAGGGACAACAAACAGCGTAAACAAGCTACCAATCGACAGACCTGCAAAAATCACAAGCCCCATTGCAAAGCGACCTGCAGCACCCGCACCTGATGCAAGCACCAGTGGAATTACACCGAACACCATCGCCGCTGTCGTCATGAGAATTGGACGCAGGCGTTGGTGAGTCGCAGCCATGATCGCTTCGAGCTTGGTTTTGCCTAAAGACCGTTCATGGTTGGCCACTTCGACGATGAGAATCCCGTGTTTACTGATCAATCCTGCCAAGGTAAACAAGCCGACCTTGGTGTAAATATTGACAGAGGTAAAGCCCCAGAAAATAAAGATCATCGCACCAAACAGTGCCAGTGGTACAGACATCAAAATAATCACAGGATCGCGGAAGCTATTAAACAAGGCTGCCAATACGAGGAAGACAATGATAATCGCAAATGCAAAGGTCGCCGCAAAACCGCCTGACTCTTGCATGAACTGACGTGATGATCCTGCGTAGTCCACGTTGTAACCTGTCGGAGCAACCTGCTTGACGGTTTCACGCAGCATTTTGAGCAAATCACCCTGAGAACCTGCACCAACACCCATAATGGTTGCTGAGTTTTGTTGCTGGAAGCGTGAAATCGCTTCTGGCACGACTTCATGCTTGAGTGAGGCAATGTTACGTACCTGAATCAAACTACCGCTTGGTGTTTTGATGTAGTAGTCAAGGATCTGATCTGGGTTCAGACGATCTTTTTGCAAGACTTGTGGCATCACTTTGTATGAGCGACCATCAATTGAGAAGTAATTGACATAGCCACCGCCTAAAGCAGCGCTTAATGCATTTCCTACATCTTGCTGAGTCATGCCCAGTGCAGCGATCTTGTTGCGATCAACGATCAGATTCACCTGAGGTGCGTCGACTTTCAGGTCAGTATCCACAAAGTAGAACTTACCTGAGGCTTTGACTTTATCCAGTACTTGTTGGGTGACCGAGTTAAGTTGATCAAACGAGTTAGTCGTATTGATCACGAATTGAATCGGTAAACCTGAAGAACCTGGTAGAGGAGGGAATTGGAACGCAGCAACGCGCGCGCCTGCGATTTTATTCCAACGCTCTTGCAGATCTTGCTGGATCTCATGTGCGCTACGTGTGCGCTGTTCCCAAGGCTTCAGCAGTACCCCGCCAATACCCTGACTGACGACAGGCACACCAGTGATCTGGAACATCTGTGCGTATTCTGGTGTAGCTTTTGAGACTTGGAAAACCTGATTTGCATAGGTTTGCATTTGATCAGAAGTCGCTGTTGGTGACCCCATCACTTGAGAGAGCACCAGACCTTGATCTTCTTCTGGCGCTAACTCTTGCTGTGACATGGTGAACATCACCACCAACAAGGACAGCATGATTGCACCCATGACAATCAGGACAGGCCATGTCTTGAGCATACTACCCAGTAATCGTTGATAGCCATCGCGGACTGAATCGAATATTCGGTTAATCGCAACGACAAATTTTCCTTCATCCTGATGTGGGTCAAAGAATTTGCCACACATGACAGGGGATAACGTCAGCGCAACGACTCCAGAGACGGTAACCGATGCGGCAAGGGTAAAGGCAAACTCACTAAACAATGCACCTGTGAGTCCGCCTTGGAAACCAATTGGTACATAGACTGCAACTAAGACTACAGTCATTGCGATAATAGGCCCACCGAGTTCACGCGCTGCGATGATTGAGGCATCAATCGGTTTCATGCCAGCTCGCATATGACGGTCAACGTTTTCCACCACAATAATGGCATCGTCCACCACCAGACCAATTGCCAGCACCATCGCGAGTAGGGTCAATAGGTTGATCGAATAGCCCAACATCAGCATGACAAAGAATGTGCCGATCAAGGACAGCGGCATCGCAATGACAGGGACGAGTACGGCGCGGAAACTTCCCAAAAAGAGGAAAATCACCAC
>JAGWUI010000041.1 GCA_028868515.1 Gammaproteobacteria bacterium
ATTTGCAGTCAGCACAATCTGCGAACCGGGTACCCATGAGGTTAATTGATAAGGTCCTGTTCCGACAGGATGCCCCATCACCCAACCTTGATTATCGTGGTATTTTTCAATGACTTCACGCGCAACAGCAGCAGTAGGTTCATGCGCCAAAATCATGCCAAAATTAAAATCAGGTTTTAGCAAATGAATCTTGAGTGTATAACGATCTACCAGTTCAAACCCAGCAACAGGCGTATCGTAATTCAATTGACCTGTTTTTTTGGCTGCCGCAATCAGTGCATCCATCCCATCAATTTTGCCCTCTAGCATCCAGCCATTCGGGGAGTGAACCTTAGGATCCAGTAAACGCTTGAACGAATAAACATAATCCGCCATCGTCAGCTCACGCGCTTTACCACCAAACGCTGCATCTGGGGTGAAATAAATGCCTTTTTTCAATCGAATGGTATACGTCTTCCCACCATCACTGACTTCGGGCAATGCTTCAGCAGTCAGCGGAACCAACTTTACAGGACGTGCGAGATAGTCGTAGGTATACAACATCTCAAAAATAGACTGAATCACTGCGGAAGAATACAAATCATTGATTGCCGCAGGATCAAAACCCGTTTCAGCAGCAGGAAATACATAGCGTAAAACTTTATGCGGATCAGCGGGGGATGTCGGAGGAGCAGCATTGGCTTGTATTGCACAAATACATGCGAGACCAGCCAAAACAGACTGAATTGATTTACGTCTCGTTGATTTGCACCCCAATGCCAATACATTCATTTAATGCTTCTCAACATCAAGATATTGCCAATAAGACGCCAAAATTGGATGCCGCTTATACCCTTTCACCCAAGGACGAATAACGGAGTTACTCACCCGCGACACACCCAATAACCACACGCTATCCGCTTCAACTTGCCGATTCATTTGTGCATACAACTGATTACGCGCTGCGCCAGGCGGCAATGACTTCGCTTTGGCATAGAGCGCATCAAAAGCTGGCGAAGCATAGCAACCATGATTTCCCTGACCTGAATTTGGTCCATAAAGAAGCTGCATAAAATTATCGCCTTCTGGATAATCTGCAATCCATGCCCCGCCCCACATCATCAGCTTGCACTGCGTTGCTGTTTTCAAATTATCAGCAAAATTACTCACAGGAAACGTCACATGGATGCCAATTTTATCTAAGCCATGCTGCCATATTTCAGACATTTGCTGAGAACTACTATCTGCCTCTGTCGTAATTTTTAGAGCTAAAGGCTTGCCATCTGGCAAAGTTCTATAGCCATCACTGCCACGCTTATATCCAAAATGATCCAGCAGTTTATTCGCCAAATCAGGATCATAACCCACACTACTTCGATAGCTCGGATCATGCCCGACCACGCCATCAGGAATGATCATTTCCGCTTTGGTTGCTTGTTTCTTTCTGACAATCTCTAGTTCATCAGCCGTGCTGTATGACATGATAATTGCACGACGTAATGCGATTTTTTCTAGGCTATTTCCACCAATCACGGGATCTTTGTAATTCAAAAACGTATACGTCACTTCAGGTTCAATACTACGATTTAACAAAATTCCCTGTTGCGCCAAATCAGGTTTCAACACTGTTCCATCCAACGCAACTGGTGCAAAACTCGCAGGAATCGACATCATGTCCAACTGCTTGCTCTGAAATGCGAGCCAGCTTGATTGAGCTTCTTCAATCACACTAATCTCGATACGCCCAACCTGCGGCATTTTTTTGCCTTGCATATCTTGCACAAGCTGTTTATCCCACGCATCATCAGTCGGCTTAAAATTCCAAATGAAAGGCTGATAATTTGGATTGGCAACCAAAACAATCTTGCTGCGCGGCACATACGTTTGCAGCATATAAGGCCCAGTACCGACAGGATGCTGACCCACTTGCGCACCATAATGATCAACCACCTCACGCGCGACAGCACCAAAGCCACTATAAGCCATGATGTACAGAAAATTATAATCAGGTTCTTTTAAAGTAATGCGTAACGTATATCGGTCAGGCGTTTCTAAACCACGCACAGGCGCATCATAATCAAAACGCCCTAATTGCTTCGCCTTCTTCAACTCGAAATCCATTCCCTCAATTTTGCCACTTAAAAAACTAGCAGATGGAGAGTGATTTTTAGGATCAAGGAAACGTTTAAATGTATAAGCATAATCCTGAGCTGTCAGCTCTCGTTTGACACCCTTAAATGCTGGGTCAGGCGCAAAATAAATGCCTTTTTTAATATGAAAAATATAAACCTTACCGCCATCACTCACGATCGGCATTGTTTCAGCGGTATTCGGCACTAATTTGGCAGGACGCGCCAGATAATCATAAGTCAGTAGCGGTTCCTGAATCGCGCTGGCAACAATTGCCGAATAGTAGTTCGCCGTCCGCACCATATCAAAACCATCATCTGCACCTGGAAATGCAATGCGAATGACTTTATTCGGATCAGCAGGATTCGTTGCGGCTTGTGCTGGAGAGCAAATGAACGTCAGAGAAAAAATACAAGTCGCGAAAACCACGAATGAATTGAACTGAAAAAATGAACTCGCCAAACATTGGAAGGCGCGCCGAGGAGAAACCGCATATCGAACTAAATCAGCCATCCATGACCTTCTTTTATTCAAATTCTAATAAAACAAAGTTCCTCCCTTACATAATTGCAATGCTCATCCATTTATAAAATGAAGGGCATTTATACTCCCTCCTTAGAAAAAGGAGGGTTAGGGAGGATTTGCTTTTGATCTTAAAAAATCACTTCCGCTTTTTACGTACCTCAACACATGCTGGCTTATCACACAACACATAAAGATTGAGCGAATGTCCAGTCAACTCAAAACCCAAACGCTCAGCAACCGCATGTTGCTCCGCTTCAATCAGCGGACTACTAAACTCAACAACACGACCACAATTCTGACACACGATATGATCGTGATGATCGGCTTGAGTAATCTCAAACACAGAATAGTTATTTTCAAACTGATGGCGCTCGATAATACCCGCAGTCTCAAACTGAGTCAGCACGCGATAAACCGTTGCCAAACCAACGTCTTCACCTTGCTCAAGCAACGTTTTATAAATATCTTCCGCACTCAAATGATGCTCTGATGCGCGTTCAAGCAACTCAAGAATTTTGACTCGCGGTAACGTAACTTTTAATCCAGCTTTACGTAAATCTTGATTCGTAATCGACATAACAGATCCATCATGGGCAGTACAGTACAAGGCATGGTAATATGCCAAGCATACATTATTTAATTAAATAGATAGACATTCTAGGATGTTAACTATTTGCTACCAAAAACATGCGTATAGTTTAGCCCAGAACGGCAAACAACATCTAGAATACTCGTAACTAGAATATTCGCAAGCTAGTCCATGTATCTTGGTAACAAGATCTTAGTAGAAAAGTACCTTGGTAACAAACCGTCTATCGCATATACCATAGACTATACCAATCCACAGATCATCAAACACATAGTCAAAAGATGGGGCAAGTGTATCAAAATGCAAAAATTCATGCTGACTCACATTACTGTGGGAATCCTCGCAGTATCCTTACTCAGCTTATCGCAAAGCGCATGTTCAGTGTTTGGCGTGTATAAGATTGATATTCCTCAAGGTACGCCACTCACCAGAGAAAAAGCATCTGAAGTCAAAATTGGGATGACGATGCAACAGGTTCGCTATCTAATCGGCTCCCCTGCGATTACAGACACCTTAAACCCAAATCGTTGGGATTACATCTATACCTATATTCCAGGAACCCTAGCAGTCAAAGCAGGCTTGAAGCCGACCAGCGGTCAACACATGAGCGTGATTTTTGATAATTCAGGTAAAGTAGTCGAGATCAAAGGCGTTGATACATTCCCTGTCGAACAACCTGGACTTCCAGAAAGCCAAGATCCTTCACTATCCAAACCACAATCTACGGATTACGACTCAGGACGTCCGCACAAGCAAGCTTAATCAAACAGGCTTAAGTGAAGCTATAAACGACGTTTCATTCTCCCCACTGGATGCGCTCTGGCACGCGCCCGACGCACATCCATTGGGCTGAGAATTAATGGCTGATACAACTCCAACCGATCACCATCCTGCAAAACATATTGCTCAGGATGACTAATTTTCTGGCTAAAAATCCCCATCACTGGCAATGGCTGCGAATCAGCCAGCAAACTTTGCGATCTCAAAAAATCTGCCGCAGTCACTCCCTGCTCAAGCTGATAAGTTTTTGCTACAGGCTTGCCCTGTGAATCCACGAATGCACAGACGATTTCAATCAAGGCTTTGTCTAGAGCTTTTTCTAGAGAATGTTGATCAATAGGCATTGTGATTATTGAATCCACGCAATGTACTGCTGAACTACACCCACCAGCGCAACCACCACAGCAAGTGGAACAACCAATCGCACCATCACGCGCCACAGGTTATACAAACCTTCGTTATTAAAATCTAATGCCTTACGCAAATGGCTGCTTTTCATTTTCCAGCCTGCGAATATCGCATAAATCATCGGCACGCTCATCGCAAGTGCGATTGCCACAGTCATTAAAGTAGTTGTAATCGGTAAAGTCCAAATTGCTAAACTTGCTAACAAAACGACCCAAGTCACCGCAACTGGAAAACCACGTGCAACCAATTGTTGACGAGCAAATGCCAATAACATCGCTGCACCGCAAAGCAATGCCAAAACATAAACGACATTGCCAACAACATCTTGATTTAAGTTGACTAACCCTAAAGCAACGAGAGCACCGCCAACAACTTGTGCAATCCAGATCGGTAATATTTTATAACGCGCCGTGCTCGTTTGCGTTAATGCAGTCTGCCAATAAAGCCCTAAACCCACACCCGCTGCCACCAGCGCTAACTCAACTGCACCAGTCCATTCGGTCAATGCAAAATGAGTTCCTTGCCATACTGCCGCTGTAGGGTGTAATACACCTAAACCCACCAGCACAACCACGAGAAGTGTACCAATCAAAGGTATCCACCTAGAGACATAGGAGAAGACCGCAACACCAGCAATGACAACATATGGCAATACTGCTTGGGTCGCACTTAAGCCACTATTAGATTTCAATAACTCAGAGACATAATGACTAGCCTGTGAACTTAATGCACCAGCTAAGAGTGATGTCGTTCCAAGTGCTAACCATCCCACGATCCGCCAGCGCGTACTGGCATCTGCATCACGAGTCAATGCAGGTAACGCCTGTAACGGCAACGCTTTGGTACGCTTCGCGAGCGCAGACTCCAGCAACAAAATCGGTAAGGTCAACACCACCATACAACCGAGCCACACCAACCAAAAATCAATTTGATGTACTGCTTGGGTGGTCACTAATGTTTCAACACGCCCTGCCAACAACACCGTGAGCAAAAACGCGAGCAACACGCCTTGAAATCGATTTAAAAACGCCATGTTTACATCTCTTGAAATGGGTTGATGTGCCTATTTCTGACTATTTTATCGTTAACAGACAGAAAAACCTCGACGCGCGAGGTTTTTTTTAAATGAAGCTTGTATGTAAAAAATTCAACCCATGTGTTAAAGCACTTATGCTTTTCTCCTTCCCCATTAGGGAGAAGGTCGGGATGGGGGTGCTATTTAGTCGCCATATACTGAACAAGATTGGTGAAATCAGCATCGGTACAGGTATTACACAATCCGCGTGCAGGCATATTTTTATAGCCTTCTTTGACATGTTTCACCATAGTCGGAATGCCTTCAGCCTTGATACGAGCCGCCCAGAGCGCTTTATCGCCCGCTTTAGGCGCACCCAAAACTCCTGCACCATGACACGTTGCACAGGCTTGGTTATATAACTCTGGCGTTCCTGCATAAGCAAGATTCAGAGCTGGCAACAAGGTGAGAAACGCAGCAATCAACATGATGCGATTCTTATTATGTGGTCTCATTGCAAAAGCGTTACGACTCATTCGTCATACTCCATTCGCGACATTAGCATGTACAACCAATATCAAATTATACCAACTAGTACACACAACACTTATTCTATATCAACAATGTGCATAAATCATGATCACACATCGATTATTTTGCACACACGTCGGGTATCTATTTTTTCAACGATAAACCTTAATAAACGAATCATACCCCAATCCCTTTCGAATCGTTTTATAATGCACCGACTTTATTTTTGCTTGGTTCAACATGTCAGCCTCATCAGAAAACAACACATCTCCGACTGCAACAAATACAGAGATCAATACAGATGCCGCTGGACATGCTGCGCCTGACGCACCTGTAAGTGCCGATCCAGTCGAACTTCTGAAATGGCTACGCCGTGCTGAATTCATGACTAGCGCACCCAAGCTCTCATTATGTCCTCCTGATACAGGATTTGAAATCGCATTTGCAGGTCGTTCCAACGCTGGTAAATCAAGCGCAATCAATGCACTAACTGCACAAAATCAACTTGCTCGCGCATCCAAAACACCGGGGCGCACGCAAATGATTAACTTCTTTACGATGCAAAATACAGACCAGCGCTTAGTTGATTTGCCGGGCTATGGTTATGCGGCTGTGCCTGAAGCAATGAAGTTGGTCTGGCAAAAAGAACTTGAGAATTACCTAATTAAGCGAAAAAGTCTCTCTGGCTTAGTACTTCTCATGGATATTCGTCATCCACTCAAGGATTTCGATAGGCAAATGCTGCAATGGGCAAAGTCACGCAAACTTTTTGTCCATGTTCTGTTGACCAAAGCCGACAAACTGAATCGTGGCCCTGCCAATACCGCACTGCTTGATGTCAAAAAACAGCTTAAAGCCGATGGCTTAAACTTCTCGATTCAGCTCTTTTCTGCTCTGAGAAAACAAGGTTTAGAAGAACTTGCTGTGGTCATGGGTGAACGTTTGCGATTTGGACAAGTGCCACAGCCTGAAGTGATGACTGAGGCAGTTGATGAATCTACTAAGGATAAAAAGCAAGATTTGATGAAAGATTATAAGTTGGATGAGATGTAAGGTTTACTGTATCTAACTCATCTAGTTGGAAATGGGAGTAAATCCTCAGCATAGATGGAACGAAATTCGTCAAAGAGTTGATTTGCAAGCAAGTCTCTTTTTGCCAAAGATGATATTCCCGTGCTAGCAAGAAGCGAAAGGATTACAGACCAACGGAGCATTCCAACAGTATGTTCTTCTTTGTAATTCAAGATAATTTCTGAACTATTCATTCGGGATTTAACTTGCACAGCCCCTCCATGTGTAAATTCGTTCAGCGCTTTCCATACCGCCTTCTTAGTTGCAATAAGACTTTGGCTATCAAAATCGGGAAGCGTTTCAATAGATGTCAACATTTCACCGATTTTCGGCGGCTCACTTCCTCTTATGAAAGCATCAATATTTGGTTCTGTCGCACAGCGGTGATACCAAATACCTCGAACATATGCTTCAAACTGAGGCCGCAGTAAAGCAAATGCTGACCCAAACAATCCATGATTTACTAATGTATGAACAGCCTGTTGATGTTCTATACAAAGATGAAATAATGACGCAGCAACTCGAAGTCTTTGTGTCGCATCTATTTCCGTTCCATCTACAAGAGATGAGTTGAAATTCATCCACCTCTCGGAATTAGCAATTGCTGTTTTAAGAAGCATAATTCGAATATCACTATAAGATGGGCGAGCACCGCGCACGAGAATTCTAAAATAGCCACAAATATAGTGTGTAATACACCATATTTATAGACTCTAATTTTTCAATACCAAAATGCCCCACAATCCTTACATTTCTGACCATGCTTGTAAAAAACCAAAGGAAGACCCAACAACATAAACGTCAGAAAAGTAGGTGGTTCTCCTTTAGTAAAAGCATACACCTGATCACTTCCACATCTACGGCAATGAATAACATCCGTTGCATTTTTTTCATTAACTAGAAAATTTTCATCGACATCTTGTGAAAAATCAGTCCCTAGAACTCGGCGGGCTTCGTCTACATCTTCAGATTCAACAAGGAGCCTCACACCGCCCATTGCATTGGAATAAAGCCAGTCCATATTGATCGTGTGTTCATCAGCAACAAGCACCTCTATCCCAGCACTCTCTAAACTTGTACGCGCAATCTGCGCCTCAAGAGGAAAAGAAAAAGTTGCGATAACTACTAGGTTAGTCATTAAGCCTCCCTAATATATTAGCCCGCCGTAGGATGGGCTTCAGCCCATCACTCTGCTTGCAAACATACCTGTAAATATTTTTTAATTATCTTTGATGGGCTAAAGCCCATCCCTACTCATTTTATATTTTATTTATCTTAATAAAATCGGTTCACATAGGGTGCGCAATGCGCACCACTTCAAATACTTCTACGAGATCGGTGCGCATTGCGCACCCTATCAAGTTTTCTAACATAGCTTAAAAACTCAACTACTACGACTTGGCTCTCTCAAACGCATCAAACCTTCTTGATTTGTACTAATCACCAACTGCCCATCCTGCCACATGCGACCAAAGTTCATACCACGCGCATTTGCCGTCACTGTCGCATCCATATCGTAAAGCAACCACTCATCAGCACGCGCTGGACGATGGAAATACATCGAATGATCAATACTTGCCGCCTGCAAACTCGTCGTCATAAAGCTAATTCCATGAGGCATTAACCCTGTCCCCATCAACGAAAAATCTGATGAAAACGCAATAATTGCTTGGTGCAAATTGGGATCATCTGGCAACCGTGTTGGAACGCGCATCCAATGTGCACGCTTTGGCACTTCTGGAACAGGTGCAAACGGATTGGTTGGATTGATTGGGCGAATCTCAACTTGACGCTCACGCATGATCGTCGCACGCATCTTTTCAGGCAAGAACGGCGCAATCATCGCTTTTAACTCTTGTTCTGTTTTCAGCGACTCTGCTTCAGGAACTACAGGCATCTCAACCTGAAAATTCAAACCTTCCTCAATGGGTGCAAACGACGCCAGCATCGTAAAGATCACTTTGCCATATTGAACCGCGCGAACTTGACGGCTGACAAAACTACGGCCATCACGCAAACGATCAACGTGGTATACAATCGGCGCAGCAATATCGCCTGCATTCAAGAAATACGCATGCAATGAATGCGCTGGGCGACCATCCGTCGTCAAACTCGCCGCGCGCAATGCCTGCCCTAGCACCTGACCACCAAACACACGATTTCCAACAAAATTGCGGCTTTGACCACGATAAAAATCTTCTTCGATTTTCTCGAGGGTCAAAACATCGAGTAATTCTTTGGTTAACTGTAATTTGGAATCTTCGGCGGTCTTAGACATACATCACCTCATCAGCGCTAATCTATTGAATATGCATCATCATAAATCAAAAAAGATCACCATACACTGAACTGATCCGTCAAATTAAATGATCAAACCCATCTAACCTAAACATTTATATCCTAAAATCACATTACAACCATTTCGCACGTTTCAGCTTAACGTACAAAAATAACGAGCCTAAAACCATCAGCGCGACCCAAATATAATAGCCATAATACCAATGTAGCTCAGGCATATTACTAAAGTTCATCCCGTAATAACTGGTCATCAACGTCGGTACCGCCAAAATCCCCGCCCATGACGCTAGACGTTTCACAATCTCATTCTGACCCACGCCAACTAATGCTAAATGAGTATCCATTCCGAGTCGCAAAACTTCACTTTGCCCTTCAATCGCATCCAGCGTACCCAGCACATGGTCTTGAATATCACGGAAATATGGAATCGCGCTTGCAGGAAAATACCCCTTCATATCATCATGATTATGATAAAGAAAATATCCACATATCTCACGCAATGGCACAACTGCAAGACGTAACTTAATCAGCTCAGATTTGAGATCATAGAGATAACGCAACGTATCATGACTATACGTTTCTGAGAAAATCTCGCTCTCTAATTCACGCAATTGACCACCTAACTGCTGAGTAATTGGCAAGAAGTTATCGACGATAAAATCCAAAATACCATGCAATACATAACCCGGTCCCATCTGCTTCATCTTCTGCGGATGTCGCTCACAATGCGCACGCACATTGCTATAACTCACAGAAGCACCTTGACGAACCGTGATCAAGAAACGTTCACCCAGAAATAAAGACGTCGAACCAAACTCAATCTTACGATCAATCAATTGTGCAGTACGAACCAACACAAACAGCGTGGTCTCATAGCTCTCGACTTTTGCGCGGTGATGATTCAACGCCGCATCTTCAACCGCCAACTCATGCAAACCAAATTCACGCTGCATTTCACTCAAGACTTCTTTTGGCGGTTCAAACAAACCAATCCATACAAAAATATCTGGATCAGCAGCGAGCGCCTCGCTCACATCACAAAGTGCCAGATAAGCAACACGTAAACCCGTTTTACGGCTATAAGCAAAACAGTTAACCACGCCCTTACTCTGCGGCTGCCCCGAGGCAATCTGCGCGAGAAGTGCCGTTGATGCAGCAGTTGCATCCAAGTTCGTCGAGGCGTTGGTTTCTGGCGAATTATCCGTCGTCATAACATGCAAACCTAGAAAGTAACAACCCAAACCGTACGTTTAAAAACATACTTTGGGATAATATTCAAAAATAGCCTATCTCTTTCATCCTGAAAAAACTGAGCTCCCGCATATTATTTGGGATGAAAAACTCCAGACTACAACCCTAATCTTACTTCATGACACTCTGTTGAAATTGACGGAAATAAAGTATTTTTACGCCATAAAATCCAACGTAAATACAAACTAAAATGAATCCACTTTCAAGCCAACTGTGGCATGATACGACCTAACTGATTATATGCTAATGCTAAGAGATCCTTTGTATGTCTAATAAAACCGGCTCGGGTTTTGGTAATTTTTATCGCCGTGTGTCTGGAAAACTACTCGACATCGTTGCGAAACCAGAAGTACTTGGAGAAATTCCAGACAAATTACAAATTCTGTCTGGAAACAATAACGACAGCCCACAAAATCTGAGCACAACTCAGAAAACAGATCAGTCCGTTGCGATCGTTCAAAACAATGCTTCTAATCGTCCAATCTGCTACGTTCTGTTTGAACACTCAAAAAGTACAGCATTACTTATCGATAGTGAAGCGCGCCGCCGCAATCTGATCGCACCTTTTGACCCGATGACTGGGCCATTTTTCGATGAAAACTCATCGATTCTTTATTTAAAACATAGCAACGACAATCCTTTTCGCGTACCCAGTGACTCAGAGTCTCCACGTCTGATCCGCCTAATCGACATCATCAATCATCATCCTGATCTTGATGTTGAACTCATTCCAGTGACCGTACTTTGGGGACGTGCTCCAGACAAAGAAGATTCATTGTTTAAACTCTTGTTTGCTGACTCTTGGTCGACACCTAGTGTGTTAAAGCAATCCGCTAATATTGCCATTCATGGCAGACAAACCTTCCTTGAATTTCATAAACCAATCTCATTGCGTAACCTTATTGTAGAAACTTCATCTAAGGCAGAGAATCCAAGCACCGTTGCAAGCCACATTATCCAATATCTCAGCGATTATCTGACACGCCAACGTGAAGCCGTTTTAGGCCCTGACTTATCCGACCGCCGCAATTTGGTGGAGGATATTATCAACTCTCCCGGCGTAACCGCAGCAGTTGAACGCGAGATTGCGCGCGGCACTAAGCTCCCGAATGATGTCCGTTTGGAAGCTCGTGGTTATCTGGATGAAATTGCATCGGATTATTCACATTCGGCAGTCCGCTTCCTTGAGCAAACACTGACATGGTTATGGACACAACTGTATGATGGTGTTGAAGTTCATCACTTCCAAAGTATTCGTAATATCGCGGATGAATACGAATTAGTGTACACACCATCACATCGCAGCCATGTAGACTACTTGCTCATGTCTTACGTGATTTACAAACGCGGCATGATGGTTCCGTATATTGCGGCTGGTGACAACCTCAACCTACCAGGCGTTGGCTCGCTCCTTCGTCGCGGTGGCGCATTCTTTATTCGTCGTTCGTTTAAAGGAAGCCCACTCTATGTTTCTGTTTTTAAAGAATACTTACATAGTATTCTAACCAGAAACCATCCGATTGAATACTTTATCGAAGGCGGTCGCTCACGCACAGGACGCCTACTCCCGCCTAAAACAGGCATGTTGGCAATGACGATCCACAGTCATTTGCGCGCATCAGGCAAACCCATTGCATTCATTCCAACTTATTTTGGTTATGAACGCCTGATGGAAGGCGGCACTTATGTCGGTGAAATGTCAGGAAAACCTAAAGAATCAGAGTCAGTCTGGGGCATTATTAAAACTGTTCGCAAGATTGAAAGAATCTTTGGTAAAGTCCACGTCAGTTTCGGTGAGCCAATTTTCTTAGATCCAATTATCAAAGCGCACGGCGCAGACAAAGTGAAAGTCATGGACAATGACGAGCCACTGTCTCATGAAGCTCGTTTGGTCGTTGATGATGTTGCAGAAAAAATCATGTGCAATATCAACCGCGCAGCCGTACTCAATCCTGTTACGCTGTTAGCGCTTGTGCTTTTAGCAACCCCAAAACATGCGCTTGATGAAGAAACCTGCATTAAGCAATTGGATACTTATCGCTCACTTGCCCAAGCCGTACCGTACGATGAGCGTGTCGAGATTACAACGCTCTCTGGGCGTGAAATGATTGCATACGGTCTGAAGTTGAAACTGATCAAACGCGTCAATCATCTCCTCGGTGATATGATTACGATTGAAGAAGGTCAAGGTGTATTGCTCACCTACTTCCGCAACAACATTCTGCACATGTTTATCATGCCATCACTGATTGCATCATTGGTGCAACACAATGGTCGTATTAGCCGTGAAGAAATTGGGAGTGTGACTCAGACACTTTATCCATTCTTGCAAGCAGAACTATTCCTGAAATGGGATAAAAATATGCTCGAAAAGCTGATCGACCAGCAACTCGAAGCATTGATTACTGCTGAACTGGTCTTGGATGACGGCTCAAACACGCTCTATAGCCCACAACCAAATAGCGAAAGTTATAACCAACTCTCTGTACTTGCTGCACCAGTCCAGCAGAGCTTAGAACGCTATTTCATGACCATCACATTACTGGTTCAACAAGGTTCAGGTCGAATTTCATCGAAGCAGGTCGAAGATCTTTGCCATCTATTAGGACAACGTTTAGGTGTACTTTATGAATTCAACTCACCAGAGTTCTTTGATAAAGCACTGTTCCGCAGCTTCTTATCAACTTTAGCTGAACTGAAATACATCACCATTGTTGAGGGTCTAATTAACTTCGACCATCGTTTGATCAACATGGCACAAGATGCTCGTCTAGTGTTGAATGCTGAGACGCTAAAAGCCCTACAGCATATGACGAACGTCACTGAGGAAGAAGTGCAAGCAGCCATCGAAGGTCTCGCCAAAAAATCGGCACGTAGACCCCGCGCGAAGAAATAGTTTCACAAAAAGCTCTCTATTCAGGGAGCTTTTTTAATGCTTCACTTGCATCAGTGTTTTTCAATGAAAATAATGAGAATTCGGCATGTCTACTGAATTTACTTCCTATCTCCATGAAGTGTTTTCACGCTTTGGAACGATTCAAGTGAAACGTATGTTTGGTGGTTTTGGCATTTATCACCAAGGACTGATGTTTGGTCTCGTCGCAGATGACATTCTCTATTTAAAAGTCGATACAGAAAGTAAACAGGTTTTTGAAAAGCGAGGACTCAAACCATTCGAATTTGATCGTCATGACAAAATCATCAAAATGTCCTACTACCAAGCCCCTGAAGAGATTTTTGACGATTTTGAAGAAGCAACCATTTGGGCGAATCTCGCTTATCATGCTGCACTCAAAACCCATAAAACCAAGAAAAAACCATTATAATTCCACGTCACCACCCCATTACTCCCAGAATAAAAAGTTCAATTTATGTTGCTTCTCAAACTGACCTTAGTTCCAATGATTATTGGCATCATTACCATCATTGGTCGTCATTGGGGTACCAAAATTGCAGGGCTTCTCTCAGGATTTCCCGTCATCGCGGGACCTATTACCTATTTTCTATATATGGAACAAGGGACTGTATTTACCAATGCCGCGACCACCGCAACCGTAGGGGCTGTCGCAGCACTTTCATCATATTGCTTTGTCTATGCGTGGCTCTCGCAACGCTTCGATTGGAGGTTGTCCGTATTCGGGGCATTCTGTACTTATTTCTTACTCGCTGTGATTTTTATACGACTTCATTTGAGTTTAACTGAATATTTTTTCATTTCTTTAAGCATTGTTCTGGCTCAAATCTACTGGTCACCCAAACATCAAGAATCCGTTGATCTCGCACCAGCATCCAACGCAGAGGTTGCAATTCGCATGCTGTGCGCGGCCGTCCTCGTCATGTTAGTGACATACTTTGCCAAGGCATTAGGATCACAATATAGCGGCGTATTTGCTGGCTTCCCCATTGCAACGACGGTCATTGCCGTTTTTTCACACCGAAACAACTCTAAATATCATGCAATGGATGCATTACGCTCACTAAAATTCGGATTGATTAGCTTTTTGTGCTTCTTCTACAGCCTATCTTATTTCATGCATCAAATCGGCTTTCATAAAGCATTTGCAATATCGATTGCTGTCGCAATAGCCAGCCAACTCGGTATTTGGTTACTCAAAAAAATGATCACCTCATTTGACTCAAGCGCTCTCATGATCAATCCAAAATCAATAAAATAGATGGTGCATCTGATTAAATCAGCTTATGATCGGTAGAAAGGACGAAACAAGCAGTGGTCATTGTCGCGATTATGACCATCAAACCGATTATTATAATTTGAACGACTACACGCTTATGTTTACAGCACAATCGGATATGATCAATATCCAACGATCGATCAGTATTCAAGCATCGCCAGAGAAAATCTTTGCGCTGATTAATGATTTTCATTGCTGGAAAATTTGGTCGCCTTGGGAAAAATTAGATCCTCAGATGAATAGATCGTTCAGCACAAATCCTTGCGGACTAGGCGCAAGTTACGCGTGGAAAGGGAAAGCTGGTACTGGACGCATGGAAATTACAACCTCCTCTCCAGCAAGCCAAATTACCATTCAGCTCGAAATCACCAAGCCTTTTGAAGCGAGTAATGAAGTGGAATTCATCCTGCAAAGTGCTGATCAGATTACGGTCGTCACATGGAGTATGTATGGACCTAAGCCCTACCTTGCAAAACTGATTGGCATATTTTTCAGCATGGACAAATATCTGGGCAAAGATCTAGAAAAAGGACTTCAAAATCTAAAAGCGCTTGCTGAAGCGGAATAGCACCGCGCAGCATAAAGATTGAAAATCTCATAGCTATTCTTACAAAGAATGATACCTATTTAGTGCATTGAGCTTCGTTGAACTGTACGGCGTTTGGTTCCGTCACTCCAACGAAGCTCAGTAAGCTATGATTCTTTATTTATTGGAATAACTATAAAACAATTATCTTCACGCATAACTCTTTACATACAATCCGTGATCACGAAAAAAAAGACCTCCGAACCATCAAGTTCGAAGGTCTTTTAGAATTTGAGTCGCCAATAAAACTTAGAACAGCCAAGTTACCATTGACGAAAAAGTGTCGACTTATTCGTCTGAACCTTCACCCACACGGCGACGGAATTTCTGACCTGCACGGAAAGTCACAACGCGACGTGCAGAAATTGGAATTTCCTCGCCTGTTTTTGGATTGCGACCTGGACGCTGGCGCTTGTTACGCAGTTCAAAATTACCAAAACCTGATAATTTAACAACTTCACCAGAGATCAGTGCATTAGAAATCTCAGCAAAGAACAACTCAACCAGTTGTTTTGCTTCACGGCGATTAATGCCTGTTTTTTCGCTTAAATTGTCTGCCATTTCGGCTTTAGTTAGTGCAGTCATGATGCCCTCAAAGTTGCTCCGTAGGTATGAGACAGCGCCTCAACCACACGCTGCATGCCATCTTTAATTTCCGTATCTTCTAGAGTGCGCTCTGGGTGTTGCCACAATAAAGCAAATGCAAGAGAACGCTTCCCAACCTCTACACCTTGACCAGTATATTCATCAAACAACCATGATTGTGTCAATGAATCCCCTGCTACGGATGCAATGGTGGATTGAATCTGGCTTACTTGGATACTATCACTAATTAAAACAGCGATATCGCGTCTAACTGATGGAAAACGTGATAATTCTGTAAATTTTGATTGCTGTGGTTCGGTCAATGTTAACGAATCTAACTCCGCCACCCAAGTCACACCTAAATCCAATGCGCTCTCTAAGGAAGGATGTAATCGTCCTAGATAGCCAATGCTCACTCCATGTCGCATAATCTCAGCGCCTTGCCCAGGATGTAGCCAAGGGCGCGTTGATTTGTCGAAATTAACCGCAATTCGTGCAGAATGCAAGAGTTGTGCGACATCTGCTTTAAAATCATAGAAATCCATCTGCGGTTTAGCTTCTGCCCACTGCTCAGGAACACGTCCACCCGTTGCAATAAACGCAAGCGTAGGAATTTGTTTTAATTCACTAATCTCTTGTTTTTCATTAGGAATAAAACGCAGGCCCGTCTCAAAAAAACGAATTCGGTTTTGCTGACGGTTCAAATTGTATTGGACACAAGGAATTAAGCTCGCCAGCAGCGTTGTACGCATCACGCCGAGCTCGCTCGACATTGGATTGGCAAGGCGTAGCGGATTCACGTCTGGATTTAACGTACGTTCCATCTTTTCATCGACAAAGCTAAAGCTTACTGCTTCCTGATAACCCAGCGTCACGAGTGTTTGGCGTAATTGTTGGATACTCAAACGATCTTCAGTCGGCACAAATGACATGGGCTGCAATGGTGACTTGATCGGAATGTTGTCATAACCATAAATTCGAGCAACTTCTTCGCTCAAATCAGGGGCAATACTCATATCAAAACGATGCGTTGGCGGCGTTGCATTCCACGCATTTTCATTACCTGTAATTTGTACGCCAAGGCTGGTCAACGTACTCACCACAAAATCCGCAGTGATATCAAAACCGAGTAAACGACGAACTTGTGATAACGTAAATTGAATCACCGAACGTTTTGGGAGTGCTGTTAATTGCTCAACCAGCGTGATCGGTCCAGCTTCTCCACCTGCAAGCTGCAAAATCAATGTTGTTGCACGTTCAAGCGCAGAAAGTGGCAATTCAAAATCCACACCGCGCTCAAAACGATGCGATGCATCTGTATGCAAACCATAACGACGCGCACGGCCAGCGAGTGCTAATGGCTCAAAGAATGCACTTTCAAGGAAAATATCAGTCGTGTCATCAGTCACGCTGGTTGATAAACCGCCCATCACGCCAGCCATTGCAATCGCGCCTGAATCATCAGCGATCAACAACGTATCATCATCCAATGTCACTTCTTGATCATTCAACAGAGTCAGCTTTTCGCCTGCTTGCGATACGCGAACCTGAATGTCGCCTTGCAATTTTGCCAAATCAAACGCATGCAGCGGTTGTCCCAGCTCAAGCAAGACGTAATTGGTAATATCCACCAACAAACTATGCGTACGTGTACCTGAACGAACAAGCGCATCGGACATCCACATTGGTGTTTTGGCTTGTGGATTAATGCCTGTGATCACACGTCCTGCATAACGTGGACAGCCATTCTGTTGTACTGCATCAGCAATTTGAACAGCGACACGACGATCAGAGGTTACTGGTGCAATGGCAATCGCTGGTTCATTAACCGCCAAGCTGTTCATGACCGCAAGTTCACGCGCCAAGCCTTTTACGCTTAGACAATCACCACGATTAGGAGTAATACCCAACTCAAGAATACGATCATCAAGACGTAGATATTCACGAATGTCCGTACCAATTGGCGCATCCACTGGCAGCACCATCAAGCCATCAACGCCGTCGTCTAGACCAATTTCGGTTGCACCGCATAACATGCCTTGCGAATCAACGCCGCGTAATTTACTCGGTTTGATTTTGAAATCTTTTGGCAAAACTGCACCGATCATCGCCACAGGAACTTTGAGTCCTACTGCAACATTAGATGCACCACATACGATCTGCAAAGGCTCGCCGTTATTGGCTTTTCCGACATTAACGGTCGTCACGCGCAAACGATCTGCATCTGGATGCTGTACAACTGTGAGAACTTCACCAACCACCACGCCATTAAATGCTGGTGCAATCGGATCATTACTATCGATTTCCAGTCCAGCCATGGTCAATTGATGGGCTAACGCTTCGCTATCGAGTGCAGGATTAACCCAGCTACGCAACCAACTTTCACTAATTTTCATGATTGCGCCTCCTTAAGCTTGATCTGACGGTTGAGTGTTTTGTTGAGATTCTAGTGCAGCAAATTGGCGTAAGAATCGCACGTCGTTTTGATAGAACATCCGCAAATCATTCACCTCATAGCGCAACATCGCAAAACGCTCAATCCCCATGCCAAACGCAAAACCTGTGTATTTATCAGGGTCGATACCACAGCTTTTCAGCACATTTGGATGCACCATGCCGCAGCCCAACACCTCAAGCCAACGACCACTCTCACTCATGATATCCACTTCGGCACTTGGCTCTGTGAACGGGAAATAAGACGGACGGAAACGAATCTTCAATTCACGTTCAAAGAACACATTGAGGAATTGAACAATTAAACCTTTCAGCTCAGCAAAATTGGTTTCTTCGGTGACAACCAAGCCTTCAATCTGATGGAACATCGGCGAGTGGGTTTGGTCAGAATCACAGCGATAAACACGGCCTGGACAGATAATACGAATCGGCGGTTTTTGTGCTTCCATCGTGCGAATTTGCACAGAACTGGTGTGTGTACGCAACAAATGATGCGCGTCAAAATAAAACGTGTCATGCATCGCACGCGCAGGATGATGACTCGGAATATTCAGTGCTTCAAAATTATGATAATCGTCTTCGACTTCTGCACCTGACTCGACAGTAAAGCCCGCACGCACAAAAAATTGGCTCATGCGTTCCATCACTTGCGTCACGGGGTGAATACTGCCTGCCTGCTGACCACGACCATCCATCGTGATATCAATGGTTTCACTCGCCAATTTGGCATCAAGCGCTGCTTTTTGCAGTGTCGCTTGGCGCTGATTCAGCGCATCATTGATCGCTTCACGAATGGCATGTAGCACTGCGCCCTGCGCCTTACGTGCATCGGCATCAAGCTTACCCAAGCCTTTCGACACTTCCGCCAATTGGCTTTTTTTGCCTGTAAACTGAACACGAACTTGCTCAAGACTTGCAAGATCAGTTGCAGCTGCGATTGCTGCCAATGCGCTTGGCGTCAGGTCATCCAATGGCAAAGCCTCAGATGCAGTGGTATCTAGCGACATATTATTTCTCGTCAAAGCATTTTCATCAAAATCATTGTTCACGTCTTGCGAAAGAGTCAAAGCAAAGCGTGAAGTTGAACATCAAAAATCTGGTGAGAGATTCTAACGTAATTTAGGCTTTGAAGGATGTTTTACATCCTATTTCGCACAAAATCCGCAACAAAAAAGCCACCTTATTCAGGTGGCTTCTTGTTTTAACGCAACTTAAAGCGAATTAAGCAGCGAGTGCACCTTTAGCTTTTTCAGCCAAGGCACTAAATGCAACTGCATCATGCATTGCGATATCAGCCAATACGCGGCGGTCGATGATCACTTCTGCTTTTTTCAGGCCATTGATCAAACGGCTGTATGACAGACCGTTCAAACGTGCACCAGCGTTGATACGTGCAATCCACAATGCGCGGAAGGTACGTTTTTTCTGACGGCGGTCACGGTATGCATATTGACCAGCTTTCATTACCGCTTGTACGGCTACTTTATATACGCGTGAACGCGCACCGTAGTAACCTTTTGCACGGGCTAGAACTTTTTTATGACGGCGATGAGCCTGTACACCACGTTTTACACGAGCCATTTATATTCTCCTTAAAGGTATGGGCACATACGGCGAACGGCTGCAACGTCACTGACGTGAACCATGACACAACCGCGAAGTTGACGAATACGCTTTGGAGACTTTTTGGTCAGAATGTGGCGCTTGAATGCTTGCTTACGCTTGAAACCATTCGCGGTTTTTACGAACCGTTTTGCGGCTCCGCGTTTAGTTTTGAGTTTGATTTTACTCATATCAGCCTCTTTTTTGGAACCCGTTTAGTAGCAAGACGCCCAACTGCGTCATGACCTGCGGGTAAGGGAGGCGAAATTTTACAGGGTTTGACAGAAAATAGCTACAAAACGAACAGATAATTTTCTTTGAACATTTTATTCGAAGAAAAATCGCGATCAGCAAAAAATTGGTTACCGCGACTTATGTTTAAGGACTAGAAAGGCAAAGGAGTACCGACTTTCCAGTTAGCTGCAACTGCCTGAGCTTTGTTTATATCGTTCTTAGAAAACCTAGGCGTCAATTCATCTCGCGCTTTTATCGCATCACTATTTGTGGGTGCAGATAAAATAAAACATATATACGCTGACATGACATTTGGAGGCACACCTTGTCCGTTAAAATACAGAGTACCTAACTGAAATTGAGACTGTGCATCTCCTTGTTCAGCGCCTTTACGTGACCAACTCAATGCCTGAACATAATCTTTAGGTACACCATAACCAAGTATATACATTCCACCTAGCATCGCCTGCGCATTAGCATTCCCTTGCTTCGCCCCCCTGAGAGACCAATTGGCTGCTAATGTATAGTCGTTATTCACCCCATGTCCAAAATAGTACATCCATCCTAATTGGGCCTCAGCATCGGCATTACCTTGTTCAGCGCTTTTACTTATCCAACTGCTTGCTTGAATATAATCTTGAGGAACGCCATAGCCGTTGATATACATTACACCCAAGCGAACCTGAGCTTCCGCATTGCCTTGTTCCGCGGCCTTTCGGTACCAAGCTACAGCTTGAATATAATCTTGAGCGGAACCTTGTCCTTTCTCAGCCATGACCCCCAATTTAGTTTGCGCTTCAATTTGTCCTTGTTCTGCAGCCTTATGTAACCAACTTAAAGCTTGAACGTAATCCTGCGCTACTCCTTTCCCATACAAATACATCACGCCTAATTGAGCTTCAGCATCAGGATCATTTTTCTCAGCACTCTTTTGTAACCAACTGAAAGCTTGAACGTAATCTTTAAGAACTCCAAGTCCATCAAAATACATTACGCCTAATTGAGCCTGAGCACTCGTATCGCCTTGTTCAGCCGCCCGACGAAACCACATTTCTGCTTTGGCATAATCTTGTGGAACGCCATAAGCCCGAAAGTACATGATAGCTACACTGTATTGAGCTGCAATATTGCCTTGTTCAGCTGACTTTAAAGACCAACTCAGCGCTTTAGTGTAATCTTGCGGAACTCCATACCCATAAAAATACATTTTCCCAAGCGTAGCTTGGGCATCCGCATCGCCTTGATCTGCATACTCCCAAACTTTCAACAACCCTTGTAGCTCAATAGATTCAGATGACTTACTAAGTTCAAACGCAAAACTGTTTTGGCTAAGAACCAAAAAAATAGTCAATAAAATCATTTTCTTGAACATACTTAATTCTCCTACAAATTAATCATTAACATTCAATGATGCCATTGCAGATTCAAATAGATATTTGCGCAATATGTTAGTAGTAACACACACATTCAGGTAGCCCCCTGAATCACTTCTTTAATCTTCGCCACAGTCTCTAGCGGATACGCCTGTAGATAACTTGCTTTAACTAGACTGCTAATGCTAAAAAGCCACCTCAATCTAAAACTAAAAGAGATACACAGTGACAATCAGTTGGTCAGACCTACATTTTTCTCCAGATACTCAAGCCATCCATGCATTAGCCACATCATGGCAATGGCGTCTACCCAACGGATTCACGCCGATTCTATTTTCTATTCTGGGTGATATGTTCTTCCAAGAAGCGACCGAAGAAGTCTACTGGCTCAACACGGGTACAGGTGAAGTAACTGCTGTCGCTAAATCTGTAGAACATTTCAATGAATTACTAAAATCCGTCGAAGCTGACAATTGGTTTATGCCCAACTTAGTTGAGCAATTGCATAAAGCAGGAAAAATCCCCACTGAAAATCAATGCTATACCTATATCACACTACCAATTTTTGCCGAAGGAAATTACGACACCGAAAATCTAAATCCTGTGCCAGCCAGTGAGCACTTTGCTCTGACAGGAGAGATGCTTAAGCATCTTCAAGGATTGAAAGATGGTGATGCAATAGAAATTACCACTACTGATTAATCGCTTTTAAAGCGGGCGACCCTTTGGGTTCGCCCGACACTAGACCAGCAACAATGACATAGAGACAAACCAAGACCAACAAAATTGACTACAAATTAAACCCCTTAATCACTTCTTTAATCTTCGCCACAGTCTCTAGTGGATGTTCCAGCGGAAACATATGCCCGCCATCAACCACTGAATACGGAATTCCCAACTGCTTCTGCAAACGTTGAGGAAAACCTCGACCATAAAACTGACTCTCACGCCCAGCAATCAAATGCACAGGAATCTTCGGTGCATGACGTGGCGTCAACCAAAACAACGACGGATTCGTGCGGAAAATCTCAACTTCAACCGCCTTCGGAATCGTCAACGTCACGCCACCATCAGGTGCATCCTTCAAACCATATTTGATATACGCATCAAAGCAATCTTGATCAAAGGTTGAAAACAGACCTCGACCACGCAACTTTTCGGCAGCTTGCTCACGACTATCCCAATGATCTCGTCGTTTAGCTGACAAAGCCGCAGGCGTTCTTTT
>JAGWUI010000014.1 GCA_028868515.1 Gammaproteobacteria bacterium
AGCCCGCAATAAAGCCAATAACGATGGTGTAAATGATGCCATGCCCATCCATTTTATTTCTCCAAATTGTAAGACGGATTATTTAAGGAAGCATTGATCAAAATGCTGATCATTAATGAATAGGCTATTTTTGATGGATCATCAAGTCTGTTTTTTAACCGTAGTTACAATGCTAATTCCAGAAAAATAGTGTGTATCCGTTGATATATCTACGTCACACACACTTTTCTACATTATGTAATGAACCAAAAATAAATAACATATGCAACTTTTGAACAACAAAAAACCGCCCTAAGGCGGTCTTCTATTTACAAATGGATGAACAATTATTTAGCTTCACTTGAATCATCAACACCATAGCTATCTTCGGCAGGTAGATCTTTGACAGCCGCAGAAATTAACGCAGACATGTAGTTTCCATGCGCTGTTGATTTGTCATAGTGGAAGCGCAAACGTGGTGTAAAACGGGTTTTGATGCGACGACCTAGCTCTTGACGCATAAAACCTGCTGCACCATTTAACAAATCTAGCGTGTCCTGATGTGCTTGTTCAGTTAAATCATTGGTTAGTTCGCCACGATTCATCACCGTAACATAAACGTCAGCATAACCTAAATCAGAGCTAATTTTCACGCCTGAGATGGTGACCATGCCACCACCTAGACGCGGGTCTTTGAGTTCCATACGGATGAGATCAGACAGCTCGCGCTGAACCTGATCACCCATACGCTGTAAGCGTTGGCTCATTATAGACTCCGTTTAATCTCATGAACTTCAAAGACTTCGATTTGATCGCCTTCTTGGATGTCCTTGTAGCCTTTCACGCCGAGACCACATTCCATGCCTGCACGGACTTCATTGACGTCATCTTTATAACGACGTAATGATTCCAGCTCACCTTGGAAAATAACCACGCCTTCACGCAATACGCGAATTGGGCGATTACGATGGATGATGCCTTCAAGCACCATACAGCCTGCAGCAGCACCAAATTTACTGGAGCGGAAGACTTCACGAACTTGGGCAATACCCAAGATGTTTTCGCGATGTTCTGGAGCCAGTTTACCGCTCATTGCGGCTTTTACGTCATCAATCATTTCATAGATGATGCTGTAATAGCGTAAATCGATGCCGTCGACTTGGCTCTTCAGACGTGCAGCATTGTCTGCACGAACGTTGAAGCCGAGCATTGCTGCGCCTGTTGATTCAGCAAGGGTAATATCTGATTCGGTAATTGCACCAACACCTGAACCCACGATTTGTACACGCACATCATCAATCGACAAGTCGTTCAATGCATGGGTCAATGCTTCGAGAGAGCCACGTACGTCGGCTTTGAGAACGATATTGACGGTTGGGACATCTTTCTTGCCCATGCCTGCCATGATGTTTTCAAGGCGCATTGCGGATTGACGGTCAATCTTGTTTTGACGTTCACGTGCTGCGCGGAATTCAGCAACTTCACGTGCTTTCTTCTCATCAGAAACAACTAGTACTTCATCACCTGCATTTGGTGCATCAGGTAAACCAAGAATTTCAACAGGAATCGAAGGTCCTGCGGTTTTGACTGGCTTACCATTTTCGTCGGTCATTGCACGAACGCGGCCGTAGAATGAACCAGCTAACAGCAAGTCACCCACTTTCAAGGTTCCTTTTTGAACCAAGATACTGGCAACTGCACCGCGGCCTTTGTCGATGCGCGCTTCGATGACTAGACCTTGTGCTGCACCTTCTTCAGAAGCAGTCAGTTCCATCAATTCAGCTTGAATAGAAATCAAATCAAGCAATTCATCGATGCCTTGTCCTGTTTTTGCAGAAACTTGGGCGATCGGTGTATCGCCACCCCATGCTTCAGTGGTGACACCTTTCACAGACAATTCACTGAGGACGCGATCCAGATCGGCACTGTCTTTATCAATTTTATTGACGGCAACAATAATTGGTGTACCTGCTGCACGTGCGTGTTCAATCGCTTCCGCAGTTTGTGGCATCACGCCGTCATCGGCTGCAACGACGAGAATAACGATGTCGGTTGCTTTTGCACCACGTGCGCGCATTTGGGTAAATGCTGCGTGACCTGGGGTGTCAAGGAAGGTAATGACGCCACGTTCGGTTTCTACATGGTACGCACCGATATGTTGGGTAATACCACCCGCTTCGCCTGCCGCAACTTTTGCTCGGCGGATATAATCGAGCAAAGAGGTTTTACCATGGTCAACGTGACCCATAATGGTGACTACAGGTGGACGGGTTTTCACGTTGCCACGATCAGCAACTGATGCCATCAATTTATCTTCAACAGCGGTGTCGCTGACGAGTACTGGGTTATGCCCCAATTCTTCAACCACTAAGGATGCAGTCGATTGGTCAATCACTTGATTTTGAGTGACAATCTCACCCATTTTCATCAAAGTCTTAATGACTTCGCGAACTTTAACCGCCATTTTTTGTGCTAAATCAGCAACAACAATCTGTTCACCAATTTGGACATCGTAAATTTGTTTTTCGACAGGTTTTTCAAAGCCGTGCTTGTTGGTTTGGCTGGTTTTTAGACCACGCTGTGGTTGGCGGAAAGTTTGTTCTTCCTGACGACCAGCACGTGTACGACCTTTGCCCTTGCCTGCTGCTGTGCCAGGAGTTGCTGTACCACGTTTGATATCTCGATTTTCTTTATCAAACGATTCTTCATAGGCACGACCAACGAGACCTGCTGCTAATGGTGCAGAGTCATCAATTCTGCGATCAGGCGTATTTCCTTCAGCATATTTACTTGCCATCTGACGCATTTGTTCAAGCGTACGTTGCTGCGCTGCTTCAGCTGCTGCACGACGAGCTGCTTCTTCCGTAGCCTTTAAGCGAGCGGCTTCGGCTTCGCGAGCTTTCTTTTGTTCAGGAGTTTCTTCGATCTTAGTTGTACGTTTTTTAACAACAACTTCTTTTTTATCAACAGCTTTCTTTTCAGTCTGTTGACGCATTGCGTCGAGCGTTGCTTGATGCTTTGCATCTGCTTCGGCACGTGCTTTTTCCACAGCTTTTGCTTCTTCAGCTTTGCGGGATTCAGCTAATTTTTCTTCTTGAATACGTGCTTTTGCTTCAGCTTCATGTTTAGCTTTTTCCGCAGCGATTGTTGCTGGATCAGGCTTCACGAAGGTATGCTTTTTACGCACTTCGACGTTAATGGTTTTGGCTTTACCTGTTGAACTGGCAACTTTTGCTGTGCCTAGTGTTTTACGCTGTAAAGTAATTTGTTTGGTATCTTGCGCGGCTTGACCGTGGCTCTGTCTCAAATGAGCAACCAATTTTTCTTGTTCACTGTCGGTGACGAGCCCTGTTGCTGCACGTGCGGGTAAGCCCGCTTCAACCAGTTGAGCCAATAATTTTTCAACTGGACGACCGACTTGTTGTGCTAATTCGTTTACGGATTTATCCGCCATGTGCTGCTACCTACCTATACTCAAAACCATCATTCAAAATCGAGAAATTAAATCATTTGAGCCATCCTATCGATGACCCTGCGCTGGGCGCTCATATGAAAGAAACCATGCCAGTACAACTCCAATCGTTGCTAGGGGTGTGAAATTTATGTTCACACAAGGTTAATCTGTTTGCTTAGTGAGAATTATAAAAACTCACTAAGCCGTTAAATACTAAAAATTAATTAAACCAAGATTCGCGAGCCTTCATAATTAATTTACCTGCAGTCGCTGTATCAATGCCAAGATCTTCTAAATCACTGACCGCCTGATCTGCCAAATCATCCACTGTCACGATACCGTGAGCAGCTAATGAGAATGCTAATTCACGATCTAGACCTTCTAGAGCCAACAATTCTTCACTTGGATCTTGAATGCTTTCTTGTTGCAATAATTCATCTGCAATTGCTGCGTCTTTTGCACGGGACTGTAGAAGTGCGATGGTTTCGTCATCCAAACCTTCAATTTCATGGAAGGTTTCTGCAGGCACATACGCCACTTCTTCGAGTGAGGTAAAGCCAAGTTCGACCAAAGCCCCTGCCAAATTCTCATCGATTTCTAGACGTTGAATAAACAGATCTACATATTGTTGTGATTCAGACTGCTGGCGAGCACGATATTCATCTTCCAACATCATGTCGAGACGATAACCAGTCAGTTCTGAAGCCAAACGCACGTTTTGACCTTGTGTACCGATGGCACGAGCTAATTGATCACTGGCTGCAAAAATAATATCTGCACTGTGTGCATCTTCATCGAGCACAATACCAGATACGTCAGCTGGCTCAAGTGCACTGGCGATATATTGTGCTGGATCATCCGACCAGATCACGACATCAATGCGCTCACCTTCCAATTCTTGCTGTACTGCTTGAATACGTGTACCACGCATACCAATACACGCACCGACTGCATCGATACGATGATCGTTGGTTTTCACTGCAATTTTTGCGCGAACGCCAGGTTGACGTGCTGCACCTTTTACTTCAATGATTTCTTCACTGATTTCAGGAACTTCTTTACGCATTAATGCAATCAGCATTTCTGGGCGTGAGCGAGACAATAAAAGCTGTGCGCCGCGACCATCGCGATTAACGCTATACAAAATTGCAGTAACACGTTGCTTTGCACGAAGCATTTCACGTGGAATCATTTCTTCGCGCGCTAGATAGCCTTCTGCGTTGTTACCTAGATCAATGATAAAACCATCTTTGGTTTGTTTTTTGACTTCACCGTAAATCAACTCGCCAACGCGTTCAGCATATTCGTCGGCGATCATTGCACGTTCAGCTTCACGAATCTTTTGTACGATGACTTGTTTTGCAATTTGCGCTGCAATACGACCGAATTCGATCGATGGAATTTGTTCTTCGCGAACGTCACCGATTTTCCATTTGGTTGGGTCCAAATCAGAAATCGCGTCTTGCAGACCAGGCATTTCATGATCTTCATCTGCTACGACAGTCCAAACGCGGAAAGTATCGTACTCGCCTGTTTTGCGGTCAATAGAGACACGGAGATCGACTTCATCGTGTTCGTAGAATTTTTTCTTGGTTGCAGCAACGAGCGCTTGTTCCATAGCCTCGAAAATTGCTTCACGGCTTACGCCTTTTTCGTTGCTGACGACTTCCACGACTGTCAGAATTTCACGACTCATAAGTCACCTTTGATTTCGAAAACATTTTTAAAAAGTTAATCTGCATTAAATCTAAAACAATACAACGAATACATTATGCCTTTTGGACACGATAGATCTTGCCTATTAAACAGGCGCGTACACCAAATTTGCTTTATCAATATTATCTGCGTCAATGATGACATTTGCACCATCAAGCGTCACAGTTAAAATATCATTTTCAATCGAAACCAGTAGACCAGTGAGTTTACGACGATTTGCAACAGGCGCAATGAGACGCAAATGGACAGTCTGTCCAACATAAGCACGCATTTGATCGAGTGTAAAGAATGGACGATCCCAGCCAGGAGATGATACTTCAAGGACATACTCACCTGAGATTGGATCATGCACGTCGAGTACGCCATTGACCTGATGAGTGACTTTGACACAATCTTCAACGCCAATACCACGACCGACATCTGAAGTTTCACCATCAAAATCTTGGTCAGCAGCATCATTCAAATCTTCAACGGGTTCGATCTCGGCTTGATCTGGATTCGATGCAGGCACAGAGAAGCCAGCAGGTAATGTTGGTTTTTCGCCAGTATCTGGTCGATCAATATAGATGCGTAATAATGAACGTTTACCTTGCGGTAAAAATTCAAGTCCCCACAAATCAACGCCACACACTGCAACAGCAGGTTGTATGAGATCAAAAAGTGTTTGGGTTTTCTGGGATAGCTTCATGTTTGGTCTGTACGCTGTGTTATAAAGTAATCGTGTGATCCGTGAATTCCGCCGTTCGCTCTTCAAAGCGCCACACGCAAAAAACAATACTTAAGAAGCATTCAAAAACGTGAACCACAAAAACAAAAAATGGGCATCAAGCCCATTCTTAACAGATCATTTAATTATTCAATAATAATTAAACGACTGTAGGAAAAATCACATCAACTTACAGCAAGGCTATTTGTTTTCTGCGTCTTTCAAAAATAAGTGGTAGCGGGGGCTGGATTTGAACCAACGACCTTCGGGTTATGAGCCCGACGAGCTACCAGACTGCTCCACCCCGCATCAACTTGCACCTAGGTTGTAGTGCAATTAGTTTATAAGCCAGTTTAATGACCTAAAACCTTGAGATTGCACAGTTTTGTTACTGTCTGCGCCCTCTCAACAAGATGCGTACTATAGTGATCCTAATCACTTATGTCAACCTCTAAACGTAAATTAGCTCTTTTATTTTTATGTTGAGACCAATATGCGACTACGGAGAGACTGAACACATTTCTAAGATTTTAAAAATTAATAAAAATGACTTTAGGGCTATTCGTGACTCAAGTCCTATTCCTCTGGAATAAATTGTATGACATCACCAACATCGCATTCAAAATGTCGACATAAGCGATCTACATTTTCTGTTCCAGTATTGTATCCACGTTCATTGGCAATCTTTGACAAAGTGGAACGATGAATACCAGTTTTTTCAGCTATTTCAGCAAGAGTAATTACGCGACTTTCGCGAAACTCTTTCTCTGCTATTAATTCCTTCAGTTTAAATCTGATCATTATATAAGACCTATGTCGTATTTATACGACAAATGTTGTTGACATCCGACATTACCCGTGTATTATATACCTTATGAGTCGCGTTTGCGCGACACTAGGTAGTTATAAACAACATCTGGAGGTTAACATGAACATTACGTATTTGACCACTACAGAACTAGCTGAACGCATTAAATATGATGCCCGCACCATTCGTGAGCGTCTTAAAGATAGTGTTCTTATCCAAGGTCGTCATTACTTTAAGCCTTTTGGGGGAAGAAAAATTCTCTACATTTGGGAGAACATCCTAGAGGACATGATGCAAGACGCCAAGGTTCAATCCACTAGTTTCATTATCCCTATGGCGAATGGAGGTGTTTGTAATGGCTATTAATGAACGCAATGGTTTGCTGTTTTTTGACTTTCGTTACCAAGGTGTAAGGTGTCGGGAATACACAAAGTTACCAGACAACTCTGCGAACAGAAAAGGTATGCAGAAGGTCATGGATAAGATCGAGGCAGAAATAATACTGGACACCTTCAGCTATGCAACTTATTTCCCTAACAGCAAGCGAGCTCAGCTATTTGCTAAAACGGAAGTGAAAACTATTGTTGTGAGTGGGGCTCCAGCATATTCAAAGTTCTCTGAAACCTGGTTTACTGAGAATAAAGTCCTCTGGCGAAATTCACATGCATCTACAGTACGCTCTACCATTGATCTGCATCTAGTTCCTTGGTTTGGCGAAACATCTGTTGCGGATGTCACTAAAGAGGAAACACTGAAAATGCGTTCTCATATAGCCACTCTAAAAGGACGTGGTAATAATAAGCTAGCACCTAAGACTGTAAATCGCATTATGCAAATTCATAGTCAGATCATGGGAGAAGCTGCAGAACGTTATGGCTTTACTGATCCAACGGAACGTATTAAGCGCATTAAGCAGCAGCGAGTAGATATCTGTCCATTATCTCTTGAGGAAGCACAACTTGTCATTAATACAGTCCGAAGTGATTTTCGTGACTACATGATTGTGCGCTTGTTTACAGGAATGCGGACAGGTGAAATACACGGTCTACAGTGGAAATATATAGATTTTGAGCGTCGTCAAATACTTGTACGTAGGGCATTAGTAAGAGATCAACTTGAATACACCAAGACAGACGGCTCACAACGTGAAGTTGATATGAGTAACATTGTTTACGAAGCCTTAAAGCGTCAAGAACAGTTAACTCGTGAGTATTCCGATTTTGTTTTCTGTAATAGTGAAGGTCAACCGCTCGACCTAAACAATGTAACCAATCGTGTGTGGTATCCATTGCTGGCTAATTTAGGGTTGGAGAAACGTCGCCCATACCAAACACGCCATACGGCAGCCACTATTTGGTTAGGCGCAGGTGAAAATCCTGAGTGGGTAGCACGACAATTGGGACACACCAATACTGAAATGCTTTTTAAAACGTACTCGCGCTTTATTCCTAACTTAACGCGAAAAGATGGAGCCGCAATGAACAGCTTACTTATATCAAAAATTGCTGTTAATACGGCAAACACATCCAAACGATTGATGTCTGTTGAACAGAGAAGCCCTATGGCCGAAGGAGTCGCACAATGAGAACACAAAATCCATTACAGACCCGAATGAGTTCATTGGCAGAACGTTGGGCGCGCGAGATCATTGGTGAGTTAGAGATTCAGTCGGGGTATGGTCTAGCATTTTATCTGGACGTAGATCTGGCGCTGGATAATCATCGAGCCGTACGGGCTTGGTTGCAACGAGCGATAGATCGATATGTCGAAGACCAAGATTTATTTGATCAAATCAAACGTGAGTTACGGAGGGCCTTTCCATGATCGATAACTATCTAGCCAATGCAATTTCAATGGATCGCTATAACGAGGAACGTGATTTAATTCGTCGACGGTTGGCTTGGTTACGATCTTTGATGATCGCCATTCAGGCAGATGAGGATATCGTGGAGGGGTTTCCAGTCTTTTATCTGGCTGAGATGGGCGAGCATTTGGCGCAGATATGGATTAGTGAAATGGATCAGCAAAGACAAGAGCTTGATAATTTGACATGCTGATCTTAAAACCCTTTCAAAAGAGTGCTCATAATAACTGTTATGAGCACTCTTAAATTCGTTTGAATAGAACCTTTACGAATTTGTACATATGTTGATTTTAAATGCCAGACTTATTGAGCGCTTTTAGATCATCACATTTCCAGTGGTATACTCGAACACATAAAAGAACCTAAAAAGGAATCACTATAAATGGCAAATCAACATGAGCACAATCATGACGAAGATAACCATGACAGTCACGATCCTAGTGAAAAAAAACTAATTTCAAAAAAACAGGATGACCATAGCGGCCATAGCCATGCAGCCCCCACCAATTTTGGACAGGCATTCATTATTGCGATTGCATTGAATACAACGTTTGTCGTGGTTGAGTTTGGCTTTGGATTTGTTGCTAATTCAACCGCGCTGATGGCAGATGCTGGACATAACCTTTCGGATGTCTTGGGGTTGGTTCTTGCATGGGGAGCGGCGATCTTATCTAAGAAAGCGCCAAGTGAACGCTACACCTATGGTCTCCGCAGCACTTCAATTTTAGCCGCTCTCGCAAATGCGATGTTTCTACTGGTCGCGTGTGGTGCAATAGCATGGGAGGCGATTCTACGGTTTTCAAATCCACCCGTTGTCGCAGGACTGACAGTGACCATTATTGCGGCTATCGGTATTCTGATTAACGGCATCTCGGCGTGGTTGTTTGTTAAAGGCAGCAAGGGTGACTTAAACATTCGTGGTGCGTACATGCATCTGATGGCGGATGCAGTGGTTTCCTTAGGGGTCGTGATCTCTGGAATTATCATGATTTACACAGGTTGGAATTGGCTTGATCCTGCTGTGAGCTTAGTTGTCACCGCCGTGATAGTCATGGGTACATGGGGACTACTGCGTGATTCGGTGCAATTGGCATTGAGTGCAGTCCCTGCACATATTGAAGTATCAGCAGTAGATGCCTTCCTACGTCAATGTGCAGGTGTGACCGACATTCATGATCTACATATCTGGGGAATGAGTACAACTGAAAGTGCGTTGACGGTACATTTGGTGATGCCGAATGGCTATCCCAGTGATACGGCACTAGAAGAGATCGTCCAAGCGTTACAAGATAAATTTTCCATCCATCACAGCACGATTCAGGTCGAACAAGGATCAGCTGATCATAGCTGTTCTTTGACTACAACAAAAACGGCACATGTAGACTGAAGCGCTTCAAAAACTTAGGCACAATAAAAAAAGCGGATATGAAAAACTCATATCCGCTTTTTAATACACGACAATTGATCCTATAGGGCTGTGCGATTTAACCAGTCTGGCCATAACAGCTTAGCGTTCAATAACAATTGGTAATACGCACGTAAAGCCGCGACTTTAGTCGTAGCTTCATCTTCTGCGGCGGCTAAAGCTTGGCGGCGTGCAAGCAGCAACAATTGCACGTCCCCTTCACCTAAGCTATAGGCTTTTTGCGTCAGCCTCGCGTTGTCACCCATCGTGATAGATGCCTGATTTGCGAGTTGCCAGCGCTCAAAATAACCCTGCGCAGTGCGATAGCTGTTTTGTATAACCGCATGTTGCTCGCGTTCAACCAAGGCTAGGTTTAGGCGTGCATTATTCTCCTGCGCCATCATTCGCTCGACTTCCAGTGACCTGCGTTTACCGCCGATTGGAATGCTCGCAGTCACGCCGATGATGCGTTCATTACCGTAGGCTTCGCTCGCTGTAAACACCCCAATGGTTGGGTCTGGCTGACGTTCAGCTTTTGCACGCTGAGTCGCTGCTTCTGCGCTTATGACTTGTGATCGTGCTAGAGCCAATGAATCATTGGTCTCAAGCATTTTTGATTGCCACCAAGTAGCGTCGTATGGCACTGCAATTGGTTCTGGCAAGCTTGTGGGTTTAACATCTGGGTTGGCTTGATAACGCACCATTAACTGCGTCCATGCACTTGCCTCGGCATTGGTGGCCTCACTGACTTGGCGTTGCAGCGAGGTCAGCTCAGCGCTGGCAAGTTTTTGCTCAAGCTGTGCGGCATCACCCCCTTTCACTCGTTTAGATACTGCTGCGACATTGTCGGCGACAGCGGTCTGCTGGCGCAGTAAAAGGGTTTTGCTCGCATCAGCAGCAAGCCAATCAAACCACGCATCGAGTAGGTCAGAAGCAACCTGACGACGTGCTTGCTGGTATTGCAGCGGTGCCATCTGATTTGCGGCTTTGGCGCTTGCCTCATCCGCTCTAACCTTGTTGGGTAAACGGATTGTGCGTTCTACGCCGAAATTCCATTCATTGGAGTTGGCACCATTACCAGAGTTGTTGTTTCCACGATAGTCACGTCTCTGATAGGTACCCCGCGCAACCCAATCATAGGGCGATAAATTCAACTGACTTGCCTCGATTTGCGCGGAACTCAAGGAACCATCCGCCGCAGCTAACGCAGGGTCATTTGCCAGTAGACGTTGCGCAACTGATTCGGTTAGTACCTGTGGAATGGCGATCTCTGCGGCAGAGACTAATCCCATACAGAGCATCAAGGGTAAGATTGATAAATATCTGAGAGTCATTACAAGGCTCCTTTGGCCAGTATTGGCACAATCCAAAACATCACCCCAGAATGGGCAAAGGTGATACGCAATTCAGCCAATAAGCTTTCTGCATCGTCAGCATGCAGTAGTGCTCGAATCAGCACAGCATCGCCGCGTCCCAGCACTTGCTCTGTTTGATCCAGATCACCAATATGACCACCATGACTGGCGGCAGGTTGACTGACAAAGACAGGAACCTTGGGGTGCATAAGCAGGCAATCCAGTAGCTTTTCTTCAAGCTCAGGAGAGGCCAGTAAATTTAGGCAGACTTCAGTCATGACGAATCTCCTTAAAGGCAAAGCGGGCATAGAGCATAGGTAAGATAATCAGCGTCAGCGCGGTCGCAGTGATCAAACCACCAATGACGACAATCGCCAGAGGTCGCTGAATTTCTGATCCGGGGCCTGTTGCAAACAGTAATGGGAGTAGACCAAAGGCGGTAATCGCCGCAGTCATCATCACAGGTCGCAGGCGACGTTTCGCCCCCTCACGTACCACGAGATCAATGCTCATCCCCTCAGCATGCAGTTGGTTAAAATAACTGACCATCACCACGCCATTGAGTACAGCGATACCAAGGAGTGCGATAAAACCCACCGAAGCAGGTACCGACAAATACTCACCTGTGAGCCATAGACCCGCGATACCGCCGACCATAGCAAACGGGATATTGCTGAGGACAAGCAATGCCTGACGTACTGAACCGAAGCTGGAGAACAACAAGATGAAAATTAGCAATAACGCGATGGGTGTCACGATGCCAAGTCGAGCCGCAGCACGCTGCTGATTCTCAAACTCACCGCCAAAGGTTAGGCGATAGCCTTCAGGCAGTTTGACCTTGCTTGCGATCATCTTTTGGGCATCTGTCACGAAGCCCACTAAATCTCGACCTGTGACATTACTCACCACGACGCTATAGCGGCTGCCCACTTCACGGTCAATTTTGACGGGGCCAGCAACGCGTTCTAACCGTGCAATACTACTCAAAGGAACAGACTCACCTGTAGGAGTAGTGATGCGTTGATTGGAAAAATCTCCCGGCGACATACGCACATCCGCTGATCCACGAATCTGAATCGGAACACGACGATTGCCCTCTAGTACAGTACCCGCCTGTACGCCCTGAATTTGCAGACGTAAGGCTTCCTGCACATCTTCTACTGACAGACCAAATCGACCCGCAGCCAGACGGTCTACGACCACACTCAGATATTGAACGCCATCATTGACGACAGTATTCACATCCTGACTGCCCGGTACGGCTTTAAGCGATGTAGCAACTTCACCCGCTAGACGATTCAAGGTTGGTAGATCGGGGCCAAAAATCTTAACCGCCAAATCTCCACGCACCCCCATGATCATCTCGGAAACACGCATTTCAATGGGCATGGTGAAGCTATATTTGATACCGGGCAATTGATCGAGCACTTTACGCAACTCGGCAAGCAGTTCGTCTTTGCTACCCATTCGCCACTCTGAACGCGGTTTTAAGATCAAAAAACTGTCCGTTTGGTTGAGTCCCATTGGGTCAAGACCAATATCATCCGCCCCAGCGCGGGCGACAACACCTGTCACTTCAGGCACCGCTTGCATAATCGCTTGCTGAATTTTGAGATCGAGTGCTTTCGTTTCCTCCAGACTGATTGAGGGCAGTTTTTCGATACCCATGACGATGTCACCCTCATCCATTGCTGGGATAAAGGTTTTGCCAACTTGGGTATATAGAACGCCTGCGAGTACCAGCATCAATACAGCGCCAACCATGACGATTTTCTGATTCAAGAAGGCTTTGTTTAACAGCGGTTCATATACCCGTAGTAGCTGACGCGGCAGCCACGGCTCTTCGTGAGAAACCGATTTCAGCAGCAATGAAGCTAAAACGGGAATCACCGTCAATGACAGCACGAGTGAGCTTGCCAAAGCAAAAACGATGGTCATTGCCACTGGCACAAAAAACTTACCTTCCATGCCTTGCAGCGTCAGGAGCGGCAAAAACACGATGATGATAATGAGCATGCCCGTAACGACAGGTGATGCGACTTCACGCACCGCGCGATAAACGATATGTAGGCGTGGCAATTTACCCTTTGATGGATCATGTGCCATGTGCTGCACAACGTTTTCGACCACCACTACAGCCGCATCAACGAGCATACCGATGGCAATGGCGAGACCGCCTAAACTCATCAAATTGGCCGACATGCCGAACTGACGCATCAGAATAAAAGTCGAAAGGGCTGATAATGGCAAAATCACCGCTACCGTGATGGCAGCACGCAGATTTCCCAAAAATACACCAAGCAAAATTAAGACAAGAACAATGGCTTCACCCAAAGACTTGGTGACGGTATGGACTGCTTTATTGACAAGATCAGCACGGTTGTAAAACACCTTGATTTTTGTGCCTTTAGGCAGAGTCGGTGTTAGCTCGGCAATTTTCTGTTCAACGCCTGATACGACCTGACGAGCATTGGAGCCTGCAAGTCCAAGCACCAAACCTTCCACGGCTTCGGCTTTTCCACTTTCAGTCACTACACCATTGCGACTCATCTCGCCAATCCGTACTTCAGCAATATCGCTGACGCGGACAGGTGTTGTCCCATCAACTTTAATAACGATAGCACCTAAATCATCGAGGCTGGTGATATTGCCTTCGCTGCGCACCAATAACACTTCGCCACCTTCGCTTAAACGACCTGCGCCGTCATTGCGATTGTTGGCTTCGATTTTTGATTTAAGCACATCAATGGTGATGCCTGCGGCTGCCATACGAACTGGATCAGGAACAACCTCATAACTACGAGTAACACCGCCCAGTACGTTGACATCGGCTACCCCTGATACAGTACGCAACGCGGGTCTGATCACCCAATCGAGCAAGGATTTACGCTCCATTAAGCTCATATTCGGATTTTCAACGGTGAACTGAAACATCTCTCCCAAGGGAGTCGTAATCGGTGCCATGCCTCCTTCGAGTGAAGCAGGTAGTGCCGGCATGACGCCAGATAAGCGCTCAGCGACCTGCTGACGCGCCCAGTAAATATCGGTGCCGTCATTAAAGGTCAGAGTAATATCAACGATGCCGTATTTAACCGTGGTGCGTAACATCGTTTGTTTAGGGATACCTAGCATTTCGGTTTCAATTGGTACGGCAACGCGGTTTTCGACTTCCTCTGGCGTCATGCCGGGTGCTTTAAGAATGATTTTGACCTGTGTGCTGGCAACATCAGGAAAGGCATCAATCGGGATTTGTTTAAAGGCATACCAGCCCATACCCGTTAGAAGTACAGCTAGAATAAGAATGAACGTGCGCTGAGCGAGCGAAAACTGAATGAGTCGAGTGATCATGGCTTATTCTTCCTCTGCGCCGCCAATGCCTTGCCAAGCCGCTTTGAGCGCGATGACACTGCTAGAGGCGATACGATCACCCGCTTTAAGCGCGCCGCTGACTTTAGCGCGTTGACCAGCGCTAGTCAGCACCTGAATCGGTACCGCATTAAAACTGGCCTTATCTCGGACGAAGACCACAACTTGCTGACCTTGGCGTGCGATTGCACCTATTGGTACATCCCAAGCAGCACCTGCGGGAACAGGTAATTCAACCTGAACAAACTCTCCTAAACGTAGTCCATTTGATCCGCTAGTCACTTTGGCGCGAACACGGGCGGTTTGACCACTGGTGAGTGGATTCACACTTAATACCACGCCTTCAGCACCACCCGCGATATGTAGTTTATGACCTGCTGACCAACGAGAAGCTTCCCCGCTCGGTACCTGCACGTCTAGCCATAGCGTGCCGAGTTTGGCGAGTTGCAACAATGGATCGGCCGCGCTCACACGCTGTCCCAATTTGGCACTGAGACTCGTCACGGTAGCGGTCGTTTTGGCGGTTACTGTCAATTCATTGCTGATGTTAGAACTGGTTGCCATACGGTTGATGGTAGCGGTACTGACCCCAGTGAGTGTTAGACTCATTTTGGCTTGTTGCAGCACTGCTTCAGCATCACGTAAGGCAGAGTCGGCCTCGATTACTCTTCGCTGGGCAATGATGCCGTCTTTAAATAACGAGCGCTCACGACTGGCTGTACTACGTGCCAGTTGTACACGATTCTGTGCTTGGATCAGTGCTAATTGTTGTTCGCCGAGTTGTGGGCTACTGAGCACGAAAAGCGGTGTACCTGCTCTTACTTGCTGGTTTTCTTGCACCAAAATTTGAGTTACCAACCCAGCTACGGGTGCGCTGACCACTGATTCTTGCGACGGTGGCAGAATGACTTGAGCAGGAAAACGCGCGCCTACAGTATCGGGCTGACGATTCAGTGTTACCAACTCAATGCCAAGCGCACGCATCTGGGCATCTGAGATGGCAATGGTGCTTTTCACTTCTGCATAGAGATTTGGGGCGACACAAAGCAACAGAGTGGCTACTGCGCCCAAAGAGGGACGAATAAATGACATGACTATCCTCGGAAGAATATTTAAAAATTTAAAATACGCGGCATGGCCGCACAAGGGGACGAGCGAGAGGGCGCACCACACTGGAGGCGGTGCTAGAAGTGGCTAAATACGCAGACGGGTAAGCTGAACAATGGCAATAGAGGAATTACGGCTGATTGGTGGAGGTTCTGCCTGTGGTGGAGGCTGCTGCCCTAGTAGCAAAGTTCGCGCTATGGATGTGAAGCTAAATACTGGCGGTGGCAAATAAGTCAGGAGCACATCGACCATGTGGACTTGAGCTAATGAAACTTTGCTACTGGGTACGAATAAATTTGGCGATACACACGCAAGCTTGACGACATGATCGCCATCGGCTTGAGAGATTGACTTCGCCAATGGCTCGTGCTGATCCTTATGCCCTAGATGATGAATGATCAATGAATCATTGATCTCATCTAATATGATTTCAGCCCTAGGTTCCTGTAATTGGAGTTGATGTACTTGCAACACATTGGTCACGCAGGTCGATACATTGGCGACACAAGTCGATGCCCACAGATAACTAAGTAGGCATAACATCTGTACAACCATGCGGGACACCAAGATCATTGGGGAAATGCCTTTATTTTGAGCAAAATCTTGATAATACATTCTACGGTAACTCGTAAGGTGCGTGGTAGATAATTATCGTAACCATTTTAATAACTCCAGCAGTCGATATAATTCGATTAATATATTGTCTAATCAATAAGCTGCATGAAATTTTCAACATTACCACAGTGAACTTTAGATATGACCAATCTGTCAAAATATCTCCACAATATGCTTTGCTTTGTGGAGTTATTTTTGACAGGAGGGTGTAGTTAGAACATCCTGCCTAGCACCATCATCTAAAACTTTTTGTATTCTGATTTGACAGCTTGTAAAGCGCGCTGAGGGTAGCGTTCTACCATGCCATACCGCAGATGAGACAACATCCACCGAATACTTGCTATTTGGTTCGGGTGAAAACAGAACTTCTTTCGGGGTGCAGCTCAGGGTGTAATGTAGCCATGGTTTTGTGCCAATACTTGCTTTAATGGCAACTTGTTTTTGACTCGGAACCTTGATCATAATCGCGTTGGGGTAATGGCCGTGATTTTCAAGATCATGGCCGAGTACGGTGCCAACGTTCTGAAAACTTTTACATTCTTTTCCATCAGTTACACTGATTCTAAAAGTTCTAAAAGCAGCATAATCTTTATGCTGAATAACATGGTTTGCATCATCCATTACGCTATATTGATTCACCTGACTCTGATCACCAAACAAAAGAGAAGGATCTGTGTCTGACGATGATTTGTATGTATACGGAGAGATGCAGCCTGAAAGGCTGAGTATGATGGGAATAGATATGAATAGAAGTATAGTATTCGTGAGGTCTTTTTGCATCATTGATCATCTCCATGTTGAGTTTGATTTATTGTGTTAATAAATCGTTTTACACATTTGTGGCATTCATATTAAAAGTCGGCGACTATTAATATGTTCGGTTAACAATCTGATCCGCATGAGTATTCAACAATCTTAATCCATTAAACACCACTAATAAACTGGCACCCATATCCGCAAACACTGCCATCCAAAGGGTTGCGTGACCACTGAGTGCCAATACCAGAAATACCACCTTGATCCCTAAAGCCAACGTAATATTCTGCTTCAGAATACGTCCTGTACGATGGCTTAATGAAATGAAGTCAGCGATTTTACGGGGGTCATCATCCATGATGGCAACATCCGCTGTTTCTAATGCAGTTGCCGTACCTGCTGCGCCCATCGCAATACCAATATCAGCACGCGCAAGCGCAGGTGCATCATTGACGCCATCACCCACCATACCGACTGCACCGTATTGAGTCTTAAGCTCTGCTACCGCAGTTTGTTTATCTTCAGGGAGTAGATTGCCACGAGCATCCTCAATCCCAATTTCTCCTGCAATGGATTGAGCCGTTGCCATATTGTCGCCAGTGAGCATGACCGAATGTACGCCCAATGCTTTAAGCGCAGCAATGGCTTGGATGCTCTCAGCTCTAATCGTATCCGCGACTGCAAAAATGGCGACAGGGTGCGTCCCTGAGCACAAGACAATGACGGTTTTACCTGCATTTTCCAGTGCGAATAACCGAGACTCTAATTCAGGTGAGCAAACGCCTAATTCTTCAACCAGATAATGATTGCCTAAATGCCAGTTTTGACCTGCAACGCTACCTTTGACACCCCGTCCATGAAGTACAGCAAAATCATCAACTGGGAGAGTTTTGGCCGTAGGTTGACGATCCTTCCAGCCCATTACCAGTGCCTTTGCCACGGGGTGTGTGCTGTTTTCATCAAGACTTGCTGCAATTAATAATGCCTGATCAATCGCCATATCTGACACAGTAAAGGCATCAGTCAATACAGGTTTGCCTTGCGTGAGTGTTCCCGTTTTATCCAGTGCAACCGCTTTTAATAACCGTCCGCCTTCAAGATAAGCGCCACCCTTAATGAGAATCCCGTGTCTCGCCGCAGCCGCAAGTCCACTGACCACAGTAATCGGTGTTGAGATCACTAAGGCACATGGGCAGGCGATGACCAGTAATACCAAGGCTTCATACAGCCAGCTACTCCATGTCCCACCCATAAGTAGTGGGCCAAGTATGGCGACTGCCGCTGCAAGGATCACGACCGCTGGAGTGTAGTAATGTGCGAATTGATCAACAAAACGTTGAGTTGGAGCACGTTGTGATTGTGCATTTTGAATCGCAGTAGCGATCCGAGCCAAGGTGCTTTCACCCACTGTGGCAGTAACAATAGCTTCCACGATGCCATCCGTTACGATGCTCCCAGCATAGAGAGGATCACCACTTTGTTTGTCCACAGGTAGACTTTCACCCGTAATTGGCGCCTGATTTAGTGCAGCACGACCAAAACTCACCTGCGCATCTAATGGTACGCGCGCTCCAGTACGCACACGGATTAAGCTTCCAAGCGTCACCTGTACAACGGGTAGCTCTTGCCATATCTCACCTTGTTTAACTTCAGCGGTTTCTGGTGCTAGAGCTGTTAATGATTTAATCGCATGACGCGCGCGTTCCAGTGACAGGGCTTCAATTGCCTCAGCAACTGCAAACAAAAAGACCACCATTGCCGCTTCAGGCCATTTTCCAATCACCATCGCCCCCGCAACCGCAATGGACATCAGAAAATAGATGTTCATGGTGAAATTACTAAGGGCAATCCAGCCTTTCTTCAGGATGGGCAATCCTATACTGAAGATGGACACACAAGCGATCAGCAAGATATACCAACTGGTATCTTGTCCCGTTAGCCATGCAAGGATTTCGGCAGCTAATGCAGCAATACCGCTCACGGCAAGTAAGATTTTCTTTTTAGTATCCAGTGCAGGCATAACTGGCACGGAGCTGACGCCAGCATCCAGCAATTGCGGTGCCATATCGATGGCTTTCAGTGCTTTGGCAATGACAAGGTCATCATCAAGCTGGTGGTAGACCGTTAGTTCTCGATCCAGTAGATTGAAATCCAGCTTCTTGATGCCTGACATCGCTTCAAGCTTATTCCTAATCAGTCGCTCTTCCGTTGGACAATCCATGTTGTCGATGCGGTAACGTACTGAATGTGCATCCGCAGGGACTTCAACAGGATCAGATTTTGATTCTGTTGTACCGCTGTGCTCGTGACTACAACAATCGGTATGTGCAGGGGATTCGATCTTCTTGAGAATAACAATGGGCTTAGCGACTGGCGTATGGCAAGCGGTGCTGCTACAGCATGAGTCTTTTTTGGACTCAGTGGATGAGGCGAGCGTTTCTTCTTTGTGGTCATGTTCATGCATGATCATGGTCTCATTATTTGACAATACCCCCATTAAACAGTCTATAGTCACTACAGGGTCAAGGATTTTCGAGGGGAATTATCATGCGGATAGGCGAGCTTGCAAAACGTGCTCATTGTGATGTTGAAACGATTCGTTTTTATGAGCAGGACAATTTATTAGATGTCCCAGCGCGTGAAGCGAATGGCTATCGTCTTTATGCCGACAAACACCTAAAACAGCTTAAATTCATTCGCCATTGCCGCTCATTGGATATGGGGTTGCCTGATGTTCGTAAACTACTTCAACTTCAGAGCAACCCAGAACTCGCTTGCGATGACATCAATGAGTTGATTGACTGTCAGATAACGCGTATTCACCAAAAAGTCGAAGCACTCAGACTTCTTGAACAGCAGTTGCATTCGCTACGAGAGAGTTGTCATGACCATACTAAAATCCGCGACTGCGGTATTCTTAAGAATTTAGAACAAGCAGCGAAAGGTGAGAATTGCGATTGCCATGCTGAAGCTATCTTACAAGACGCCCGATAACCCAGCATAAACACCAAAGCCAGCAGCTAACAGAACGACCAATGCAACAACGATTGCGTAGAATCCACTTAAACGATAAGGTTCTGGCAAGCGGCGTGCGAGTAGATATAAAAAGCCGAGTACAATTGGAAGCAGCAAGGCATTCATGACCTGTACACCCACACTTAGAGTTACCAAGTTGACACCAGATGCAACGAACAATCCGCCCAATATCAACGATGCGGTAAAGATGCCATAAAACCAAGGGGCATCTTGTGGGGCGTGGTCTAATGAGTGATTGACACCCATAACCTCACCTAAGCTACGTGCGGCGGTCAGGGTCACGACGATTGTTGCTACTAATGCCGCCCCAATCATCCCCATTGCAAACATGAGCTTGCCAGAGCCTTCACCCAGAAATGGGGTCATTGCCTGAGCAATTTGCTGGACAGTATCGAGTGCCGCACCTGAATTTGATTTACCTAAAGTTGCTGCGGTAGCAATCAACACTGCCGCCATAATCACTTGAGTAATGATCGCACCAAAAGCGGTATCCCAGCGCGCAGCAGGAAGATCGGCTATTGTTAGCTTTTTCTCGACCACAGCTGATTGTTGATAAAATACCATCCACGGCATGATCACCGCACCAATATTTGCTGCAACTAAGTAAAGATACTTTGGGTCTTTCCACGGAATAGAAAGCGATCCAGAGATCATTTCTGATGTATTTGGATGGGATCGCCATGCCACAAATAGGAAGACCAGTTCAAATGCACCGATACACATGGCAATACGTTCGACAGACAGATAGGAGCCTGTATATGCCATCAGAATTAGTCCGCCCACAATGACGGAAATGGTGAGTGGAACAGGTATGCCATACATTAGCCCGACACCCGCTAATCCACTCAACTCTGTCAGCAATGCACCGACACAGGCAACGATCAAAGTTCCAACCGATAACATCGCCCACTTATGCCCGAAGTGTTGTTGAATCAAGCTGCCATGCCCTTTGCCCGACACGATACCCAATCGCACAGTAAGCTCTTGTACAACAAATAAAATGGGGGCTAATATCAATTGCAGAAGGAGTAATTTATACCCCCATTGCGCGCCACTTTGTGCAGCCGTGATGATACTTCCCGCATCAGTATCCGCCAACATAACGACCAAGCCCGGTCCAGCAATGGCGATGAAACGCAACCAGCGTGACCGCGAGGGGGTTGATGGAATACTTGAGGCGGTTTGAGTCATGGGGTAATTAGCCAATAAAAGGTTAGGCAGGGAAGCTAATTAAGAATACTATCGCAAATGAGAACTGTTATCAATGATGGTTTTTGTCTCTGTTATTATTTTGGAGGCGGACTTCTATCAGTAGTAAACAACTTAGATCAAGTTAGACGAACGAAAGCTAATTAGTCGCGCCAAGGTCTAATTAGACAAGGCGCAACTATTCAAGTCTAACGCTACTTGGCCAAAGCAATCGCCGTCACGATCTCCTTAGTGCCTTCAGATTTGAGTTCAAAAGTCACTTTCTGACCTACTTTTAAGCCGTCAAGCAGCATCGGAGCAGTCACTTTAAACTCATGCTCATCGGCGGCCAGTTCAACTCTTTGATTGCCTGATGGTTCAACGTAGTCATATGACCCGAAAGTTTCTAGTCGACTTTCATGCAATCCATATTAGACATAGATTGTGGGTCTGACATGTTCATGGACATCATCATGGATGATGTCGCAGGCATCGCCATTTCATCAGTGTTAATCTGCATTTGTTGCATTTGTTGCATTTGTTGCATTTGTTGCATTGAACATGGATTATCGACTGGCATTGCCACCACTGCCGATCCTACGGTGAGGATAGAAAGCGACAAAAAGAATGTGAAAATCAGTCGTAGGGTACGCATGCTTTATACTATTGACATCCTCAAAAATTAGCAACATGCTGGTAAAGTGAACTACAAATCACATAAGAATAAGATGCCGTTTAAAGCTTTTAGTATTTAACCCAGCCTTTATTTATCGGCAGTGCAAATAGCTTTCTATACAACGACTCAATAAAATCCATCAACGTCGCGCCAGCTTTCTGCCATAAAGAAACCACTATGCCATATCCCAAGAAAGTGACGCCGACGGCACCTAATAGATCAAATGGAAAATGAGCACCGAGAAAAACACGCGACCATCCGACGAGAATGCCAATCAACATCAACGCGATCCCAAGCTTGAATAGTCGTTGAAAAATGAACGTCACTGCCAGCGCACTAAAAATAGTCATGTGATCACTTGGAAAAGATGAGTCCATCGCGTGAGCAATAAACGTATGACCCAAGCCAATCATCGAAGGTCGAGGATGTTGCCAAGCCAGCCCGATAAGTTGATTCAAACCCAGTGAGATAAAGCACACGCAAAATGCCATCATTGCAACATGGCGAAGTTTTTCGCCACCCCAAAACCACATGACTAACAAGAGCAAAGGGATGCCGAATATGAAATCATCAGCAGCAATCGTTGCCGCTTGAATAACCCATGAAGGGGTATTCAAGCTAGCGTTGATTTGCAAAAATAGTGACTGGTTGATGCGTTCGATGTGATCCATTAAACAATCCAATAATTTTTAGTAGATACTGAGCTAGATCAATACCGCTAAGCCTTGATAGCCCATATAAAATCCGACCATTAAAATCAAAGCACCAGAAAAATAGGGGGCTTTACGGGCAAATTCACCAAAACCACTCCAACGTTTCGAGACATGCTTAACACTGAGTGCGGCCAAAACACCCGACATCACCATTGTCATTGCCAATCCAATACTAAAGCTGAGCACCAACGTAGCGCCGAGTGCGACTTTCTTCAGTTGAAGGCAGATCAACAATATCGTGATAGACGCAGGACATGGTATTAGCCCACCTGTGAGTCCAAACATCACAATTTGACCTGTCGTCACTTCTCGACTGGCGAAACGACGACGAATGTCATTCGCATGAGCAAGTTCATGCGGGTCTTGATACTCTGATCCTGAAATAAATAACTCTTCTGTCATGCTCGTACCATGATCATGGGAATGACCATGCTCAGTAAACTCGACATCGTAATCATGGCTATGATTCGCGTGCCCTAGACTCAGACGCGCTGTGAATTGATGCGGTTCAGGAATTTCACGCTCAGACTCTATGTACCCGTCTCGATGGACAAAAGTGAAGAGTTGTTTACTACCATCGTCCCGCTCAGTTTCAATTCTAACCTCACTTGCAGGCCATACATGACCATGTTTATCTTCTTGATACAGACGAAAACGGGGTGGTACGCCCTCCTCAAAAACATCCAGTCGAACAACACCATGACCTGTATCAATGCGCTTGCTTTCGTCATGATGATCGTGTGAGTGATCATCATCGTCATGAGAATGACCATGACCTGCAAGGTTCTGGTGACGCCAAGTACGCCACATCATCCAAAGCGCAATACTAATAATCAAAACCGCTGACGCAACTTGGAAATAAGGTTCAGTCGCTTCCGCATTCCAATTACGACCAAAATACATGCCACCGAGCGCCACTAGCCAAACTATCGCCGTGTGTGAAAGCGTTGCAGATAAGCCTAATAAAACTGCTTGGCCGACTGTGCCACGAACTGCGACGATAAACGCCGCCATCATGGTTTTAGAATGCCCCGGCTCAAGGCCATGTAGCCCACCCAGCAATATTGCACTGGGAATAAACAGCCAAGCATTACCTTGTTGTAAGAGAGTTGAGAATTCAGTCATGGTGAGGTCTACAAGTATTTAGTGATTTGTTTAAATTCTTCAATCGATTCACTGGTTGGCGAACCATCTTTCAAAGCATGTTCAAGACAGTGGTCAATATGGTCATGCACCAAAGTTTTTTTGGCGTTGCTGATTGCGCCTTCAACCGCTTGTAGCTGCTGGGCAATATCAATGCATGCGCGTCCTGCTTCGAGCATCGCAATGGTACTTTTTAAGTGACCTTCGGCTCGCTTCAGGCGTTTGATGATGTCGGGGTGTGATGTGTGTGTTGTCATAGAGAGTATACTATCCCCCCCTATAGGATGTGGTAAAGATATTTTTCTTCAAAATAAGATAAAGTTTGTTGTAAATACCGGATCAAAACTGAACCAAAGGCGATTCCGCTGTAATATAAAAAAATCGCCGAAGGCACTTGGGGTACGCTCGGCAATTTTGGCTAAGGTTGTTACTCCATAGGTTCTCCTTTGCAATCCTTATTAATCAAATTGGCAAATACCGAGAGATTACTTCGTTGGCATAATGCCAGTTACAACCTCATTTTCACCGTCAGCTTTAAGTTCAAAGCAGACTTTCTGACCCACGTTCAACCCGTCCAGCAGTTTGTGATCCGCTACTTTGAAGCCCATTTTCATCGCAGGCCAATTCAATGCTTTGATTGCTTGGTGATTCAATACAATCATGTCTTTCTTGGCATCAAGGCTTGTGATGACACCAACACCGCAAGCAACCTTATCGCTTTTAGATGATTTCACCGACATCTTGCTCATATCCATTTTGCCCATACTCATCCCTTTCATACAGTCGGCTGACATCGACTGACTACCATTCGATGCCTTTTCCATCATAGGCATCTTGCTCATATCCATTCCTTTCATGCTGTCATCAGCCATTGCAGATAATGAAGCACCAAAAATCATGGTCGCTAAAATCGAAGTAGTAAACTTATTCATCGCAAGATCCTCTTAATTAATAAAATACCAACATTAGGCGTTATCAGCCTATTGATCCCGTCTGCCTATCGAGTGATACGCAGACGGGTACGCTCGACGATTTTAGTGAGTGCTACTCAATAGTCCCTCCAATTCAACGATAACTCATCAAATTGAAAAAATTTGAGAGACTACTTTGTAGCTGGCATTGGAACAATGCCGATTACAATCTCTTTTCCATCGACATCTTTCAGCTCAAAATTAACACTCTGACCCGCTTTTAAACCAACTAGGAGCTTTGGATCGGCTACCTTAAAATCCATGGTCATCGAGTGTGATTTCAACTTAGGGATCGCTAGATGACTCAAAGTAATCATTTCTGCCTTGGCACCAATACTTGTGATAACACCATGTACAATCACAACTTTGCCACCCGTAGTGGGCTGCATTGTGAATTTGCCCTTTTCCGCTCCGCTCAAAGAACTAGAAGTTGAAGACATTGGCATCTTGCTCATGTCCATCCCTTTCATGCTGTCATCAGCCCAAGCTGATAATGAGGCACCCAGCATGAGGGTGCTTAAAATAGCTAATGTTAACTTTTTCATAACAATATCCTCTTAATCGTAAAGAAAACAACAAAGGTACAACATTAGGCTTTTTCAGCCCGTAGATCCCGTCTACGCAACAAGTGATACGCAGCTGGAATAACAAACATCGTCAATAAAGGGGCAGTGATCATGCCACCGACCATCGGTAGCGCAATTCGACTCATGACCTCTGAGCCTGTGCCACTCCCCAAAAGAATGGGGATTAGCCCCGCCAGAATGACTGCAACGGTCATTGCAATAGGGCGAACACGGAGTACCGCGCCTGAGCGAATGGCATCATCTAATTCTGTATAACTCAGAGGTTGATCCTTGGCATTTTCTTCAGCACTAGCAATCGCTTGTTTGAGGTAAAACAGTATCACCACCCCAAACTCGGCCGACACCCCAGCCAGTGCGATAAAGCCGACACCCGTTGCCACCGAGAGGTTGTAGCCCGCCAGATAGAGAAACCAAATACCACCGACCAAGGCAAACGGCAATGTCACCATGATCAACATGGCATCTCGAAAATTCTTAAAAATCAGATACAGTAGGACAAAGATAATCAGCAAGGTCGCTGGAATGACTAATTTCAGCCGAGCATTAGCACGCTCTAAAAACTCAAACTGACCTGAATAAGTGATACTCATGCCCGCTTTGAGTTGCACATTCTTGGCGACGGCTTGGCGCAGATCCGCCACCACGGAGGACAAGTCGCGTCCACGTACATCGATATACACCCAACCACTCGGACGTGAATTTTCACTCTTGAGCATGGGAGGGCCGTCACCGATGCTGATATTGGCCACTGTGCCAAGGGTGATTTGTTGACCGCTATCGGTCAGAATTGGCAAGTTGCGTAACCCTTCCAATGAGTCTCTAATCTCACGCGGATAACGGACATTGATCGGATAACGCGCTAAACCCTCTACCGTTTCACCGACGTTTTCACCACCCACCGCTGATGAAATAATACTTTGTACATCTGCGATGTTGAGTCCATAGCGCGCTGCCGCAACCCGATCAATCGTCACATCGACATAGCGCCCTCCTGTCAGCCGTTCAGCGAGTGCTGAACTGACACCGGGTACGCCTTTGGCAACTTGTTCAATCGATTTAGCCACTTGGTCTATCTCAGTGAGACTGGTTCCCGACACCTTGACGCCAATCGGACTTTTAATTCCCGTCGCCAACATATCGATGCGGTTGCGAATTGGTGGCACCCAGATGTTAGTGAGTCCGGGCACCTTGACCACGCGATCGAGTTCATTGACTAATTTGTCAGGTGTCATTCCAGCTCGCCACTCGGAGCGCGGCTTAAATTGAATGGTCGTTTCAAACATTTCCATCGGAGACGGATCCGTGGCACTTTCGGCACGACCTGCTTTACCAAACACGGTCGCCACTTCTGGGACTGTCTTAATCAAACGGTCAGTCTGTTGCAGAAGTTCACCCGCTTTGGCTGCCGATATACCGGGCAATGCAGATGGCATATACAACAAGTCACCTTCGGCCATAGCAGGCATAAACTCACCGCCCAACTGACTGATCGGCCACAGGCTCGTGAGTAAGGCAATAAATGCCACCAGCAAAGTAGTCTTTGGTCTTCGCAAAACCGCATCCAGCATTGGATGATAGATACGGATTAAGCCGCGATTTAGGGGATTCTTCTGCTCACTGGGCAGTTTGCCGCGAATCCAATAGCCCATCAAAATGGGCACTAAGGTAATCGACAGACCTGCTGCCCCAGCCATCGCATAAGTTTTAGTAAATGCCAGCGGCGCAAATAATCGGCCTTCTTGGGCTTGCAATGTGAATACTGGAATAAAAGACAAGGCAATAATCAATAAGCAAAAAAACAAAGTGGGCCCGACCTGACTTGCAGAGTCGGCAATGACTGCCCAATGTGCCTCTCCCTGTAAAGTTTCATCAGGATGTTCATGCTGCCACGCTTCAATACGTTTATGCGCATTTTCAATCATCACCACGGCGGCATCGACCATCGCACCAATGGCAATAGCGATCCCGCTCAGTGACATGATATTGGCATTGAGCCCTTGGTAGTGCATGGCGATAAATGCGATCAATATACCGAGCGGTAAGGAAATGATCGCAACCAGTGCCGAGCGGAAATGCCAGAGAAATATGGCACAAACCAACGCCACGACAATAAACTCTTCCAGCAGCTTTTGACTTAAATTATCCACCGCACGATCAATCAATTGACTGCGATCATAGGTCGTGACGATTTCAACGCCCGCAGGTAGGCTCTTCTTGAGATCCTCCAGCTTGGCTTTAACAGCATTGATGGTTTCGCGTGCATTCTTGCCCGCCCGTAACACGATGACGCCACCAACCACTTCACCTTGTCCATTCAGTTCGGCAATGCCACGGCGCATTTCTGGCCCGAGCTGGATAGTAGCAACCTGACCGAGTGTAATGGGGATACCATTGGCAGATGTGTTAAGTGGAATATTGCGGAAGTCATCCAGTGTTTTAAGATAGCCTGATGCCCGCACCATATACTCGGATTCACCCATTTCCAGTACCGAACCACCTGTTTCCTGATTGGCTTTTTGGATGGCATCAATGACTTTATTGAGTGGGATTTGATATGCCGCCATTTTGACGGGATCAAGTACGATCTGATACTGCTTGACCATTCCGCCGATGCTGGCGACTTCAGCTACGTTGGGCAGACTTTTCAGTTCATATTTCAAGAACCAATCTTGAATGCCACGAAGCTGAGACAAGTCATGCTGTCCCGTTTTATCCACCAAAGCATATTCATAGATCCAACCCACACCCGTTGCATCGGGGCCGAGTGAGGTCTTGGCTGATGGAGGCAAGCGCCCTTGCAGTTGATTGAGGTATTCGAGCACCCGTGACCGCGCCCAGTACAGATCAGTGCCTTCATCAAAGATCACATAAACGAACGAGTCGCCGAAGAAGGAATAGCCACGGACAGTCTTAGCGCCGGGCACCGACAACATGGTGGTGGTTAAAGGATACGTCACCTGATTTTCAACAATCTGCGGCGCTTGACCGGGATAGTTGGTACGAATGATCACCTGCACATCAGACAAGTCTGGCAGCGCATCAATGGGGGTGTTTTTGACAGCCCAAACTCCCCAAACCGCAATAAACAATACCGCCAATAACACCAAGAAGCGGTTGGCAATTGACCAACGAATAATGCGAGCAATCATGGCTGATTCCCCTGCATAGCACTGCCCGTAGTTTTTGTCAAAGCAGCAATGACATAATCATCTTTGATTAGATTAAAACCAAAATTGACCTGATCACCCACCTTGACCCCAGTAACCAGCTTCGCGTCAGGCAACTTAAACGTCATGGTCATTGCACCCCAGCCGATTGCGGGGATGGGATGATGTGAGATGGTGATGTCAGTAGGGGTAATCGACTCAATCTTGCCAACACCTTGATAATAGGGTGTTGACGCAGCAGGCATCATTGCTGAAGCGGTTGCAGGCATGGGCATGGACATAGGCATGACTTCTTGACCCATCATTGCAGATGCCGAAGCCTTGCTACTATTCATCTTTGCGAGTACGCCTTGCAAACTGGCTTCTGAATCAATCAAGAATTGACCAGACGCAACCACCTTTTGGCCTTCCTGCATACCGCTTAAAATGGCGACCTGACCATTTGCTGCTTGTCCAAGCTGGACTTCCACAGGCTGGAAATGACCGCCTGCAAGAGCTAGAATGACGACATTGCGTTTCCCTGTACGAATCACGGCTTCCTCAGGGATAAGTAATTGGTCTTGGCTTTTATCTGTCTGCAATTGAATTTGGGCAAACATCCCCGGTTTTAACTGGCCATTTGGATTTGGTAATTTGATACGCACCCGTAGTGTTCGACTTTCCATATTGATGTCAGGCAATACTGCAATGACCTTGCCATGAAAGCTATCACTCGGATATGCCGTCAAATGCGCAGCTATAATGCTTCCAACCCGAATCCCCCCTGCTTGTGCTTCAGGTACAGCCGCTTCCAGCCAAACACTGTTCAGTCCATTAATCTTTGCCAGCGTTTGTCCTGCACTCATCGTCATGCCTGAGCGAACATCCAATGTTTGAATCAAACCACCGATAGGCGCGGATAAGGTGATCGTCGCTTGCGTTTTTCCTGACTTTTCAACGCGCGTAATCAAATCAGCAGGCATTCCCAGCAGAAGCAAGCGTTGCCTTGCTGCATTGATCAATGAAGGATCACCCATCTTGAGTACGGCCAAATATTCAATTTGCGCACCTGCCCAATCAGGTACGAGCAGATCAGCGATTGGTGCACCTCGTGAAATGACATCCCCAGCAGCACGCGCATAGACTCGTTCGACAAAGCCATTCGTGCGGGCTTGCATCACAGCAACCAGACGATCATTAAGTTGGATAGCACCTGTCACGGTGATATTGTTGTTGAGAACGCCACGTTCTGCTTGGACAACACGAACTCCTAAATTTTGGGTAATGCTTGGATCTACTGCAATGCTAGTTGCATTTGCTGCGTTACTATCACTGCCACTGTTCGCATATTTTGCCAACAATTGCATATCCATAAATGGCGATTTACCCGGTTTATCAAAATGCTGATCTGGCTTCATCGGGTCGTACCAATACATCACTTTGGCACTGCTTTCACCTGTACCCGACATCGGGTGCATATGCTGATTGGCGAACCAATAACCCCCACCGCCGCCCACAGCTAGAGCAGCAGAAATTGCAACCGTCATGACGACTAATTTCATCGTTTTATGCGTCATTTTATATTTACTCCCTTTAAACTTGAAGTTTGTACAGCGGCAGCTTGCTCACTGCCCACAGGCTGATTCTCAGCTGTACCATTGTCACTCCCACCGCCATAGGCGTAATACAGTTGCGCAGCGGTGACGGCACGCATATTTTGCAGAGAGATAATTTTGATGCGCTGGTCGATGAGCTCGCGACGAGCTGTCAAGACCATACTTAAATCAACTTTTCCCGCTTGATAGCTGGCAAGTTGTAAGGAAACCTTCTGTTGCGCTAGGGGTAATTCCGTTGAATTTGCACGTTCTAGTTGTCGATTCAACGCAGCATAGTCCGCCAAATCGTTTTCAAGCATATTGGTGTGATTACGCAACATGACTTCGCGCTGAGCATCAATATTTGCTTGTTCAGACATCGCGGCGGCAATCAATGGATCGACACGATGCGAGGTAAAGATCGGGAGTTCATAGGTCAGTTGCACGCCGATCATGTCGCCAAACTGTGGCGCACGATGGTAATAACCAAACTCAACGCTCATATCTGATTTTTTCAGCGAGCGCGCTTCAGTGACCTTTGCGTCAGCCAGTTGCGACTCGGCTGCAAACGCTTGTAGTTCAGGATGATGATGTAAATGTTGATGCAACTGATCCGCATTGATCGGCAATTCAGGCGCATCTTGCGTCAGCATTTGATCGCTGCTTTGATCAAGGTTACTTCCAGATTGCACACCCAAAAAGCGGCGCAATGCTGATTTCGCTTTGTTTAGATCACGATTCAAGTCATCTCGTTGATCTTCAAGTTGGGCAGCTTCCTGCTGGGGCAATACCGCATCTGCGATTTGGCTGCGACCTGATGCAATTTGTGCATGGACAGTTTGGGCGAGCAGCTTGTTTTCGGAGAGCAACGAATCAAATAGCGCAATCTTGTGCTCTAAGTAGTAGCGGTTAAACCACGCAATTGCGGTATTTTCTCGCAGTTTTAGGAGGGCAATCGGACGCTGTGCTTGGGCGACCTCAACCTTGGCAGTGCTCACATCGACTTGCGCACGTCGTTTATCAGCGTTGGGAATATCTTGCATGATGCCAATTTTCGACATCGTCATGTTATCCCTGTTTAACTGCCCAGCTTCGGAACCAGTAACGGGAAAATTGTCGAGGGCCGCGTAGATTTTAGGATTCGGGAGTGATCCCGCGGGGATCGATGCGGATTGCGCCGCATCAATTTGGGCGCTATTGGCCGTGAGTTCAGGCGAATTCTGCTCAGCGGTGGCGAGCGCAGCATTCAGTGATAGGGGTGCCGCATTAGCCGCACAGGCGGTAAACACCAACGCCAAAGACAGCATCAGCCGTATAGACCTCTGCCAGATCAATGTGATTAAAAATGGAGACATGCCCTCATTCCCTAGAATAGACACACGCAGGCGCGTGCAAATGGTTCAAAGGTTTAAAACCGATGAACCTCTAAATCGATAGGTGAATTAAAGAGCGCGAGGGGGCCGCCACAATCCGAATAGATCAGGAGAGGGAACAAATTCAGTGGATTGAGCGATGAAGTGCTGAGTATTCAGGTATTGCGGTTTAGGCTGGAACACAATGATGTTTGAAGCTGGATTAGCAAGTTGCACGTTATACATCACACAATCTTGTCCCGACTTACAGTGGAGCGAATTGCCGACATGTGATTTTTGCATTTTCATGCAATCCATGTGGGGTATAGATTGCTGAGTCGCTATGTCCATCGCCATCATTGGCATTGATGCTTTCATCAATTCAGCTTGATGATCTTGCATCTGCTGCATTGCACACGGACTGTTTACCGACATCGCAACTGCTGCCGACCCTACTGAGAGGATAGCAATTGACAGAAAGCATGTAAAAATCAGTCGGAGTATTCGCATTCTTTTATATTATCGTCATCCACAAGGTTTTACAATGTGCTGGTTAATCAGTGTACAAATCTATTCAATATTTGAGGCTAAACCACAACGGATTTAGCTCAGGTAGTATTCCATCTTGAGCTAAAATAAGGTTTAACATTATAAATTATTTAAAGAAAAATCTATGAATACACCATCCGATCAATACGAGCCAAATGATTCCAATACAAAAGGCAGCGATATAGCTTACAGGTCGTTCTATGGATTGTTCTGCGAGTGCTTTAGCATCTTGAAGAACAATATTAGGGGTAAATTTAATAATCAGCATGAGTCCTAACGGAACAATCAATAGATCATCAAGGTATCCTAGGACAGGTATAAAATCTGGGATTAAATCTATCGGGCTAATTGCATAAGCCACAATAAAAAGAGCGAAAAGCCGCACCCACAATGGCGATCTAGGGTCACGAGCCGCATAGTACACAGTCAATGTTTGTTGCTTAATTTCTTTAGCCCATGATTTAAGTGTATTCAATACCATTATTCGCACCCCCAAGTGAAGCAATAATCGGACAAGGTAAATCTGGGTTTGTATGTTCACATTCACTAAGAAGCTGTGTGAGTACGGTTTGTATACGTTCAAGATCAGTAATTTTCGATCTAATTTGCGCCAAACGAGCAGCAGTGATCTGTTGAATAAGATCGCGTTGATGATTGCCATGCAATGATAACAGTTCAGAAATTTCATCCAGACTAAAGCCTAACTCTTGTGCCCGTTTAATAAACCGTATGCGCTCAATTAAACTCAAAGGGTATTGACGGTATCCCGTCGTTTTATCAGGAGTGGGCAATAATCCTCGACTTTGATAATAGCGAATGGTTTCAATGCCAACTTGGGCGGTTTTGGCGAGCTTGCCAATCGTGAGCGTTTGCATGATGTTGATCTGACCTTAAAAAAACACTTGACTCTGTGGTTGACTACAGGGTTTAGCCTAGCATTATTCCCATACCTTGCGAGTATTATTATGTTTCCTGAATCATCGTCCGATAGCAAAAATAATGGATCGTCTCAGACCGAATCATCTTCTTGTTGTTCAAAACCCAAAGAAGAGCCGCAACCACAGGTTCAGCATCATCACGACCATCATGAACACCACAATAAAGAAGAGGTTAAGAAACCTTCCTGTTGTGGAGGGGGTAAGCCTCATGAGAAGTCGGATTCGGCTGGATTATCAACGACCGAACATGATCCCGTTTGTGGCATGGTGGTCAGTCCCAGTTCACCACATCATCACGACTTTCAAGGCAAAACTTATCACTTTTGTAGTGCTCGGTGCTTAAGTCGTTTTGCAGCGACCCCTGATCAGTTCCTAGACGATCAAAAAAAGCCCGCAGAGCAGCCAACCATTGCTGGCGCGATCTATACCTGTCCAATGCACCCAGAAATTCGTCAAGATCATGCAGGAGCATGTCCAAAATGTGGCATGGCATTAGAGCCTGAATTACCCAGCTTAGAAGATGATGAGTCACCTGAATTGGTGGACTTTCGCCATCGATTTTGGTTGAGTTTACCGCTGACGATGATCGTCTTTGTTCTAGCAATGTTTGGGCACTATTTCCATCTCATCAATCCAGCCTTGCAAAGTTGGGTTGAATTGGTATTGGCAACGCCAGTGGTCTTGTGGGCGGGTCTGCCATTTTTTATACGCGGATTTCAGTCAGTGGTGAATCGTAGTCCAAACATGTGGACTCTCATTGGATTGGGCACTGGCGCGGCCTACATATACAGTGTGGTTGCAACGGTTGCTCCACAACTCTTTCCAGCAGCATTTAAAGGAATGAATGGACACGTTGGTATCTACTTTGAAGCGGCGGCGGTCATTATCTCTCTGACGTTATTTGGTCAATTATTGGAACTCAAAGCGCGCTCTCAGACCTCTGCTGCCATCAAATCATTACTAGGTTTAGCCCCAAAAACCGCACGACGGATCAACGAGAACGGACAGGAAGAAGATGTTCCCCTAGATCAAGTTCATGTCGGTGACATATTGCGCGTAAGACCTGGCGAGAAAGTACCTGTGGATGGTGTGGTGGTCAATGGAACAAGTTCAGTTGATGAGTCGATGATTACCGGTGAACCTATTCCAACCCGTAAAGAAACTGGCGATCACGTTGTAGGTGCTACGCTGAATACAACTGGTGCTTTAACCATTCGTGCAGAGCGTGTTGGTGCAGAAACTATGCTGTCACAGATCGTTCAAATGGTCTCGCAAGCCCAAAGATCAAAAGCGCCGATGCAACGGATGGCAGACAAAGTCGCAGGCTACTTTGTTCTTGCCGTGGTTACAGTTTCGATCATAACCTTTTTTGCATGGGGCTTTTTCGGATCAACTTCAGGCTGGGTTTATGGTTTGCTGAATGCGGTTTCCGTACTCATTATTGCTTGTCCTTGTGCGTTGGGCTTAGCCACGCCAATGTCGATCATGGTGACAACAGGCCGCGCTGCGACCCAAGGTATCCTCTTTAAAGATGCCGCAGCGATTGAGAGTTTACGCACTGTTGATACACTCATTGTCGATAAAACGGGGACATTGACTGAGGGAAAACCTCATTTTGATCAAGTGATTGCCGCCGCTGAATATCAATCGGATCAGGTTCTACAATGGGCTGCCAGTCTGGATCAAGGCAGTGAACATCCTTTGGCGGCTGCCATCGTGAAAGCAGCACACGAACAAGAACTAAAGCTTGTTCAGCCAGAGTCTTTTGACTCCATCATAGGTCAGGGTGTTACTGGTCGAATCAATGAGAAATCACTGTATCTGGGTAATGCGAGCTTGATGCAACAGCAGCACATTGACACTAGCTCTTTAGAGCTGCGTGCAGACGCGTTGCGACTGAAAGGTGCTAGCGTCATGTATCTCGCAGTAGAGGGGCATTTAGCTGGAATTCTATCCGTGCATGATCCGATTAAATCCAGCACTGTTGCAGCACTGGATGCCTTAAAACATGCCAATATCAGAGTGATCATGGCAACAGGTGATGGTCGTGCTACAGCTAAATCCGTGGCAACGCAATTGGGCATAACCGAGTTTCATGGCGAAGTCAGCCCAGAAGATAAATTGAATCTAGTCAAGAAAGAGCAAAATGCAGGTCATATCGTAGCAATGGCGGGTGATGGTATCAATGATGCACCCGCATTGGCACAAGCCAATATCGGGATTGCGATGGGTACGGGAACTGATGTTGCGGTTAACAGCGCACAAGTCACGCTCATTAAAGGTGATCTGCGCGGCATCTCCACCGCACGATCTTTATCCGAAGCTGCTGTACGCAATATGAAACAGAATCTTGGCTTTGCCTTTTTATACAACGCGCTCGGAATTCCGCTTGCTGCTGGCATCTTGTATCCCGTGACAGGATGGCTGCTATCACCCATGATCGCAGCATTGGCGATGAGTTTAAGTTCAGCGTCAGTGATTACAAATGCGCTAAGACTTCGAGGTGCTGCTCTCAAGTAGTTGGTGAAAACTTAATCTTCTATTTAGCAAATAGCCCGTTCACTGAATAAGACAGTGAACGGGCTTTTCTTTGGCATATTAGTTTGCCAGTAAAAAATATTATGATCACTTTTGACGTTCAAACCCAATCTTAAACATAACGCTATCTTGATCCGAAAAAGCCTCTATTTGACCACCATGCGCTTGCACAATAGATTTAGTAATAGCGAGTCCTAAACCTGATCCTTCTTCGGTACGTTGTCGTGATGTATCGGTACGATAAAATCGATCAAACAGACGCGATACTTGTTCGGAGGACAGTGGCTCGGCTTCATTCTGAATAGTGATGACCGTTGACTCTTCCTGCTCATTTAGGTGAATTGAAATATTACCCTGTCCTTTGCCATACCGAATCGCATTTGCAATCAAGTTACTCAATGCGCGGCGTAACATCAATTGATCACCCTGCATGACCGCTGACCCAGATAAATTGAGTTTCATCCCTTTATCTGCGGCTAATGCATCGTAAAATTCAAATAAGGCAATCACTTCTTGTCGCAGATCTACTTTCTGTAAATGCGGCAAACTTAATCCGTGATCGGCTTTGGCCAGAAATAGCATATCTGCGATCATGCGAGCCAGCCGCTCATACTCCTCTAAATTAGAAAACAAGACATCTTGATAAGTGGGAATATCACGAGGTTTAGATAAACACACTTGCGTTTGTGTCATCAGCGTATTGATGGGCGTTCTCAACTCATGGGCAAGATCCGAGGAGAAGTCAGAGAGCCGCCCAACCGCATCTTCTAGCCGATCTAACATGGAATTAAAAGCTGTAGCTAATGGTTTGAGTTCTGTAGGCGCATGGTTTTCATCAAGTCTTCCCGTTAAATGCTGCGCAGATATGCCTTCCGCGACTAGTGCCATGGATTGAGCTGGACGTAGTCCTCTCCGTGCTGCTAACCAACCTAAGATCATTAGGCTCATTGTAGCAACGCCTCCAATCATCAAGAGTTGTTGTCGAAATTCATCCAGAAAGTGAGAGTGATCCGTAGTTTCAATACCCACAACAATGCGATTACTCTCTGATGACTCTGTTTGTGAATGTTTGACGATGATACCGCGATAATCCTTTTGGTTAATCTGCCACTCAGTCAGTGGTGACAATTTGCCATATCGGGTGGGGTGGTCTGGAATTGAAGCAGCAACGGTTGCTAACAAGGGCGTACCGATTGGACGTTCAATCTGCACCATCAACCCATGGTGTCCGACTAAAGCATCATTGAGTTGTTGAATCAGCAGTGGTTGATTTTGAGGTATTTGCTGTAAGATATTTTCTATTAATGCCACTTTTCCTTCAAGCAAAGCGCGATCTTGCTTTTCAAAATGATGCATCACCAATTGATGAATTACGATGCTCATCATGAGTAAAATGAGTGCGGTAAAAAAGGTGAAAATCAAACTAATACGAAGACTAATTGAGCTAAGCAGTCGCATCATCGCCAACCTCCAGCACATAGCCCATGCCGCGAATGGTTTGAATCAGTCTTGGACTGAATCCCAGATCGACTTTACTGCGTAATCTTTTGATGGCGACTTCCACCACATTGGTGTCACTATCAAAATTCATATCCCAAACTTGGGATGCAATCAGAGATCGTGGCAAGATTTCTCCTTGTCTACGCATAAAAAGCTCAAGTAAGGCAAATTCTTTAGCCGTTAAATCAATCCGTTGACCTGCACGCGTGACGCGCCTACGACGTAGATCCAACTCTAAATCAGCAACACAAATCACATCATCTTCGCGTTGTTGTCCACGACGTAATAAGCTCATGATTCGCGCGAGTAGCTCGGCAAAAGCAAAGGGTTTGACTAAATAATCATCTGCACCCAGTTTTAAGCCTTTGACTCGATCATCAATTTCATCTTTCGCGGTGAGGAATAGGATCGGCATCGTTAGTCCTGCTTGTCTGATTGCCGACAGCACTGACCAACCATCAAGCATCGGTAACATCACATCTAAAATGATTAAGTCATACGTTTCAGACAGCGCTTGATGCTTACCAGATAGACCATCCGAGACCCAATCCGTGATATATCCAGCCTCACTGAGACCTTGCTTCAAATAATCACCCGTCTTTAGGTCATCTTCAACCAATAAAATTCTCATATCAGCTTCAATTTCGTTTCAATATTAACAACAGCATACTGCTTGCAGCACTGCGTTGTCTGCAAGATGACAAAATTGTCATTTTCAAGTCATGTTGGTGTTGGCTAACCAAAGTGAATATACCTCGTTAAATCTAGGCAGCCATGACGGACTGGAAAACCTTTGATGACTCAATAAGTTTCGGGGGCATTACAGACTAGATCATTTAAAAATTCATGAGGTACGGAATGTTAGATGCTTTTAAAAAGCTTATTTCAAAGTCAAAACAGCAGCGTTGGGATCGAGAATATCGAAATGGCAAATGGGAGTACTTGCATAGCTTACGTGAGTTGGGGCACAACAGTATTTTAGCTGGATATGCTGGTTTCTTAGGCGTGGAAACTGTATTAGATGTGGGCTGCGGTAATGGTAATTTGCCACGTCTTCTCAACCGCATTAATTTTTATGTAGGTATTGACATTAGTCCTATTGCTTTAGCGCAGCTTAGGGAACTGATGGGTGATGAGTTTAAATATCAATTGATAGAAGCTAATTTTGATAATTTTACGCCTACAGACCTTAAAGTCGATTTGGTGATTTTTAATGAAAGTCTTTATTACAGTAAAAATCCTTATAAAACTTTGCAGTCTTATGTTCAGACATTAGCTCCTGATGGGCGAATAGCTATTTCAATGTTCGAGAATTCTCGTGCCACGGAAGTCTGGGATGCTGTAGATCAACTATTTGAAACAATAGATAAGACGTCTGTCACAATTGACGATAAAACATGGGCTTGTCGATTGCTGATACCTCACTCCAGCTAGGATTTAAAGCATTCTATATTTAATCAATTTTTGGAATAATTTATGAAAATTTTAACTCCGCAAAGCTTTGTGATAACAATACTCATTGCCCTTAGTGCCCCGAATGTTTGGGCGCATGATCCAGCAGAACAGGCAAAAGAAGTCACTGAAGCACCGAAGTCACACTTATCCGCTATGTCAGAAGATGATTTGGAAGTTGTGACAGATCACGGTCATACCAAGGATGTTACTGATGAAAAATCTCCACATACACATGGGGATGAGGAAAGTCTTTTGAAAAATAATATTTTATATATTGAACGGAATTTATTAACTACACCCCAATCGGTTATTCAACCTCAACCCTTAGTACCATCAGTGAGTCCAAGTAAACCTTGATGCGGGGTTGCTTCGAGGTTCGACTTGGATTCGTGTGAAAGTCTGCAAAAAAACTGCATTTTAGCTTTCCTTACGCAATGCCGATGACTGATGTAATGTAGCCAGTCACCAACAATATGGTTAAACCAAGTGACATTTCCAACAAAATGGCATAGCTCAACTGCTTGGCAAATCGCGGATGCTCTAGTCGAGGTGTGAAATACCATTTGTTAAATGCAGCTAATAGCAAAATGGATGCAACAAGAGCCAATTTAAGGATAAAGCCATAACCATACGGTGTGGTCAATAGAATGTGAATGTTAAGTAGCATAATGGCAACGGTTAGCCCACATACAACCAGAAGTCCCACAATTATTGCTGCAATTCGACCAAACAGGTGCATGCTGTCTTTTAATGGCATTCCTTCAATGGTACGACTAAGTTTCCATAATGGAAACAGCGCACCCATCCATAAAGACATCACAATAATATGAATGGAAATTAAAATCTGAGCAAAGAGCGGTAAATTGGTGACATGGCCTAACTGAGAAAAGCTTGTCACAATAATTAATGATGCCAGCGCTATAGCTACTCCGCTAAACCAAGATGGATTACTTGTAGACCACCGATAATTTTTTGCAATTAGCAATACCGCAATGATGGAAAAACATAATGTTCTAGTGATCTGAATGGTTCCCACTGGACTATGCAACAAGATTTTTAAAAAGGTAGGATCAATCATGCCTTGCAAGCCATTATTGGCAAAGCTCCCAACCTGTATAAAGAAGCTGGCAATACTAGAGATGCCGCCAAGGACTGCACCTAGTAGCATGTAATTAATGATTGTTTTACTGAGATGCTGATATTTTGAAAGGAATAAGTACATAAATGAACCACCAATCACAAATGCCATGCCAGCGTAAAGCATGACTTTTTCAATCCAAGCTGCCCATAACCAATATTCTGAAGCCATAATTATTCTTCCAGAAAAAGCCCGATGCCAAAGACTGCATGGCATAGGGCGGGATTAACTCCAAATGTGTCAGTTTTTTATTTCACTGTGAATTGAAAACTTCCACTCATGTTGTGACCGTCATCACCCATGATTGTCCAGCTCTCGGTATACGTTGATTTGGCTAATTTTGGCACTGCAATCTCAAAACTCTTATTCATGACTGAAGAAACTTTAAAATTCAGTGGAACATTCTTTTTTTGAGCATTAGTCAGTTTCAGTCCCATCAACATCACGGGTTCACCAAAAGTCAGTGTTAGCTTGGATGGCGCAGTAACTTTTGAGTTTACTGCTGGGATAGCGCTTTGCAGTGTTGTGTGAGCAAAAGCGCTGGTAGTAGTAATTGCAACAGCAGAGACGATTACTGCATTACGCACACTAACCAAGATTTTTTGAAATGCTTTCATGAGGTATTTCCTATCGTTAAATGAGTGAGTACAGAATTTTCCGTCAACAAAAAATTAAGATGACAGCTACCTGTTGGTATTGATCTTAGTATTGATGAATAGACACAAAGATGACCCCAAAATGATATTTTTGTCATTTTTGGTCGAGACCCGAAAAAAGAACGAATATCCGTCTACCAAATCGGGTCTCGTCCAGTTGTTATGCATAACAACAAGAATCGTTATCGTATCGCTTAAGTTAACCGATATCTGAAAATGACAAAAATGTCATTTTCAAGTCATGTTGATGTTGGTTAAAAAGCGCGATGATCAGGGTTGATAGTGCGCTTCTATATTTAATCAGTTTTTGGAGTAATTCATGAAATTCTTAACTCGTCAAAGCTTTGCAATTACAGTACTACTTGCACTCAGTACTCAAACTGTTTGGGCGCATGATCCAACCGAACATGCAAAAGAAGAAGCCGAAAAATGTGAATCCATGCAAAAAATGGATATGTCTAAAATGGATCATAAAGATCCAGCCATGCAAGCCATGATGCAGAAATGTGCAAAAAAAACCTCTACTGCACATGATGTAATGCCAGCAATGGATCATAGCCATATGCAAAATATGAAGATGGACGACATGAACAATATGCCCATGAAAATGGATCATTCCAACATGGCTATGCCAGCGACCACGCCATCTAGCAAATAACCCATCATCTAACAAAAACACCACGTCATCGCAATCAAAGAGAGTTATTGTTACTTTTATAAAGTTTACAGTTAATAAGTGCCTTTGTTACGGTGATCGACGGTTTGGTATTTTTCTATCTGGGCCATCTACTCATAGTGTGGATGTGCTTCATACAAAGCAGGTGTACTGGGCGTTAGATACGTTATTTGAACGATCCATCGAACAGCGAACTAAAGATATTGTAGCGCCACTCGACAACCGTCAAATGCGGTTATCTGGTGGACAAGACTATAGCGGGATGTAATGTACTGATCTAGCATGGAACTCTGTTCAAAAAATACTATAGGTGTTGTATGACTCATCAATTATCAAGACGACAGTTTGTTCAAGGTGTTGCGATAGCGGGACTGGCCGTGAGTAGTGGCGTATGGGCTAAGTCAACCAAACCGTCCGTTATCGCCGCTCAAATGCCAAATCTAAAAGGCAACCAATTTGATTTAACGATCGATGAGGCACTCGTCAATTATACGGGCAAGTCTCGAATAGCAACTGTGATCAATGGCAGCTTACCAGCACCCGTCCTGCATTTTAAGGAAGGTGAAACCGTCACCATTCGCGTGACCAATCGTCTCAAAGAACAATCGTCAATTCATTGGCATGGTCTATTGCTGCCTTTCGGGATGGACGGCGTGCCTGGGATTAGCTTTAAAGGCATTGAACCAGGACAAACCTTTACCTATCAATTTCCCATTCTACAAAGTGGCACCTATTGGTATCACTCGCACTCTGGCTTTCAAGAACAGACAGGCATGATGGGTGCGATTGTGATTGAGCCGCGTGATGGTGAGACCATCCAAGCGGATCGTGACCATGTGATCATGCTCTCGGATTGGACGGATGCCAATCCCATGATGCTACTCAATAAGCTCAAAATGGAATCGGGTTTTGATAATTATCAGATGCCTACAGCGACTCAATTCTTAGCTGATGTACGCAAGAATGGTTGGAAGAACACGGTTGCTGATCGCAAGATATGGAATGAAATGCGCATGATGCCCACCGATTTCACCGATCTTTCAGCACATACCTTTACCTATCTCATGAACGGCACCAATCCAGCATCAAATTGGACTGGACTGTTTAGCAAAGGCGACAAGGTACGTCTACGTTTTATCAATGGCAGTGCTCAAACTATTTTTGATGTGCGGATTCCGGGCTTAAAACTCACCGTGATTGGCACGGATGGTCAATTGGTCGAGCCAGTCACTGTCGATGAATTTAGAATTGGCGTTGCTGAAACCTATGATGTATTAGTCGAACCGAGTGATGATGCCTATACGATATTTGCCCAAAATATTGATCGCACAGGTTATGCCTGTGGCACTTTGGCGGTTAAAGCGGGATTAAGTGCCCCGATTCCCCCTTTGGACAAAATTCAATGGCTCAGCATGACCGACATGATGGGTGATATGTCGGGCAAGACGATGGCAAAACATGCCAGCACTGAGTATGGTTTCAGTACCGATATGCATGTCGATATGCCGCGCACTAATCTCGATGATGCTGGGGTTAACCTGCGGAACAATGGTCGCCGTGTCTTGACCTATGCCGATCTGCACTCCATTGGCAACGCCAAGCTTGAGCAACGGGAGCCTACGCGCGAAATTGAAATGCATTTAACGGGCAATATGGAACGCTATATCTGGGGTTTCGACGGTCAGACCTTTAAAGAATCTAAACCCGTGCGTCTTGCCAAGGGTGAGCGGGTTAGGATTTCACTGGTGAATGACACGATGATGACTCACCCGATGCACTTACATGGCATGTGGAGCGATCTACGCGCACCCAGTGGTGATTTTCAAGTCCGCAAACATACAATCGTCGTGCAACCTGCACAAAAAATCTCGTTTGACGTCACTGGAGAAGCGGGTCGATGGGCATGGCACTGCCATCTTCTCTACCATATGGAGTCAGGCATGTTTCGTGAAGTGGTGGTGGATTAACTATGAAGAAAATCATGAAAAATATATTAACGCTGAGCGTATTGGTATTGAGTCTGCCCGTTTTTGCGGCTGAACCGAGCATGGACATGAGTTCAATGTCAGGGATGGACATGAAAATGGACATGCCTAAAGCAAAGTCCAAGGTGGCGGTTAAGCCGAAGGCTCATCCTCGCCCTGTCAGCAAAAAGACTCCCAAAAAGACCCCATCTAGGGACATGTCGAAGATGGATCATGGTTCCATGGATATGGGCAAAGGTTCAATGGACATGTCGAAAATGGATCATGGCTCCATGGATATGAGCAAAGGCTCAATGGACATGTCGAAAATGGATCATGGTTCCATGGATATGAGCAAAGGCTCAATGGACATGTCCAAGATGGATCATGGCTCCATGGATATGGGCAAAGGCTCAATGGACATGTCTAAGATGGATCATGGCTCCATGGATATGGGCAAAGGCTCAATGGACATGTCCAAGATGGATCATGGCTCCATGGATATGGGCGGTATGCAAATGGGCAAGATGCAAGGCGGTTCAGCACCTGCTGATGCCCGCAGTCCTGACTATTCGCAAGGGCGTGATTTTGGCCCGATAGCCCCCCCTGCAATGATGGGCAACGGCATCATGATGAGTGTGATGTTTAATCAACTAGAGGTTGCCCACAGTCAAGGCAAAACCGAAGGGGGTTATGATATTGATGCATGGGTCGGCTCGGACTGGAACCGTCTTGCATTAAAGGCAGAGGGAAATACTTCCAATAGCAAACTCGAAGAGGCACGGACAGAGTTGCTATGGCGTAAACCCGTTGATATTTTTTGGAACACGGAGCTTGGCGTGCGCCAAGACAGTGGAAAAGTAAAAGGACGGACGTGGCTGGCATTGGGTTTAAATGGTATCTCGCCGTATTGGCTTGATCTCGGCGGAACCGTATATGTCAGTGACGAAAACCGTGCAGCATTGCGTTTAGTGGCGACCTATGATTGGCGCATTACCCAGCGTTTGATTCTACAACCTACTATCGAGACGAATATCTACAGCAAAGATGATCCAGAGCGTGACGTGGGTAAAGGATTCAGTGACCTCCAAGCGGGCTTACGTTTACGTTACGATATCACCCGCCAGTTTGCACCTTATGTTGGGGTCGAAACCGTGCATCAATATGGCAAGACTGCGGAACTGCTACGTGCCAATAACGAGCCAACTAGCAAAACGGTTGCGGTTGCTGGTGTGCGTCTTTGGTTTTAACAGTCGTGTTGAGGAGTTTAAATTCAGGGATGAAAATGCGCTTATTCATACCATTGTTGTGGCTCGGGTTCAGTGGCGTTCTACATGCTAATGAAGTACCGTCGAGCCACCCCATGGCGACCATGTCCGATGCTGAACTTGAGGCGGTGTCTGATCACGATCAAAGTAAAGAAGATGCTGAAGAAAAGTCACCTCATACGCATGGCGATCAAGAGAGTCTTTTGAACACCGTGCGGTTAAAGACAGATCAGCAAGCCGTAACCTTATCCCAGTCGATAGCGCCACCACCGCAATCGATCCAGTCGTTAAGATAAATAAAGCTTCTTCTCAAATAAACGCACGTTGAATCCAGCGTGCGTTTCTAATGTCTGATCGTCTATGATAGATCGATTGATTTTTCCCTGATGGAACGCTTGAATGATTGATGCTCAAAATGAAAATCCAATGCTTAGACGCCTCATCGAACGTTGGCGCGAAGATCAAGGAGGAACCTATCAATCATGGTTTTTATGGGAAGAACGCATTAAAAACTTTCGTTCAATTCGCCGTGGATTACAAGCTGTCACCGCTGAAATTGAACGCGGTGAGTTTGGGAATCTTTACCGAGGTTCTTCACTAGAAACCGTCGTTGCATCTATCGCTGAACAACGTCAAATCTTTAAAGGGGCTGACCATGCCTTTTTATGGAAACCAAAACTCAGAATTCCTGATATCTATGAAAGTGCAGACAACCAAAAAGCCTTTGGTCGTTTCTTATCAACCTGCCTATGTTGCCAAAGTGATCAAGCCCTGATCGATGCCATCCATATTTTGCATCACCATGGCATTAAAGGCTTAGGGCCAGCGGTCGCTAATCTGCTGTATTTTCTCCATCCCACACGTACCCCGCCATTTAACACCGCAATTGTCGCGGGCTATAACCAAATCACGGGCGGCAACGTCAAATTGGGTCGGTGGCCAGACTACATAGCGATGAGAAGTGGCATCTTTGAATTGAATCGGCAATACCATGACTTGTTCTCGAATGATCTTGGCGCAATTGCAGGATTCTTATTTGATGTGGGCAAAGGACGATATCCTGCTATTCCGCAGGAAGATAATGTGTCAGCAATACAGCGATTCAAATTGGAATTATCCAAAGTCCATGAAGATAGTGCTGCTACGGTCAAAGCGCTGAAACTCGCCCAAGAATCTGATCATAATCATACGAGTGTACAAGGCTGGCTACGAGACTTAGGTCATGCTCTAGGTTTTTCGGTATGGATTGCCAGTAATGATCGTAATCGACAGTATGCTGAAACAACATTAGGGACTGGATGTCTATCATACCTGCCCGCTGCACTTGCAAACTCGGATGCTGCCGAGGCAATTGGTTTAATTGATGTATTGTGGCTTGAGACAACTGGTGAAGTCATCGCAGCTTTTGAGGTCGAACACAGCACAAGTATTTACTCAGGTATTGTCCGAATGCTGGATTTGGCCATGAGTCTACCAGAACGCGCCAATCTGCCCTTATTTTTGGTGGCACCCGATGCGCGAGAAGAAGATGTGCGTAAACAGATCAATCGTCCTGCATTTGGCAAGATCGATGCACTCAATTTACGCTTTATCTCCTATGGTGATCTCAGTTCGCATCGTGAGGCGATTAGTCGTTTTGGGACGGGAATGAAGGCGATTGAAGCACTTGCCAAGGTGTTATAGAAAGGATTAGTTAATAAATGGGTGCCTGAAAAAATGGTCATCCAAGAACTAAGTAATACTACTTTGAAGATATTAGATCGCAGGTATTTTGAAGTATGTGTACTGACAGAATCCATGCGTGAGTTACAGTCTGGCGATCAGTATGTGACTAACAGCGACCAGCTCTGTGATTGGGACAAATGTTGTTGGAAATTAAAGAGTGCTCATAATGTCAGTTATGAGCACTCCTTTCAGCCTGTCCATAAATCTGGTCAAATCAGAGAGAATATGCAAGACATATCGCTTTACAACGTACGTGAACTGAGACGTCAGTTCAATTTACCTCGTGAACGGACTTAGTTTTGCTCCACCATTTATATTTTAGTTTGAATCAGAATCTTTCAGCATATCTATACTTACCCAACTCATCACCCACCGCACTGCTCCAGCCTCTCTGATTGTATTTCCATTACTATCTGCTATGCGTATTTGAAAACGGTAACCATTTTTAATTTTAGAAATCTGAAGGCGAATGTTTCCAAAGGTACTGGCTTGATCAAAGAGATCTTCTACATACTTCTCTTCATTTGGCTCTAAGCGTATTAACCCTTTTTCCGCTTCACTATGGTATAGCCATTTGTTTATCAACCATCGGTAGTCTTTAGGATTTTTTTCTTCAAGTTTCTGTAGCCAAGTTAGAAGTTCCTTTGCATGTTTATAAGCTGTGCCCGCGTCAAGTAATGTGGGCAGGTCTCTATTTTTTCCAACTTGTGGTAGGGGGTGACGTGGATTATTGCAGCCTTTTTTGCCTGATTTAATGGTGGATAGTTTTTGTAAGGCTTCAATCCATTGTTCAATATCGCTTGGAGCTTTTCCTTCTTCATTTAGGAAATATTTTTCAATTCTCTCAAGCTGGGCTAGACGATCTTCAGCACTTGCTGAAACACAATACTCATCTTTATTTAATTCTGTTTGCTGATGATTTATGTCAGTCTTTTGTGAATGAATAATGATGGTGGTGTTAGTTGCATTTCTTTTTAATTTCTTTTCAATTTTTTGTAAACGCACTTCAATGTGATTACGCATTTCTCTTACAACTTCATCAGACGGACAGACTTCCTTATTAATTGCTTGATGTAGATATAGGTTTGAGCGACTCTTCATGCGCACTCCAAATGCAATATGCAGGTCTGGTTGCTCCTGAGCTAAGTAATGCGCATAAAGTGCGGCAAAAAGAGTGTGAATGTAATGCTTTAGCGTAGTCGTTTCATGGATATGACCGAGCATGGCACTGGTCACCTTGATTCCTTGGCCACACTGGCCTTCTGGGCCAAGTAAAACACTTAACTGCTGATTGCTTGGTAACCACTCGTTAACCCATGGTAAATCATTATTCAGTAATGATAAATCAACAGTATTACCTAAAGATTTAAGCGCGTAAGCGCTAGCGAGTGTGTGGCGAAGATGATGCATGCCAAGGTCGGCATCGCCTGTAACCGCAGTAATAAGCTGTGATACTTTATTAAAAAAGTTATCGCCGCTAGTCGAATGGTCATCAACCCCATCCATCACCTTCTTATTTACATCTCCCTCAATTTTATGAAGGTGGTTTTGGATACTAATTTCTAAAATTCCAATAGGAAGTACGCGTGCTGATCCTGCAGTTTTAAGAGTGTGCCCGTCATAGGGACGAATTCGCAGCATATTATCATCCACATCTAAGTTGCGGATATTTTCTGACTCAGCACGACGAGCACCTGTGTCAGCAGTTAAGCGAAAATGCCACTGTGCAATTTTACGAACAATGGGTTTTAGACCAGAACCTCTGGAGTCTAATTTTTCTATTATTTGAAAGATTTCCAAACTTGAAAAGACCTTAGCGCTAACACGACTTTCATTTGCTTCCAATATTCTGCCAGTCGTAAAATTATTAAACTCTTTAAGAAATTTACGAAAGCTATTCCAAGCGCCGTGGTGTTTTTTAGCTGAAAAGTAACCTTCGGTTAATTCTGAAAGGTGTTGTAGCGATCTCTCGTCAAATTTGAAACCTTCTGCACTGATGTCTGAAAAACCAATTAAGCCTGTTGCAACAATTGTTAGCCTCTCTTCAAAAAAACGTTGCATGCGTGTGGATATTGAAAGTGGATTTTCAGAAACGTTGCCGGCGCAAAATTCGTCAAGCATGTGCTTGCCAAAAAACTTAAGAATATTTTCAGCATTATTAATTTTGTGATCATTCTTGTTGATAAAAAATAGCGTTTCCCACTCAGTAATATTAGATTCTGGCTTGCTACGCAATGTGCGTATTTGCTGAATAATTTTAGGAAGAATGGTGTCATCTACCATTAGTCCATTTTCTATATTTTCTTCCAAGTGCGAGAGTTCTGAACGTTTACTAACGTCATATTCACTTAACCGCTGTAACTCGCTGATAGGCAGATCTTCGGATAGAACTTCCCCAGCTGAGTAAGCGGCCAGCAGAGGTGAGGCTGTTAGCAGTAAATTTTGCTGCAAAGCTTTAAGCCACTGGGAAATTGACAGTTGATTGGGTAACCCAAGGAAAGCTAAGTATTCCTTGAAACATTTATTCCATTGATCATTTTTATAACGTGAGGATTTTTTCGTTTGAGTGATATTTGCTAATATTGGCTTGACTCGTTCACGTTCTATAATAAACAAGCTAGACAAATATGGTCTTAAAAGAAGAGTGCGACGTATTGGTACTTTTGATCGATCACATGGTACTAGAAGTTCAATTGCCCGTGCATCACCAATGGCTTGAATAGGTAGTTCCGTTGAAAGAAATGTCATGAGCGAGCCAAGGTGACTGCTTCTATGTATTCCACCATAAAGCGATGCGGCAACTAATAAACGTCCTATTGATATTTCTATGTTTGGTTCAGTATCAACAGTTGGTAGCTTTGATAAGTCTTTTTTGATCCTTTCAAGCAGCTGTTGTTCAATGTAGCACCAAGAGCTGAATGCATATTGTGACACCATCCAGTTTTTTTGAAACTGTTTGCGTGGAGCTTGGGCATAGATAGGAATACCTTTCTCTTGTCGCATGAGAGCACAGTAGCTTTCTGCAGCAGCAGGTAGGTCTATGCTGTCATCCTTAGCCAAGTCACCTAATAAAAGTTGTCCAAGCTCTAGTGCCACATCACCATTTGGAGCTTTTGATCCTAAAGTAGCCTTTTTATATTCCAAAAATTTTTTATTCGAAAGCTTGTCTATAATCCACTCAGGTGGAAAAGATTCGATTGCATTCGAGTCTTTCTTGTTTCCTTTTTTTGGTAAGAGATATTGAGGTGAGGGGAGACCATTTAGCTCTGTCATATCTAATAGTTCAAAGCCTAATTCTTTTTCTAGTCTATTTTGCATTGCTAGCCATTCTTGCTTAAAGAGCGATGAAGGAAATGAGCAAGTGTGTGTCCAAGGGTGTCGACCTCGTACCCAATGGCCTAATCCAGCATCTTTAAACCTTCCCGATAGTGAGCTTTGTTCAGAGCGAACTAATTTACGTCCCCAGTTACCCGGTAAATCACTAACAAATTCTAATTGACCCATAAAGCTAGGGGTAAAGTTGGTGATTTTATTTTTTTTGCTTTCTTTTGATAAAATTTTAGGGTGAAGTAGATAGCTTGAATGTTCTATAGCATCAAAAAAAACATGTTGATTTATGCCAAGTGCTTTCATTCGGCTTCGTAGTACATCAATTTGCTTTCGAACTCCAATCGAGAGAGGCAGGTAACGATCAGTTGATTCATCTTTTCGGTGTTTATCTCGGATAAGCGCCCAACCATCTTGGCTGATGAATTCAGGAAAAGGGTTGCGAGCTCGTCTGCCTGCAGTCGCAAGGTTGAGCCAAAGTACGGTATAAAGAGTGAGTAAAGTTAAAGCATCATCCTCATTTTTTTCTTGAATTGCTGCTGTATACAGGGTCTTAATTTCTTGAATTGCTTCGGCTACTTTATTTATTTCAATGCCAAATGGACTGCCAACACGCTCACATGGAGTAGACGGCAGAGTAAGAATGGGTATTTGGATTTTCCAGGTTTCGATACACGATTGCCATAACTCTTCAAGACGCTTTCGATTAAATGATGCATAGTGAATTAGATTGTCATAATTGAGACCAGATGCATTTGTAATCGCCTTTATGACCGCTAAATCTCCTTTGCTTTTTTCTTGTAATGTCAGCTTTAGAGCATTCTGGATGCTTTTGGGAGTCACCTCATAATGTTCGGGTAACTGATCTAAAAGCTCAGTCGCAATGTTTGTGATTGTTTCTTGTCTTGGTATGCTATTGTATTCAGATACTTTTTTGACAAGAGCATGCATGAAATCTGGTAATGGCAAACGTATAGAACTTTCCCAAGATGAACAGAACTTTGGTAATGGAGTAACGTTTTTTAGCTGAGGAGTACCTGCGGGTACTATCAATACCATTGAGGAAGTATTTATCCCTATTTTTTTAGCAAGCTCTGGGATATCGTAATTTTCAACAAAAACTGGTGCAGAAACTTCAGATAAACTTCGACCTGTAAGTAGGCTGAGTCCGATTGCTAATTTAGCTCTATGGCGCATTGGCGGATCATTGTCTATGAACTTTATGCTTGATAACACTTGAGATATGGCGGTATTTGATAATCGCCATTTAGGCCAAAGTAACCCTGCATTGCCAGATTCAATGTGATGTAGTGCTGACTTCGAGGCGTAGAAGCCCCTTAACAGATCGTTTCCTTTAGTAGTCGACAAAAAAAGTAGAATTTCAGGTTCGACTGACAATTCAGTAGGGTCGTCATTTAAATCATTTTTACCAGTGAGTAGCTCTTCACTTTTATTATCTTCAGTGCCTTGGCGACTAATTTCAACGATTAAACCTGAATGTATATTGTCAGCATCAATTCTTTGTAAAACAGAGAAAGCCTGACCGTACCTTCTTAGGCCGAGTTGTTTTTGATTTCGTTTTACCTTGCTAATTAGTTTTTTACTACTGCTTTTTGTTTTAATCTTCTCTTTAAACCAGACTTGAAAAAGGAATAAGCCTAATTTATATCGTATTTGATATTCTTCAATATTTGCAGCATTTTTTTTAGATATTCTTAATTCGGCGGCAGCTTTAATTGATGACTCTTCATCAATTTCATTGAGTATGTGTTTAACTTGTTTTAGAGTTTCAAAGTTTTCCGGGTTGTTATTGTCTCCAAGTTGCCTTAAAGCAAGAAATGCTCCGTAAATTCGAGAACCGTCCATGTTCTTTAAATTTTTATCACCTTTGCCGAGTAGATAATCGCTATATTTTTCTGGCGAGAGGATTTTTTTTTGAAAATGAAAAGTCTGCCATGTAAACCAAGCTAAAATCCATTCAAACAAGTTGTTTTGCTTAGGTTCTTGACTTCCATGCTGAATTAAAAATAAATCGCATAAACTACTTTCCCCAGTTAAAGGACGAAGGGGAGTTTCATTTCGATTATTTTTATTAATTGTCTCTTCAATGAAGTGTCCAGGCGCATCATTCAAGCGAGCAATTTTAATTAAAGTAGAAAGACGATCATCTAAATCCTCAAAGGATGTACCAGCGCGTAGTTTGGGAAAAGTATCTATTAAATCACTTAGGTGCTGACACACGACGATGATGCCTGCAAGATTGTAGTGAGCCCGAATTATGAAAAGGGCATCAATAAGTTTCGCTTGGTCGATACCAAAGCGGTCTTGCACTATTTGAGCTAGCGCGTCGAAATTCTTATTTGCTGACATTCAGGGGATTCCTTAAATGATAAACACGCGCTTGCTTTATATCTGTGATCAAAATAGCTAATTTAGGGTCAGGTGCCTGTAAAATTATTCTGTTTTTGTGTTCTTTATAAAGATCATCTAAAGATTTTAGAGTTTGTAATAAGTCATACAGCGTAAAACATAGGGCTGGGTACTGGGTAAGTATTTTAACTTTAACAGGTTTGTCTGCTAGCAAGTGACTCGCAATAAAAGCAGAGAGTAAATTTTCAAATGCTAGGTGCTGCTGTTCCTTTTTTGGATCTTGGGCAATAACTGGTGGTGCCCATTTAATTAACTTTTGAACAAATTCCAATGGAAGAGATTGTAGAAAATTCTCTACATTTTCAAAAATTAAGGCGGAGGGGATGGATATTTCTTTAATTTTTATTTTATTAGCAGGAACAGTGTCAGTGTACATTCCCAATTTTGGAGTATTTTTCCAAGGCTTTTTAGTTACGGAGTAGGGTACGTCTCTGTAAGCAAGATCCTTTTCGAGTGCCTTTAACAGTTTTCGATATACCGCAAGGAGAAAAAAAGCTTGATCAACTAAATCAGGCTTAAATCGAGAATAGCTTTGTTCGTCCAGAATCAGCCTAAGAATTCCGCAAGGTAAATATTTTCCGCCAACTTTTACATCAGCCACCAGAGCATCCAATAACTGACTATTTATCGCCATAAGTTAGCACTCAATCTCGTTCAAAAAAATAACCGAAGGTCATTTGAGAGTAGAAATATTGAGTCCCAAAAACAAGTGACAGAATGGTGTTAATTGGTTTTGTTTGTGTAGAAAATAAAAAAGGCAACCACGTGGGTTGCCTTTATTTATAGGGGTTACAGTCTATTTATAACGATTAAGCTCTATCTTCATCTACTACCCTTTTCGGGTTATGAGCGACGAGCTACCAGACTGCTCCACCCCGCATCAACTGGACGGCATACTATGCTCATCCTTACCTTCTGTCAACGTTTAATTTGCTGACTTCCAATATTTATATTTTGTGTTCAATGAAAAATAAATGATTCCATTTCAACACATTATAAAATAATGGTGCGGAAGGGGGGACTTGAACCCCCACGCCGTTAAGCACTACCACCTCAAGGTAGCGTGTCTACCAATTCCACCACCCCCGCAAGAAGGACGAGAATTCTACTCGATCCATTTATGGATTGGAAGGGGTTTTTGTAGGAGTTGGTGGATTTGTAGGCGCTGGTGTTGCTGGTGCAGAGGTATTTGTTGGTGCAGTTAAGCTATATAACTCTTGAGAGTGACGTTTTGCAAAGACAGCCAACGCTAAACTCGTCAGAAAGAAAATTGTGGTCAGAACAGCCGTTGATTTCGTCAAGAAATTTGCTGAACCTGATGCACCAAAAACAGTACTAGATGCGCCACCACCAAAAGATGCACCTGCTTCCGCGCCTTTACCTTGTTGTAAAAGAATCAGGACAATCATGCCCAGTGCGACCAAAATATGTAATATCAGAACCAGCGTTTCCACGATCATCTCCACGCTTAGGCGATATCAAACGCTTTGGCGATTTGCAAAAAAGAATCCGCATCAAGTGATGCACCACCAACCAATGCACCGTCAATATCGGGGCATTTGGCGAGAGAGTGCGCATTATCCGATTTTACGCTGCCGCCGTAAAGTAGGCTGGTCTGAATTAATGGTGCGCGGATTTCTGTCAGTAATTGTCGAATAGCAGCATGCATTTGCTGTGCATCTTCAGGACTGGCGGTGCGTCCAGTACCAATTGCCCAAACTGGTTCGTAGGCGATGATAAGCTTACGTGGGTCTATTTTTGTTAAAATATCGATGTGAGCGTTGATTTGTGCGCTAACGACCTGAGTTGCTTGTCCAGCTTCTCGTTCAGACAAGGTTTCTCCAACACACCAAATCACGCCTAGACCTGCATCAAGTGCAGCGTTTAATTTCAGACCGATCAAGTTTTCATCTTCATGATGAATAGTGCGACGTTCTGAGTGACCAATAATGATCCACTCTGCACCTGTTTCTCGGATTAAATCAGCCGAAATATCACCAGTAAACGCGCCTGTCTGGCGGGCGGCAGCAATATCTTGCGCAACAAGTGAGATAGGTGATGTATGAACTTTCATCAAAATCTCATGGATTGTGATGAGATGGATGGACATGGGTGCGATTGCGGTTTTACAAGTATGGAGAGGGGTTTCTACCAAACGACTTGCCAGTGTTTGTGCTAATGTTTGTGCAGTTGCACGGTTTGGATTCATCTTCCAGTTACCGATCACCCAGTGTTGGCGAGGCTGTGAAGAGGATTGATTCAAAGTCGTTGACATAATCGGGTTGCTTTATAGAGTTTAGATTTAAGCTCATTCTAGCGCAAAGTGTCTTTAAAGGGACATGCACAAGCGTATTGGTTGAGATATCAATATAGAGATCATGATAAAATTTAAAGGCTTAGTATTTTTTAGATAGGGCTGGTTATGTCGACAGATTTAGCGATAGTCGCTGCAACTTTAAAAAATGGTCGGTATCGACACTATAAGGGTAAAGAGTATCAGGTTCTCATGACGGCGCGACATTCTGAAACGCGTGAATGGGTTGTTGTATATCGTTGTCTATATGATGATTATAGTATTTGGGTTAGGCCATTAGAGATGTTTATTGAAGATGTTCTTTTGGAAAATGGGCAAAGTGTGATGCGGTTTGCATATATCTCAGAAGTAGACGGTGAGCTCCTTAAAAAATAGTTTGAGAGTGACGCAAAATAGCTAAAAATGAATCATTGAATTTATAAATAATCATTCAAACATCAAGATATTGGCGCTCTTTTATTCTACAAATACTGGATATCAGTCTAAAATAAGGTGCATTATATGTTATCTGATTGTGCGCGCGAACTGAGTGCGTTATAGTCAGAAGACTCACAGGCGTGAGATACCTGATAACTATGGAAGATTGAGTGAATGTCTGGACAACCAATATCTTTTGGTGGGTTAGCCCGTCAGATTGTCAATGAGGGACTCGTCAGTGCTGAAGCGATGCAGCGCGCGATTACCGACGCTCAAATGGAGAAAGTCACGCTCATCAATTATTTGGTGACGAAAAAACTTGCCAAAGCTGACAAGATTGCGTGGGTGATTGCACGAGAGTTTGGAGACTCTCTGTTCGATCTCAATATGCTTGATCCAGCAGTGATTCCAAAAGATATTATTGATGAGAAAATCGTTCGGCAGTTTTCTGCAGTTCCCATTTTTAAACGAGGTTCGCGACTATTTGTTGCGATGAGCGATCCAACTCGTGCGGATGCGTTAGAGGCAATGCGATTTAGTAGTCGCCTTGCTGTTGAGGCTGTTGTCGTTGAAGAGGATAAGCTTGCTAAGCTCATTGAGCGACAATACGAAGGGATGAGTACGGCTGAATTTAGTGGATTCGGTGGTGAAGATTTAGATATCGAAACAGAAAGCACTGATGAGAACAGTGCAGATAATGGTATAGCTGGTGCTAACGAAGCACCTGTTGTGAAGTTCATTAATAAAATGCTGGTCGATGCAATTCGTATGGGTGCATCGGACTTACATTTTGAGCCCTACGAAAAAAGCTACAGAATTCGTTATCGAGTTGACGGTGTGATGCGTGAAGTTGCGCGCCCACCCATTCAATTGGCTAATAAATTATCGTCACGTCTGAAAGTCATGTCGCAAATGGATATTTCAGAACGCCGTATGCCTCAGGATGGACGTATCAAGCTCAAAGTATCCAAAACCAAAGCAATTGACTTTCGTGTCAACTCTCTACCAACATTGTTTGGTGAAAAAATAGTATTGCGTATCTTGGATGCATCAAGCGCAATGATGGGTATTGATGCATTGGGCTATGAGCCATCGCAAAAAGCTTTATTTATGGAAGCGTTAGAAAAGCCGCAAGGAATGTTACTCATCACGGGTCCAACAGGTTCTGGTAAAACGGTGTCCTTGTATACAGGCTTGAATATTCTCAATACGGTTGATACTAATATTTCAACAGCAGAGGATCCTGTGGAAATTAACCTTGAGGGTATTAATCAGGTTAACGTCAATGTCAAAACAGGGTTAACCTTTGCGGTCGCGTTACGCGCATTCTTGCGTCAAGATCCTGATATCGTGATGGTGGGTGAGATTCGTGATCTTGAAACCGCAGAAATTGCGGTCAAAGCGGCGCAAACAGGTCACATGGTGATGTCAACGCTGCATACGAACAGTGCCCCAGAAACGTTGACTCGCCTCAGAAACATGGGTGTGCCTTCGTTTAATATTGCAACGTCTGTGAACTTGGTGATCGCCCAACGATTAACTCGTCGTTTATGTTCTGCATGTAAAACGGTAGTTGATATTCCTGCAGCGAGTCTGAAAGAAATGGGCTTCACAGATGAAGATCTGGCAACAGGATTTAAAGTATATCAGCCTGTCGGTTGTACAGAATGTCGAGAAGGCTATAAAGGTCGTGTGGGTGTGTACGAGGTGATGAAGGTGACCCCAGAGATTGCGCGTATTATCATGGAAGAAGGGAATTCAATTGATATTGCAGACGCATCACGCAGAGCGGGCTTTAATGATCTTCGCCGTTCTGGATTGGAAAAAGTGATGCAAGGCGTCACCAGTTTACAAGAAATTAATCGTGTGACTGGTAATGAATAAACTTCAGCATTTTTGATGCAAAAGGTTTGATATGCAGAGGAATTGCTTTTTTGTGAGGCAATTTAGAGATTAGGGATTGAAAGTATTGTATAAACAATACGCTAAAAAAGAGAATAGACATGGCTGCCAATGAAAAGCAAACTGAAGGTCTTCCAATATTCCTTTACGAAGGAACGAATCGACGTGGACAAAAAGTAAAGGGAGAACTTCCGAGTAAAAATATGGCCTTGGCTAAGGCTGTATTGCGTAAACAGGGTGTCAATGTTACGACTGTTCGAAAGAAGTCCAAGAATCCGCTGGAGTTTCTTTCGAAGAAAAAAATTACACCCATGGATATTGCGATTTTTACGCGTCAGTTAGCGACGATGATGAAGGCGGGTGTTCCTTTGGTGCAATCTTTTGAGATTGTTGCAGAAGGATTAGATAATCCAGCAATGAGAGAGATTGTTTTAGGAATTAAAACGGAGGTTGAGGGCGGCAATACTTTTGCAGGAGCTTTGCGTAAATATCCACAGTATTTTGATGATTTGTTTTGTTCACTCGTCGCATCTGGCGAACAGTCTGGTGCGTTGGAAACCATGTTGGATCGTGTTGCGATCTATAAAGAAAAAAGTGAGTTGCTCAAGCAAAAAATTAAAAAGGCAATGAAATATCCGATAGCGGTTATCATTGTGGCTTTAGTTGTCACCATTCTTTTGATGCTTAAAGTGGTGCCAGTTTTTCAAGAATTATTTTCATCATTTGGTGCTCAGTTACCTGCATTCACGCAAATGGTTGTGGACATGTCTAAATGGATGCAATCCTATTGGTGGGCGTTAATTGGCGTGATTGTTCTTACTGTTGGTGCTTTGCGTGAGGCGAATACACGAAGTGAGAAATTCCGCGATTTTGTAGATAAACTTGCATTAAAATTACCGATTTTTGGGGATTTGGTCTATAAAGCAATTATTGCGCGATTTTCTCGGACTTTAGCCACGACGTTTGCTGCGGGTGTGCCATTGATTGATGCTTTGGAGTCGACAGCAGGTGCGACTAATAACGTTTTATATCGTCAGGCGTGTATGCAAATTCGTGAAGATGTCTCTACAGGTCAACAATTACAGTTTGCGATGCGTTCGACGAATCGTTTTCCATCAATGGCTATTCAGATGGTTGCGATTGGTGAAGAGTCTGGTGCTCTAGATGCGATGCTCGATAAAGTCGCAACACATTATGAGAATGAAGTCGATAATGCTGTCGATGGTTTAACGTCATTGATGGAACCATTGATTATGGCTGTACTCGGTGTTCTTGTGGGTGGTTTGGTGGTTGCGATGTATTTGCCAATCTTCCAGATGGGTTCGGTGGTTTAATGCAGGCGTTAAAAGATTTACTCGATGCCATTGTGACTACGCCATGGCTGGCATCGCTTGTAGTTGGATTTATTGGGCTCTGTGTTGGTAGTTTTTTGAATGTTGTGATTTATCGCATGCCACGCATGATGGAGAATGAGTGGCGGAACGATTGTTCGATTATTTTGAAAGATCAATTGGATCAAAGCTACACAGCGCCTGTATATGTCCATATGACGCTCAGTCAACCAGCATCAAGATGCCCATCATGTGCGCATAAAATTCGTTGGTATGAAAATATTCCCTTATTAAGTTGGATCGCTCTACGTGGGCGATGCAGTGCTTGTGGTACGTCGATCAGTATTCGTTATCCGATCGTTGAGTTATTGACGATGTTTGCATCACTTGCTGTGTTGTGCGTATTCGGTCCAACATTCAAAATGGTGTGTGCATTGGGCTTAACGTGGGCATTGATTGCGTTGACAGGAATTGATTTTGATACGCAATTATTACCAGATCGGATTACATTACCGCTGGCAGCTGCGGGTTTGTTGGTGAATGTCCAAAGTCTTTTCGTTGCCCCCGCACATGCGATTTTAGGTTATGTGATTGGTTTTCTCGTCCTTTGGGTGGTTTATTTTATATTCAAAATAATCACAGGAAAAGAAGGCATGGGCTATGGTGATTTTAAACTACTTGCAGCGCTTGGTGCGTGGTTGGGTCCGATGCAATTGCCTTTGATTATTCTATTGTCTTCGTTTGTTGGAATGATTATTGGTATTGTTCTACTCAAGGTGCGTAAAGAGAGCCAACCTTTTGCTTTTGGTCCCTATATTGCGATTGCGGGCTGGATTTCCTTAATGTGGGGAAATCAATTGGTTGCTGGTTATTTGGGAATGTATCATTAGAAATGTTCATCATTGGACTCACAGGTGGCATTGGTAGTGGCAAGACCGCAGCGAGTGATTGGTTTGCTGAACAAGGTATTGCTGTTGTGGATGCAGATGTTGTTGCACGAGAAGTTGTGGCGGTAGGTCAACCTGCATTGGATGAAATTGTTCAGATATTTGGTGATTGGGCGTTGCTTGCTGATGGAACCTTGAATCGGGCAGCGCTACGCCAGCATGTGTTTGAACATCCTGAAGATCGAAAAAAATTAGAACACATTACGCATTCGCGTATTCATGTCGCAATGGTACAGCAGTTACAAGCGGCAACATCTCCTTATGTGATTTTGGTCTCACCATTATTACTAGAATCTGGTAAAGCTGGATTGTCGGGTTTATGTCAGCGAGTTCTAGTGGTGGATGTTCCCGAAGAGTTACAACGTATACGCGCTGGTGCGCGTGATGGACAAACTCCTGAATCGATTGATCGTATTATGGCAGTACAGATTGCCCGCGCAGACCGTGTAGCTGGTGCGGATGATGTGGTGTTGAATGATGGAAATCTACAACATCTTTATCAGCAGCTAGAATTGCTGCACGAGCGTTATTTACAGATGAGCGCCGCTTAGTCCTTATCTTTTTTCAGGTTCATATCTTAATGACATTTGCCAACGCTAAAGCGATGGAGAGTATTTTTATGTCTAATCAATCAAAAACAAATGGCTTGAGAGTAAGAACTGAAGTGATGGGTGAGGCGTTTGTACAGCGTGTGATTCAAAATACCACCACACTCACTGAGCCCATGCAAGAGTGGATTAATGAACATGCATGGGGGTCAACGTGGCAGAGGGAAGGATTACCGCGAGCAACGCGTTCTTTAGTTACGATTGCGATGCTTACTGCTTTAAAGGCTCCAAAAGAGTTGCAAGGGCATGTTCGCGGTGCGCTAAATAACGGATGTACCGTCAGTGAGATTCAAGAAGTATTGTTGCATAGTGCAGTGTATTGTGGTGCCCCCGCAGCTCAAGAGGCCTTCCGAGCTGCGCAGGAAGTCATTGATGAATGGCAAAAAGCCCATTCATCAATTTAGCTGAAGATTTTAAGTTTAGCGGAACAGCCGCCAAGGCTGTAATGCACCAATACTGACTCCAATTAGCCCGATGAGCACGGCGAGTGTTAATGGCTCACCTAGAAGTGGTACAGCCGCCAGTGCAGCAAGGAGTGGTGCGAGAGCGAGAATGCTGCCGACTTTGACTGCACCTAGACGTTCAGTTGCGCCAATAAAGGTCAGCATTGCAATAATCACGACGAAAATGCCTTGGAATATCGACTGAATGAGAATCTGGGGAATGGTCGCTTCAGCCAATCGACTCGGTAAAAATAATAAATAAGCTGGGATATAGATCACTGTAGACAATAACGCCACGCCAGCCATTGCTTGCCAAGGTGGCAACATCCAACGTTTCAGTAAAGCGGTGTAAATTCCCCAAGACATTGAGGCTAATACAAAAAATAGATCACCAATACCGAGCGAAAATTGATGCTCTTCAAACATCAGTGAGCTCATGCCTATTAAGCCAATCGCAATGATGATTAAACTGATCCAATTATCGCGACTCAGTGCTTCGCGTAAGATCACTAATGCAGCGATGGCAGTCCAGAATGGTAATAATCCATTCATCCAAATGGCAGCATGTGCCGCAGGTGCATGGCTGAATCCTTCATAAACGAAAGTCGTGTAGGCAATACCACCAATGAGCGCTAAACCTAATACGCGAATATCGAATAAAAAACGCCACTCTCGTCGATAAATTTGGATGGGGATCAAGATGATGCTTGCCGTAATAAAGCGAAGCGCGCCAATATCCCATGTAGTCATCACCTGCGTGGTACCAATTCGTGATATGAGGGTGAAACTTCCCCAAATCATCATGGTAATCGCAAGTAGGGCATAACCCACAAGGCGAGTTTTATTCGAATGATCTAAAGGCTTTGAAGCATTTTGCAGTGCTTGATCTTCAATGTTTTGCATGGTGTAACCTCAGAAAAATATGCGTTACGATGTTTGTCGTTGTCGACAAGCTTCATAGAGCGCCATTCCTGTGGCGACACTGACGTTGAGACTTTGCAGTTTTCCTGACATTGGAATATAAGCCAGATAATCGCAATGGGTCTGGGTGAGACGACGCAATCCTGTGTCTTCTGCGCCCATGATGATGGCAAGTTTTCCAGTGAGATCAATTTGATGAATTGGTTTGGCATTTTCATCTAATAACGTACCTACGGTTTGTACGCCTTGTTCCTGCAGTGCAACGAGTGTGCGAGCAAGATTAGTCACTTGAAAAAATGGCACAAGTTCAACCGCGCCCGCAGCCACTTTACGCGCAATCGGTGTTAATCCCGCTGCACGATCTCGTGGTGCGATGACACCATGCACACCCATTGCTGCTGCTGTACGCATACATGCACCAAGATTATGAGGATCAGTGACTTGATCAAGGACTAGTAAAAATACATGTTCAGTTTTTTCAACAAGTCGGGCTAAGTCAGTTTCATCAAGTGTAGGTGCAGGGCGAACGGCGGCGACAATCCCTTGATGTTGCGCACCATCGGACATTTTATTCAACGTATCGCGGCTGGCTTTTTGTACTGAAATCCCATGCGGAGCCGCTTGTTGGATGAGTGCGTGTAATCGCTCGTCATCACGACCTTGCAGAACAAATAAGCCGAGAATCTGTTCAGGCATGGTGTTTAGCAGCGATTCTACGGCGTGTAGACCGAAATGATGCTCAACAGTTTTTGTAGGTTTTGCCATGATTTTCTCAAGAGTTTGTTCAAAGAGGTCAGCGATGCTGCTGTATGAGTAGGATTGTACAGGATAGTACAGTTACTCATGAATTTGATTGTGAAATCTTGAGCATGTTGTTTAAAAATAATCAAAAGAATAAGTGGTTTGAAAATAAAAACCGACTTTTGGCAAGTCGGTTTCTTTATTGCAGCAGGATGATTAATGTGCTTTATTCGCATGACGTAGCGCTTTACCACGGCTTCGAATATTGAGGAGTTCAACGAGTAAGGAGAATCCCATTGCCGCATATAAATAATCTTTGACTACATGTACACCGAAGCCTTCAACGATCAAGACTATACCAACCATCACCAAGAAGGCTAATGCCAAGATTTTGATGGAAGCATGGCGTTCGACAAATTCGCCAATTGGCTTTGCGGCAAACATCATGACCGCAACGGATGCAACCACGGCGAGTACCATGACAGCGATCTGATTGGATAGACCAACAGCGGTGATCACAGAGTCGAGTGAAAACACAATGTCGATAATGGCAATTTGAATGACGATACTAAGCACACCTTTTTCTGAGCTTTCGCGTACGCTCGGGTCGTCATGCTCGATTTCACCATCGGTTTCTTCAAAGATTTCTGTGCAGCTCTTATAAACTAAGAATAATCCACCTGCGATCAAGATGAGATCCCGTCCACTAAAACCATGTCCTGCCAGTGCGAAAAGCGGATCTGTTAAACGCATCACCCATGAAATGGATAAGAGCAACAAAATTCGGGTGATCATCGCGAGCGCAAGACCGAACATGCGTGTACGTTGTTGTAGACGTTGAGGAACTTTGGCGACTAAGATCGTTAGAAAGATAATGTTATCAATCCCCAGTACAATTTCGAGTACGGTTAGGGTTAACAAGGTCACCCATGCTTCAGGGTCATTGATCCAACTCAGGAAATCCATAAAATTAATGCTCGTTCATTGAGAGAGTTATGCTGGATGAGCATAATTCTTTGGGGTGTTAATCATATAAAAATGGAAATGGTTTGAAAGTTACTGCTTTTGTGAATTACAGTCTTTAAGATATACCGTCAATCGTATACTTTTTTATTGTCTAATAATTTACAGGGTGACTCTATAGTAGGAATGTATAGCGTTCAGATAGAACGACTTGATTCAATATCTTTCTTATTCTGTGATTTATAGTTGAGAAGCACTTGCAATGAGTGCTTCTCAAGGGAAAGCTGCTTAGCCTTCAAAATGACAAACATAGTCCACAACGCTCAGTGCTTCGATGTCGAAACTGCTGTTGCCATCGACATAAAAAGATTGTCCGCTGCGAAATTGTTCGGTGGGTTTACCTACGCGAGTCACTGAGCATTCGCCAGAGATGATTTCCATACGCTCTGGTGCACCCGTATTAAACGTTAATTTGGATGGCATGATGACACCGATGGTTTTTTTGCTTCCGTCAGCGAACAAAACGGTATGGCTGATACATTTGCCATCAAAATAAACATTAGATTTTTTGATGACGCTGACTTGGTCGAATTGCGCAGGGGTCATAACACTCTCCAGAAAGATGCGGCTATTCTAACAACCCTAGAACATGAGAGCCAGTCTTAAACAACGGTAAAAAATGAGAATATTTTCTCAATATAACAAGCTGATAATACGATTCATATCTTTGATGCAATATTCTGTGATTTTCATCAGATACATACATTATTCACATGAAATCGAATGCGATGATTGTTGAATGGTCATTCTGCTTTACGGCGGATCAATCCTGCAAGAAAGATGAGAGACCAGACCAAACTCAATAAATAAAACAGTGAATAGCTTATATATTTACCCATCGTCATCTCGCGAGGAATAGAGTCTGGCGTAATTGCAGGCGTTGTCGGTTTTGCCATCAGATCATCTAAGCTATTTGATGGCAAAGATGCCTGATCTTCTGATGATGCACTTGAATCGTTGGTATCGATTGGCGTGTCATTGGTCGCAGCGTTTGCGGGCTGATTAAGCTGTGATGCTTGGTGGTCAAGGATCTGTGCTTTTAGCTTGAGTTGTGCTTGATGTTTCAGCCAAACTGGATTTTGTTCTTTTGCCATGCGAGCCTGATATTCAGCGTCAGATTCATTGCTGCGCTGGATGTATGAAATTTCAGCATCATGATATTTCTGTTCTTCGTAGGCTTTTTGCTTTTGTTGCTGAGCTCGAGACATTTCAGCGTAACGATCTCGATAGCCATAACGATAATAGCCATTGTCGTCGTCATCTCGGCTTGCGACTGGAGTTTGGACTGCATTTGCAGCAAAAACAGCATCACTGTATGTCGATTCATTATGTGGGCTGGCATGAGCGGATGATATGCCTAGACTCATGAGCGCACTTAAGCAGAGTCGAGCATAGAAAAAGTGCAAATTCAGGGGGGATGATTTACGCATTGAATTACTCCCTCTCTAAATATGTTGCAATGTTGCTGACATAATCTTTACGGCGTTGTGCTTTGAGTTCGTGTAGTGCCTTTTGAAATGCAACAGCGACAATATGAAATAACAGTATGACAAAAAGAAATAAGAAAATACTCGGTTGAAATTTCTCAAAGAAAAAATTCTCAGGATCATTGGGTCTATAGCAGACCACAATCGGCTGGTTGTTTTTAATGTCGTCGATGAGTTCACTTGGGAAAGATCGTTCTTTATCGATCGTTCGTCCATCGGCTGTTTTAAAGTGAAAGGTTGCCGAGTAAATGTCCTCGCCGAAACTCATCCCTGTTTTATCGTAATCTCCGATAGGATCAACAATCGCCCGCTCACCCGTATACTGGATTCGGATAATGTCGCTCTCAGCACTATAGATATAGATTGCTCCGAGAAATATCGCGGCTAAGAGAGCGCCTAAAAGTACCACTTTTTGCATAAGACTCTAAACTCCTTCCACTATATGTGTATGCACGCTGATTACCCAGTTCATCTTAATACACCTTAATGCAAACCACCGAAGATCAATACTCCAAATATCCAAAAAAATAATGGAATCCAGTCGGAGATTTCCAGAGGAACTTTACCTAAAAATTGATAGCCACGATGAGCACGGATGACTCGATAGCGGGCAGTTGGAATCACTGGCAGAAACAGCATGAGGAAATAATGTGTAGTTTCATAAGATTGTGTGCTGAGATCAAACTTTGATTTTCCTCGAAGCCCGAAACCCATGCTATTGAGTGTGGTTAATGAGGGTAAGTTTTTAATGGGTGTTAAATGATTTTCTCGGATGTAGGTATCAAGATAAGTTTCATTTTGCCGTTTTAATTGTTCAGCTCTTTTGTGATCTTCAAGCTCTTCAAACAAGATCATGGCAGGTTCGTAATTTTCTTCGATTAACTGATGGATCATGGTCATGCCACGTTCCGCATCTTTCTTGACTCCTTTGCCTTTAATCAACGCGATGCTGAGTTCAAAACGGGCTTGCATATTCCCACTTTGTGCTCGGCTAATCAATTCACGGGTTGACATAATATTGCTCAGAGACCATTTTTCTTATTGGTGCGACTAAGTGTAGCAGTTTGTAAAGTGATGTAAATATAAAAGCCTTACGATTCATGGTGGTGATTGATGCTTATTGACGAATTTTATTGTAAAAAGTTTTAACGTCATGATCGTGGATTGCCAGTTTTCATTTGAGTTGTTGTAAGATATAGTTATACAAATTTGTTTTTCACAGTTGATGTTTCTTCATCATTTAAGAAGCGAGCTTGCCCATGTTAACGCGATTGAGTTTGCAAAATTTCACCTTAGCGCGAGATGTTGTGCTGGATTTACGTGCGGGTTTCACGGTGCTCACGGGTGAGACAGGTGCAGGTAAATCAATTTTGCTCGATGGTCTCGCGGCATGTTTGGGTGAGCGAATGGATGCGCAAAGTGTCCGATTCGGAGCTGAAAAGGCAGATATTACAGCTCAGTTCGATTTGAATAAAAGCGATGCGGCTCGGGCATGGCTGCATGAGCGAGAGCTTCTCGATATCGATGATGAAAACGAAGTGCGGTTACGTCGTGTCATTCTGGCGGAAGGACGCAGCAAGGCGTGGATTAACGGTACGCCAACCAGCTTAGGTGAATTACGTGAACTGGGTGAGTTATTGGTGCAGTTGTATGGTCAACATAGCCAACAACAATTGCTCAAACCTGAATATCCAATGCAATGGCTAGACACAGCAGCGCAGTTACAGTCTCAAGTTGATGACGTGCGTACGCTCTATAAATCATGGCAAGCTCTCGTGAAGCAGCAACAACATGCAGAGCGTGAGCGTGAAGCATTATTGGCGAGACAAGCATTATTGAATTCACAGATTGAAGATGTGCGACCGCTGATGCAACACGATTATGCTGAAATTGAGCAGGAGCATGATCGGCTGAGTCATTTTGAAGGCATGATGCAGGATACGGCGGCATTGTTGGATGGCTTAGACGATGGTGAGGATAATATTTTGTCTAAGCTGGGATCACTATTGCGCCGTGCAGAGATGCAAGCGAGTCGTGCGAAGGCTTTAGACGCTGTGGCAACAGGTTTGAATTCTGCACAAACAGAGTTACAAGAGGCAGTGTCTACCTTACGTCAATTTGCAGATGAACAGGTATTAGATCCAGAGCGCTTGGCTCAGATTGATGAGTTATTGGGTGAGTTTCATCGTCTAGCGAGGAAATATAGAACAACCCCTGACGCATTAAAGCAAGATTGTGAGGCATGGCAAGCTGAGTTAGAAAAACTGGATGATCTGGCGGATGCTGATTCATTACAGCTAAAAGTTGAGCAAGCAGATCAGATGTACCATGAGGCAGCGGCAAAGCTTGATCAAGCGCGTCAAGTGGCGAGTCAGCCTCTTATTCAAAGTCTCACCAATCAAATTAAACCTTTGGCATTACCTGAAGCACGTTTTGAGTTCGAGTTCTTACCTGCGATGGCAAGTGCAAATGGGGTGAGTCAGATTCGCCTATTGTTCAGTGCCAATCGCGGTGTGCCGTTACAACCTTTGGCTAAGGTTGCATCAGGCGGTGAGTTATCTCGTATCGCATTAGTTATGCAAGTGATGATCGCTGCTCATGCAGAAGCGCCTGTTTTGGTCTTTGACGAAGTGGATGTGGGGATCAGTGGTGGAACGGCAGAGGTCGTTGGGCGTTTGCTGCGGACATTAGGTGATGATGTTCAGGTGCTATGTATTACTCATCAGCCCCAAGTGGCTGCGCAAGGTCACCAGCATATTTTGGTTGAAAAACAGCAAGGCGAGCAGGCTGCAAGTCATTTGCGTCAGCTTACAGATGATGAGCGTGTGAGTGAGTTGGCACGGATGTCAGGTGGTGTTGAAATCAATGAAGCGACGCTTTCTCATGCGCGTGGATTGCTCAATAATCGGCTCGATTCTACCGTTTAGAGCGCTTGCGCTAGCTAAAGGTTAAGAATTTTGTTAGTTTTAAGTCATTGCTAACTTGCAATACTTTAGATTTACTCCATTTATTATCTTAAGCACATTTGTTTTGATTTTATGGGAGTGATTATGATCAACAACACGCCTAAATACCTAACCCATCGTTGTCTGATTGCACCGCGTGACGCGGAGGCGGTTGCTCGGAATGATTTTTTTGCAGAAGCCGTGGTTTACATTGCTCGTCATGATGAGGACGGAGCGATGGGCTTATTGCTAAATCGTCCAAGTTCGGTGGGTATCAGTGAACTTTTGTCTGATTTGCAAATTGTTTCTGACCTTGTCGATCCTCATGCGGTGCTACAAGGTGGACCATTGCGCCCAGAAGTTGGCTTTGTGATGCATACAGGACAGCCTGTCTGGCATTCGTCAATTGCAGTGAGTGAGAACGTGTGTATCACCACCAGCAAAGACATTCTGGAAGCGATTGCGCATAACGAAGGCGTTGATAACTATCAAATCATGCTGGGGTTTGCCAGTTGGGCACCTGGTCAGCTGGAAGAAGAAGTTAAGCGTGGTGATTGGCTTGTCTGTGAGCCAGATATGGAACTCTTGTTTAATTTGCCTTATGACGAACGCTGGTCAGCTGCGGCTGCGAAATTTGGTGTGAATTCACCATGGTTATCGAGTGAAGTGGGTCATGCCTGATTTAGAGGGTTTGGATTATCGCAGTATCATGGCGTTTGATTTTGGAACTCAAAAAATGGGTGTGGCTTATGGGATGTCGCTCACTGGAGCGGCGTCACCATTGGCATTGATGGTCATGAAAGATGGTATTCCTGATTGGGCTATCCTCGATAAAACTCTTGCAGAATGGCAGCCCGACGCGTGTTTGGTTGGACTCCCGTTAAATATGGATGATTCTGAGTCAGAACTTTGTCTAAGGGCACGTAAATTTGCGCGCCGTTTAAAACATCGCCTCAATAAACCCGTGTGGATGGTGGATGAGCGCTTGACGACACGAGAAGCACGGGAAGATGTCCGTCAAATTAGCTCGCAACGTCGTGGTAAAGCGCCAGCTGCTGATTCTATGGCGGCAGTTTTGTTAATTGAGAGCTGGTTTCGTGAGCCTGTGGGTGTTTTGCCTTAGCGATTCGCGTACGGCATGATTGATAAAAATAAAAGAGCACCTCATGCAAGATCTTCAACCTTCTACACAAAATATAGTCCTTCAACGGCGAATGCTCTTTTCATGTTGTGTCCTCTTTCCATTGTTACTGCTCGTTTTTTTGACATATTCGTTTATTCAACATCGTGTTTTTGACTTTGATTTGCAGTGGATGTGGCAGGTCCATCAGTTTGCGAGTCCTGCTTATGATTGTGCAGCCATTACCATGTCTTATCTGGGCGGTATGCCTGTTGCGAGCGTGATGTTAGTGGCGATGTTGATTTATGCGCATCAGGTACGTTCTCACCAGATTTTATTCATGCTGATTTCGATGGTTGGCGTGGCGAATTTATCTTGGTTGTTGAAAGCATTAGTGAATCGACCTCGACCGATGCTTTGGCCACGATTGGTTCAAGATTATGGCGCGTCATTTCCCAGTGGGCATAGTGTTTATGCCGCAGCATTTGCCTGTGTTTTTATCATTTTGAGCTGGCGAACGCGATGGCGAGGGATTGTTTTAGTATTGGCTGTTGCATGGATGCTGCTGATGGGGTTGTCCAGAGTCTATCTTGGGGTGCATTTTCCGAGTGATGTTTTAGGTGGTTGGGCTTTGGGCTGGGCGTGGGTATTTTTTGTTTATTTAGGATTGAATAAAGCACCTAAATGATTTGAGAATGGCTTACTATTCATCATGGATTCGTGTCATTTTAAGTTGTACTTCTCTTCGCATTCTACAAAAATGCATTTATTCATTATCGCAATCCTCATCAAAATCCGCTTTAATCAAGCATCAACTTATTTCATGGTGATGTGATGAAATCTATTATTAAAATCTCACTCGCATTGTGCGCAAGCCTTTATGCTTCGATGGCATTTGCTGCAATTCAGAGTAAGGAAATCCATTATACCGCCGCAGATGGCAGCCAGTTGGTGAGCTATTACGTTTATGATGACGCGATCAAAGTAAAGCGTCCAGGGATTCTTGTCGTTCATGAGTGGTGGGGATTAAATGATTATGCGCGCCGCCGTGCGACAGAATTAGCGAAGCTCGGATATGCGGCGATGGCGATAGATATGTATGGAGAAGGCAAACATACTGAAAAAGCCAGTGAAGCGATGGAGATGATGCATGGTGTTTTTAATGACGCCTCAACATCTATGGTTCGTGCGAAAGCAGGCTTGGAACTGCTTAAAGCCCAGCCGCAAGTTGATCCGGCTAAGATTGGTGCAATAGGTTACTGTTTTGGTGGGAAGATTGTTCTTGATATGGCGCGATCTGGAATGCCATTGAATGGCGTTGCGAGTTTTCATGGTATTCTGGCAACCGCAACTCCCGCAAAAGCAGGTATCGTGAAAGCCAAAATATTAGTGCTGCATGGTGCGGCTGATACGATGGTTCCTGCCGCAGATGTCGCCGCATTTAAAGCAGAAATGAAAGCGGCTAATGTGCCGTATGAATTCGTGGTATATCCCAATGCAAAGCATGGCTTTTCAAGCCCAGATGCGGATCGTTTAGCGAAAGAAAATAAAATCGATGTGGGTTATAACGCTGCGGCAGATAAAAAATCATGGCAAAAGATGCGTGAATTTTTTAATGGTGTTTTCTCAGAAAAGCATTAAGAAAAATAGGATCACAAATAAAAAAACCGCTGAATCCAAATCAGCGGTTTTTTATTGGGATAAGAAAAATTATTTCTTATCAGTAGCTGGTTTAGCCGCATCTGGTTTTGCAGTATCAGTGTCTGGTTTGATCACTTTCAACAACTCAACTTCAAAGATCAATACACTGTTTGGTGGAATGGTGCTTGCGCCTGTTTCGCCATAAGCGAGTTTTGCAGGAATAAAGAAGCGATATTTAGCACCTTCTTTCATCAGTTGTAGACCTTCAGTCCAACCTGCAATCACACCTGTCAGTGGGAATGTCACAGGCTGGCCACGCGCGATGGAACTATCAAACACCGTACCATCGAGCATTTTGCCTTCATAGTTGACTTGTACTTGGTCATCAGCAGTTGGAGCTGCGCCAGTTCCTGCGGTGATGACTTCGTATTGTAAGCCGCTTGCAGTGGTGGTGACGCCTGCTTTTTTGCCGTTTTCAGCTAAGAATGCCGCACCTTTGGTTGCGTTTTCTGCTGCTAGTTTTTGGATTTCTTTCATGGCTTCGGCGTCATGTTTTTCTTTATATGCGATTAATGTTTTACGCATATCTTCTTCGGTTAGCCCGCTGGCTTTCTTGCCATAACCATCACGGAAACCTGCGATAAATTTTTCGATATCGAGGTCAGGAATGGCATCAGCATTTCCCTTACCCATGTAATAGCCAAAGCTATAACCAACTTTTTGGCTATCCGTGCTGCTTGCAGAGATACTTGATTTTGCTGTTGGTGATTTTTTTGAATCTGGTGTTGTGGCGTGTGCAGCAAGCATCGGTGCCAGTGCACCACTTGCCAACATCACTGCGAATGCAACTGGAGCAAATCTACTCATATTCATATTCCATTGATCTTAAAGTGATAGGTTTTTGCGTTGAACATTTAGTAACCATTTGTCGTAATTTATATAAGCTGCCTGTTTGTCTGACAAAGTATTGAATAGACAGTTTATATATCCGATAACATCTTCACGTAATGCGCTTTATTTAGGCAAATTGCATAATTTGAGCGTTTGCGTTCACAGTTACAAAGTATGGCGATGTTATTCAATCTCAAGCTACTTTGTCTGTAACAATTTTTTGATTTAATGCTTTTTTTGATGTAGTGGATGTTAGTTACGGTTTTTGGCATGGTTTACATGTGAAGTTTAGATGAATAGCTGGTTTTCTTAGCTTGAAATCTACTTTTGAGTTGATGCGAAATTGTGGTTTGATTTCGCTCAGATCAGTCAGATTTTTTGACTGGATGACAAACTCATCAAAATCAATCCACTAAATTCGGTTTGGCGCTGTAAAACCAGCGCATGGAGTGCATGGTAAGGATTGCCTGATAGCACCAAGCGAAATGTATTGGGCTTGTCCATTTTGGGGATGCGGTTATGCGGTTTGTAATCGTTTCAGGATGGCAGCTTTAATTAAAAATTTATGACCTTACCATCATCACTCTGGAGTCTATTATGACTATTGAACAAACTGCGACTGAAACTTTGGCAAAAGTTGAACAAACTGCAACTGAAACTCTGGCTAAAGTTGAACAAGCTGCGACCGAAACTGTAGAAAAAGCTAAAGTTGCTGCAACTGAAACTGTAGAAAAAGCTAAAGCAACAGCAACTAAAGCTAAAAAAGCTGTAGAAACTGAAGTTGCTAAAGCAGAAAAATTGGCTGAAGAAGTTAAAGCATCTGCAACTGAAGCAGTTCAAAAAGTTTCTGATCGTGTACAAGCTGAATCAAACAGCGTTGTTGAAAAAGTAAAAAGCTTGATCGCTCAATTGAAAACTCTTCAAGCTGAGAAATCATTTGCTGACATCAGCACTGAAGCGGCTAACCTGTTGAAAGAAGTTCAAACTAACGGTTACCAAGCTCTGAAAGCTGACTACTCATTACTGCGCACTGCTGTTGTGGGCAACATCGAAACATTGCAAGCAAAAAGCAGCTTGAAAACTTTCGTTAACGACTTGTTGGCAAAATTGTCACCAGCAAAATAATTGCTGAGTTGATTTAAGCTGACGTAAAAAAGCCACTTTGATTAAGTGGCTTTTTTATGGGTGATTTATCATGTCTTGAAGTCTTCCCTTGAGAGGGAAGATTTAGATGGGGGTGCTTTTGATTTTAAGCTAAAACCATCCCCATCCCGACCTTTCCCTTGAAGGGGAAGGAGATACGCATTTGTTTTTACCCTTTCAATGCCAACGGTTCAGGCAGGATTTTCGCCAGTTCGGCACTGAGATTTTCTAAGGTATTGCCTTGCGTTGGAATCAAGGTGATGTGACCTAGTTTGCGCCCGACGCGTTCTTCTTTGCCATAGAAATGCAAATGGGCACCTGACAGCTTCAACACGTCTTCGCGTTTTGGATGACGACCGATGATATTCACCATCATGCATGGGCTGATCAGTTCAGTTGAGCCCAGTGGCAAGCCTGCGACTGCGCGCATGTGGTTTTCAAACTGAGAACATACCGCGCCTTCGATACTCCAATGCCCTGAGTTATGGACGCGAGGTGCCATTTCGTTGGCGAGTAGGCCATTTGCCGTGACAAACAACTCCAGCGTGAGGACGCCAACATAATTCAAATGATCAAGCAGGCGAGTGATGTAATCTTGTGCGATTGGTTGTAAAGCTTCACTATGCGGTGCAGGCACGATGGAATGCGACAGAATCCCGTGGTGGTGGTGATTCTCAGCCAGTGGCCATGTACGGACTTCACCATCCTGTCCACGAACAGCGATAATCGATACTTCACGGTCAAATTTTACAAACGATTCTGCAATCAGAACTTCTGCTGCGCCTAGTGCTTGCCATGCTTCACTGATCTGAGATACATCACGCAGCACAAATTGCCCTTTGCCGTCGTAGCCACCCATCGCGGTTTTCAGCACGATTGGCAATCCCAAATCTGCGACGGCTTTTTGTAAGTCCGCTTCAGATTCGACGTTACGATATGCAGAAACTGGAATGCCGAGCTGATCGAACAACGCTTTCTCTGCCAAACGATTTTGAGCCGTCGCCAGTGCGTTGCGAGGAGGATGTAACTCTTTATTTGCAGCAGCCAAAGCTTCGGCATAAGCGAGCGGGGTATTTTCAAATTCCAACGTATAAACATCTGAGCTTTTGATAAATTGCTGTAATTCAGCACCGTTCGTTGCATCAAATACTTGACCCAGTACCGCTGAAGGACAGTCTTGATGAGTCTCAAAAAACACGCAATTGAGATTTAGAGGTAGAGCCGCTTGTGCCAGCATTCGACCGAGCTGACCACCACCAAAAATACCAATTTTTTCAACACCGTGATTTTTTGTAGGATCGTTTTTCATAAGTTCAACAACATCACTTGGGTTTTGTATAAGAGTTTCACAATCAACGTTTATTAATTGATTTGACCAGGAATTGGGTTTTTGCGCACTTTTTCAGTTTGTTGCTCGCGGAATGAGGTAACTGCGGCTGCAATGGCTGGATGGTTCAACCCAATAATTTGCGCTGCGAGCAGCCCTGCATTGGTCGCACCTGCTTTGCCAATCGCGAGCGTTCCTACGGCAATTCCCGCTGGCATTTGCACGATTGAGAGTAGGGAATCGACACCATTCAAAATCGATGACTGCACAGGAACGCCGAGGACTGGCAGATCAGTTTTTGCTGCGCACATGCCTGGGAGATGTGCTGCGCCACCAGCGCCTGCAATAATCACTTGAATACCGCGTGCACGAGCTTGTTCTGCATATTCAAACAAACGGTCAGGCGTACGATGCGCTGAGACCACTTCGCTTTCAAATGGCACACCGAGTTGTGTAAGCATTTGTGCGGTATGTTCCAGAGTTGCCCAATCAGATTGCGAACCCATGATGATGCCCACCAATGGTTTGGCGATTGCGTCTGATGAATGTGTTGAAGCTGCGGATTGGGTCATGGTGATATCGTGCAAAATTGACTGTAAAATAGACCGCGTAGTTTGACGTATTTCACGCCATCAACCAAGTGTTCGATGACATTTCGCGCGTTTTTTACGCTATTTTGTTTCGTAAAGTAATTATTTCGAGAAACTGGGGCTGTTTAAGCACTCCGAAACACAAAGAATACCGCGCCATATAAACATAATGCGGCCCATAAATAGTCAAGTTGAAACGACTGTTGGAATATAAAAAGCATAAAAAATATTCGATAGAACCAGCAGTGCAAATGGCGAATAAGGCTGGTTTAGAAAAGCATTCAGCATGGATTTTATACTCGGACAATGGCTTTGCTATGAATTGACTGCAATATCGTAAACAACGACGTTGAAATAGTATCTTTTACCGATCTGTCTTGCTATCGTGCTGTCCAATTAAAACGATCAAGGTGTTCGATTTGCTAGGGCTTCTGGACTTCAATGGAGCAAATTGAATACACAGCAAATATTGGAAATTGAGGAGTGGTCATGCATCTGCATATCTTGGGAATTTGTGGAACATTTATGGGGTCTTTGGCGCTGCTGGCGCGTGAGCTCGGTCATACCGTGACAGGATCAGACCAAAATGTTTATCCGCCGATGTCTACCCAACTCGAAAATGCAGGCATTACTTTAATGCAGGGCTATGAGGCAAGTCATTTACAGCCTCATCCTGATTTGGTCATCGTGGGTAATGCGATGAAACGTGGTATTCCAGCGGTTGAATATATGCTTGATGCAGGTTTAGCCTATACCTCTGGCCCTGCGTTTTTGGCAGATCATGTGCTGCATGGCAAGCATGTTTTGGCCGTTGCTGGAACGCATGGCAAAACTACAACGACGACGATGGTTGCATGGATTCTAGAACAGGCGGGTTTGAATCCAGGGTTTCTGATTGGCGGTGTACCACTCGGTTTCACCCATAGTGCTCGTTTGGGTGGCAGCAAAACTGGTGGCAAAGATTACTTTGTGGTTGAGGCGGATGAGTACGATTCAGCGTTCTTTGATAAGCGTTCGAAGTTTGTCCATTATCATCCACGCACGGTGATTTTGAATAATCTTGAATTCGATCATGCGGATATCTTTGATAATCTTGCAGCGATCCAAAAACAATTCCACCATCTAGTTCGTACAATCCCAAGCAGTGGACAAATTATTCTGCCTGAAGGCGTGGCGTCATTGGATGAAGTGTTAGCAATGGGCTGCTGGACTCCGACACATAAAACAGCAATTCAAACCGCCAATACTCCTAAAAACAGCCAAGCTGAATGGCAAGCTGTCTTGAAATCCGAAGATGGCAGCTCATTTACCGTGCATTATCAAGGCAAAGAAGTTGGAACGGTGACATGGTCAATGACAGGTCTTCATAGTGTGGCTAATGGTATTGCTGCGATTGCTGCGGCGCATCACATTGATATTGAACCTGCACAGGCATGTCTTGCGTTGTCGAACTTTGGTGGCGTGAAGCGTCGTATGGAGCTACTCGGGACGGTACGCGGTGTCGATGTCTATGATGATTTCGCACATCATCCAACCGCCATTGAAACGACCCTTGACGGTATTCGCAAAAAAATTGGTAATCGTCGTTTGTGGGCAATTATCGAGCCGCGCTCAAATACGATGCGCATGGGTAATTTCAAAGCACAACTCGCGGAATCAGCTCGCGTGGCTGATCAAGTGATCTGGTATCAGCCTGCTGGATTGGATTGGGATTTACAGCCTGTCGTCGATGCCGCAACCAATTCTGCACAAGTGGCGAATGATCTAGATACGATTATTAACCGTGTCAAAGCTGAAGCAACTGATGGTGATGTCGTTGTAATCATGTCCAATGGTGGCTTTGGTGGTTTGCATGGCAAAGTGTTAGCGGCTTTGAAAGGCTAAGTATTTCAAGCCTCCATTAAAAAAGCTCCCTGTAATTTGAGGGAGCTTTTTATTTCTAGCCGATGTATCGTGAGTTGTATCCAATTGTATCGACGATACAACTGGATACACTGAGCAATGCGACAGGTTTAGCGAGTTAAAAGTGAAATTTATTCTTCTTTCAGATAAGGCCACGCGGCCTTGAGATAAATCATCATCGACCATAAGGTTAAAAGCACTGCGATATACAGCAGGCTATAAGACAAGATGGCGAGCTTATCGATATTCAAGAGAAATACAGTAATCGAAATGAGCTGAAAGGTCGTTTTTAATTTACCCACCATAGAAACCGCAACACTCGCACGATTGCCGAGTTCAGCCATCCATTCGCGGAGTGCTGAAACGGTAATTTCCCGTGAAATAATCACGATTGCAGCGAAGGCCATATACACATTAGGCTGCCATTGCACCAGTACAACCAACGATGCCGCAACCATCAATTTATCTGCAACAGGATCCAGAAAACGCCCAAATGCAGAGCTTTGGTTCATCACACGTGCGAGATAACCATCCAGCCAATCCGTGATTGCTGCCAAAGCAAACAGGCTGGCAAGTACAACATGGCGTAGCAAACTACCAGAATGTCCCGCAATACCAATTGCAGGTGGCCAGTAAGCGATCAGCAAAAAGACTGGAATAAGCGCAATCCGCGATAGCGTGAGGATATTTGGAATATTTAGGATTTTACCTGTCACTGTGTTCCTCACATTCTTGATGAAAAACCATTTTCCGATTTCAAAATATGCGGACGGCTTTTGCTATTTTATTACAAAAGCATCAGATCAGACCGTGATGATGCGAAAAAATCTAATTTTAACGTTCGCTTTATTCAAAATAGCCCATATCATGATGAGATACTTCAATTAAATTGTAGCTTATTTTGAATACTCCCTCATCGTCGAATCATACAAAGTCAGACTCAGCATTACAGCTACCCCAACATGCAAAGGAAATGAGCGGGTTTGCGATTATTAAATCGTTAGTGCCGTATCTATGGCCTGAACATGAACGGGGTTTGCGTGTTCGTGTCGTGGTTGCGCTGCTTCTTTTATTTGTCGCCAAATTGACGACGAGCTATTTACCGATTCTCTACAAGCATGCGATTGATGCGCTCAGTGTAACGTCTAATGTAAAGCATCCTGCCGTGTTTGTTGTGCCTGTTGCACTGATTATCGCCTATGGTATGACTCGCGTGATGGCGCTACTTTTTGCAGAATTGCGCGATACCGTATTTGCGCGCGTACAACAGCATGTGATTCGCGTGGTTGGTGTCAAAGTCTTTGATCATTTGCATCGTTTATCACTCCGATTTCATTTATCACGGCAAACAGGTGGCGTGAACCGCTCAATCGAACGTGGGACTCGTGCGATTGATACGCTGTTGTCTTATTTATTATTTAGTCTCGTGCCAACGTTGTTTGAAATTGGATTGGTGACAGTTATTTTATGGAAGCTCTTTAATGGCTGGTTTGCCTTAGTCACATTAATGACCGTTGCGGCTTATTTGATTTTTACCTTTACCATTACCGAATGGCGCACCAAGTTTTATCGGGAAATGAATGAAGACGAAAGCCGCGCGAATACGCAAGCGATTGACTCATTATTGAATTTTGAAACTGTTAAATACTTTGGCAATGAAGCTTTAGAAGCAGGTAAATATAATAGCTTGCTGAAAAAACTAGAAGATTCCTCAGTGAAAAGTCAATCCAGTTTGTCGCTGCTTAATGTGGGGCAGGGTTTCATTATTTCGGTTGGTCTGACCATCATGATGTGGATGGCGGCTCAAGGCATTCATGCAGGAAAAATGACGATTGGCGATTTTGTTCTGGTAAATAGTTATTTACTACAACTTTATGCACCGCTCAATGGTCTCGGCTTTGTCTATCGTGCGATTAAACGTGCCTTTACTGACATGGAAAAAATGTTTGAGTTGCTTGCAGTCAATCGTGAAATTGCCGATGTGCCTAATGCGCCAAAATTAACCATCACAGGTGGTCAGGTTGAGTTTAAGAATGTGCAGTTTGGCTATGATCCACGTCGTCAGATTCTAAACGGTGTGAGCTTTAGCATTCCAGCAGGGCAGACCTTAGCTGTTGTTGGTGCATCGGGTGCGGGAAAATCGACCTTAAGTCGTTTGCTATTTCGTTTTTATGATGTCAATGACGGTGCAATTCTAATTGATGGTCAAGATATTCGTACCGTACAGCAAGAGTCCTTGCGTGCTGCATTAGGTATCGTGCCGCAAGATACGGTTTTGTTTAATGACACGATTCGCTACAACATTGCTTATGGCAATCCTTCAGCAACTGCCGCAGAAGTCGAACAAGCCGCAAAGCTTGCGCATATTCATGACTTTATTTTAGCCATGCCAGATGGTTATGACACCGTTGTTGGTGAGCGGGGACTGAAACTCTCTGGGGGCGAGAAACAACGCGTTGCGATTGCACGAACAATTTTGAAGAATCCAGCGATTCTCTTGTTTGATGAAGCGACCAGTGCACTCGATACGCATACCGAACGCGAAATTCAATCGAATTTGAAGGAAGTCAGTCGTGGGCATACGACTTTAGTGATTGCTCATCGCTTATCCACCATTGTGGATGCTCATGAGATTCTAGTCATGGCAGATGGGCAAATCGTTGAGCGAGGCTCACATGCCAGCTTATTGCTGAAGGATGGTGTATACGCTGCAATGTGGCGTCAGCAACAGGCAGAGAAGCATTAATTTCTATCGGTCAAAATAGGTAGTGGTATAGCATCAAATTTTAACAAAGCAGATATAAACCTTGTTTTTTGACAAGCTATACTTTCAGCTTGGTTTTAATTGATCTCTATTTTGATCTTTGGATATAAGAAAAATGCCACTTGCCATCGTTCGCGAGATATTTGACGAATTTACCCATACTGTTGCAGTCCCTTTGCGCGATGCAGAGCAACTTCAGGTGCGTGTATTTGGTTCGAGTATGGGGCAATCAGTATTGATGCTTCCTGGCTTAGGCATGAGTGCAAGTCATTGGTTACCCATGATTGCACCGTACGCATTTCGCTATCGTTTCTATTTACCAGATTTGCGCGGTTTAGGACTGTCTGCAAATTTGGCATTTAACCAAGCCGATGTTTTCCAAAATCATATGGAAGACGTCCAAGACGTCATTAGCCACTTTAAACTCAAAGACATGCTGTTAGTTGGTTACTCTTTAGGGGCGACCACCGCGATGCATTTACAGCGTGCAGGGCAGTTTGAGCGTGTAAAGCGTTATCTACATATCGATCAAACACCTTGTATCCGTAATCAAGCCGACTGGTCTTATGGTTTGCTTGGCGCGCAACAAGAATCATTATTTAAGCTTATGCGTGAAGCAAATATACTGCTCGAACAATATCCTTCGGCGACCTACTTAGGAGATATTCCTGCATTGATGCGGGGATCTATTGTTGACAAGCTTCAGCAAATCCATACTTTGTTAAGCGGTGAGCCTTTTCTTAAAACTTGGTTTAAACCCATTATTCTTGCTTTTTTGCCGTTATCCAATAAGTTGCCGTTGACGCGAGTTGATCATCTTCGTGCTTACTTCGCGGCATATAGTGGCGAAGGGCATGATTATCGCGCTAGCTTAAAAACATGCACGACTCCCATCACGCAAATCGTTGGAATGAGCTCTCGGTTGTATCATCCTAAAGGCCAAATGCACATCGCAGATTGTGCGCAAAACGTCAACGTTGTGAAGTTTGATGATTCTGGTCATGCACCATTTTTTCATGAACCTCGCAAATTTGTTCGTGTCCTAGGTGACTTCTTAGCTGGCTAATAAAAAAGAAGATCCAAAAAAAATTGAATGATTCTGAAAAAAGTAATACTGACTACTATCTCCTTCCTTTGGGCTATTTCTGATTTTTTAGTCTAAATATCCCTAATTTGAGTCAAAATCGTACAATGTAGTGGGATTTCGCTTACAAAGCATCCAAGTGAGCGATAAAACAAATAAAAGGTTTGACAGGTTGAGATAAAAGTATAGAATGCACCCCACAGCGACGGTGATGTGCTTTTAAATAAGTAGATTAAACAATAGCTTAGTGAATTTGTGGTGGTTTTTGCGGTTGATTTTGTTGCTGTGTGAGTCGGTGTTTGGTTGAAATTAAGTTTGCGGTTGTGAGCTTAAAAATAGATTAAAAAATTGATTGACACTGAGTAAAACTACTGTAGAATACGCCTCCTACCGCGGTGATCTAGAAGATGGATACAGCGGGTAAGATCAAGAAAACATTATCCTTTTGGGTGTTGTGTTTGATTTTACGAAAGACTCTTTAAGAATTTGTGAAGAATAACTTGTGTGGATTTTTGCTGGTTACGAATGGAAAAATTATCATTTAGTAATTAGTGAAAATTACTCGCAATTCATTTTGAAATGAAGCAGTAACGATTAAAGCTATTAGTTTAGCTAGTGAAAGATGAGCCAAGATTTGTGCCCTTTAGGCACTATGTAAAAATTAAACTGAAGAGTTTGATCATGGCTCAGATTGAACGCTGGCGGCAGGCTTAACACATGCAAGTCGAGCGGTTTAAAGTACTTGTACTTTAGATAGCGGCGAACGGGTGAGTAATGCCTAGGAATCTGCCTGATAGTG
>JAGWUI010000071.1 GCA_028868515.1 Gammaproteobacteria bacterium
CGTTTGCTTGCTGAACATTGACTCGCCAAAGAATGCGCGGCCCAGCTGGACACCGTACAAACCGCCGACCAGTATGCTTTCTTCGGATGGGGCGGGATTGGCACTCCAGACTTCGATACTGTGTGCGAGTCCTGCCGCGTGTAAGCCACTATAACCTTGAATAATATCTGGGCTAATCCATGTGCCTTCTGCATGAGCACGTGCATCTGCGCAGGCTTGCATGACAGTAGTAAAGCAGTGATTCAGTGAAAGAGTATATTGGTTTTTTTTGATCGTGCGAATGAGCGTTTTGGAGGGTTTAAAGGTTTCTGGCAAAATAATACAACGCGGTTCTGGGCTCCACCAACAAATAGGATCATCGCCGCTAAACCATGGAAATATTCCTTTTTGATATGCCGCTAGAATAGTTTCTGGCGCAAGATCAGCCCCAACCGCAACCAATCCCTCTCCATTTGGATCGGCTTGGATCGGGTCGGGGAATTGCCAATTGCTAGGCGGTAGTCGTGATGAAATTGTCATGTCATTCTACTCATTCGGAGTGCATTGAATGGGTAAAATGAATATGACAATTTATCATTCATTGATCACTTAGTAATCATTGACCATCAAGGAAGCGTTCAGCATCCAGTGCAGCCATACAGCCTGAACCTGCAGACGTAATCGCTTGGCGATAGATGTGGTCGGCGACATCTCCTGCCGCAAAAACGCCAGGAATGCTGGTTTGTGTTGCATTACCTTTTGTGCCGCTGTTGACGACGATGTAGCCGTTGTGTAGCTCCAATTGTCCTTCAAACATGGCTGTATTTGGCTTATGACCAATCGCAATAAAGACACCTTGTACATCAACATTTTTGGCTGAGCCGTCTGCCGTACTCTTTAAACGTACATTGGTCACACCTGCATCATCGCCCAAAATTTCATCGACTTGGTTGTTCCACAAGATGGAAATTTTTCCTTCTTTTTCGCGTTCAAACAGTAAGTCCTGAAGAATTTTTTCAGACTTTACTTTGTCTCGGCGATGAACGAGGGTCACATGGCTTGCGATGTTTGATAAATACAAAGCTTCTTCGACGGCAGTGTTGCCACCACCGACGACCATGACAGATTGTCCTTTGTAAAAAAATCCATCACAAGTTGCACATGCGCTGACTCCACGTCCAGCAAAAGCTTGTTCGGACTCTAAACCTAGGTATTGAGCTGTTGCACCTGTTGCGATAATGAGCGCGTCACAAGTGAACTCTTCCATATCACCTTTCAAACGAAATGGACGCTGAGATAAATCGACTTCATTGATATGGTCATAAATGATTTCAGTGCCGTAACGTTCGGCATGTTCTTGCATCCGCTCCATCAGCGCAGGACCTGTCAGGCCATGCGCATCACCTGGCCAGTTATCCACTTCAACGGTTGTTGTCAACTGACCGCCAATTTGCATTCCGGCTACCAAAACAGGCTTAAGGTTGGCGCGGGCAGCATATACTGCAGCACTATAACCAGCAGGGCCAGAGCCAAGAATGAGTAGGCGAACGTGACGCGTTTTTGTAGCTGCACTATTCATAGAGGTATCCTGTGTCAGTCAATAATAAAAATTAATCGCTTGAGTGAATTATATCTTAGCTCAGCTCAGTCATGTACTTTCTGGCGATTGATGTCATTAGAAACTTGATGGTTAATATCAATCACATCAATCGGAAATTGCGGATTAAGGGGTAGGGGATGCATCTGGTTTGTTACCTTGAGCCTCTATGACTTTAAGTTGAGCAATAGCGTCATCAAATTGTTTGTTGGTTTGATCTCGTTTCGCTTTAAGTGCTGCAATATTTGCATTTGATTGACTGAGGAGTACTTTATTTTTATTAAGTTGAGCTTTGAGTGCCGCAGGAATAGGTTTATTTTCTCGATCAAAATTTGCAGCAGAGGCGATGTTCGCGTTTAGACTGTCCGATAAATGTTTGGATTCTATTCCACTGCGTTGAATTTGCTCATCAATATTACTGATTTCGCGATCTCGTTGTGTTGCTGCGCGAGTTGAGGAAACGTATGTTTCTTGTAAGTGACGATCACTAATTTTCTTGGCAATCGCCTGTTCCCGAAGAACTTGTTGTTGCGCGTACTTGTCCGCTGAGAATGGAGGGTAGTGGCGAATCAATTGCATGCGGCTATCGAGTACATCATAACCTTGTTGTAAGTGTTGTTCACTCACGGTGCTGCTGATTGTAGGAATGCCGCGACTATCGTAGTAACGATACCAACGAACAACATCGGCGTACGAAGTAGAGGCGATCATTAACGTGAGCGCTAAGATCTCTGTGCTAATCACCATTATTCTTTTAAATAAATTTCTAGATGAGCGCTTTGAACCGAATTGCGTCATTGAAGCCACATGTGCTCGAGGTTTTTTAGTCTTTACTTTTGTGGTCAAAACTTTATCCTTGGATGTGGATAACGTAGAACTCATTTCGGTGACGTATTCTTGTCTGGTAAGCATGTGCCGCCTTCTCATCCTGAAATTCTATCTGCATAGTCGAAATTGTGCATGTAATTGAGTAAGAATAGTATGGTGGAAGCGTATCTACAAGTATTAGTTTTAATTGAAAAGAAGATTGAATTGACATATTGTGTGAACTGGTGCGATAAAAAGAAAATAAAAATGATTGAAATGCTGGTTTAGTCGCGCCGAACGTTTTATGCTAGGCTAATGTATGTCGTGAAGGTTGCATAAGTTTGTGTGCAGTCATTGCATAAGCATCAATTTGTGATTTTGTACAATCAGGAAGATGAATAAAATGGAAGAGAATTTTGATGGGTTGAAGGTAATGGTGATCGATGATTCTAAAACGATTCGTCGTACTGCTGAGACTCTTCTACAAAAAGCAGGTTGTACTGTTCATACTGCAGTAGATGGATTCGACGCATTGGCGAAAATTGCTGATACTCGCCCAGATGTTATCTTTGTTGATATTATGATGCCACGTCTAGATGGCTATCAAGCTTGTGCACTGATTAAGAATAATCCTGCTTACCAAAAAACACCTGTGATTATGCTGTCTTCAAAAGACGGACTCTTCGATAAGGCTAAAGGTAGAATCGTTGGTGCGGATGATTATTTGACGAAGCCTTTTAGCAAGGAAGAGCTATTTAGTGCAATTCGTCAGCATGTGTCTGCAACTACCGCGTAAAAATCGAAAAAGGATTTTGTGATGGCAAAAATTTTAGTGGTCGATGATTCCCCAACTGAGACATTCCGATTTCGTGAAATGCTACAGCGTAATGGTCATGTTGTGCTTGAAGCAACGAATGGTGCAGATGGTGTCGCAATGACATTGGCAGAGAAACCAGATTTGGTTTTGATGGATGTAGTGATGCCTGGCATGAATGGGTTTCAGGCGACACGGCAGATCACTCGTGGCGCTGATACCAGTAATATTCCTGTTGTGATTGTGAGTACGAAGGATCAGGAAACTGATCGCGTTTGGGGTCGACGTCAGGGTGCAAAAGATTATCTGACTAAACCAGTGGATGAAGCCAACTTGATGGAAGTGATTGGTAAGCTCTTGCCGCAATAGTTGTAAGGGTTTTTTATTAATAATAACCATACGATTGAAACTTGGGATAGTGAAGCTATGGCTGCTAAAGGATTTATTCAGCTGCTGCGTCTTTCAGAGAAAGGGCGGCAGCGAATTCAGCAGGGACAGGAAAGTCAAGAAGATCGCTGGTCTGGCGTAGCCTTTGTGTTGGGTGGGAAGCGTTATGTTTCCCCTTTGGGTGAAGTGGCTGAAGTCCTTCGAGTTCCTGAATATACGCCAGTGCACGGTGTGCACCGCTGGCTTTTTGGCTTGTCTAATGTCCGTGGTCGTTTATTACCTTTGGTTGATTTGGCTGAGTTCGCAAATGTTGAACGTGGACAGGCTATAGACAATGCTAAGCGCAAAGTCATTGTCCTTGATCATGATGAAGTTTTTAGTGGTTTATTGGTTGATGAGGTTTTAGGGATTCAACATTTTAATAAGGCTTCTTATGATGCCCAAGTTGTTGATGCGCCAGCGGGTATGCGATTGTATCTGCAAGGTGGTTTCAAACGTGCTGAACAAGATTGGCATATTTTTATGTTGAGTAAGCTTGCTGTTGATCCTCGTTATTTGAATGCAAGTTTATAGTGTTGGTTTTTGTGTGCAACAAAAGTTTGGATTTGATTTAGATACATGTTTCGTGCGGTAGGTGGTGATTCAAAGTTTGAGCGGTCGATTGAATTTGTTATTCAAAGGTGCTCTTGAGTTCACGTCGGTTGAGGCATGGATATAAACTCAATGCGATAAATATGGAGTGGTTGCGATGAGTTCTAATGTTGTAAAGACGAAAATAAGTAAAAATGCGGCGAGTTTAAAAGCCTCTGCATTCAAACAGCGTGTGACGAACTATTTGGATCGTACTGCGGGTACATTTGGTGATCCAAAGCGGGTTCGACCTTTCTTGTTTTTGGCTGCCGTATCGACTTTATTAGTTATATCGTCGCTCGCTTACTTGATTTATACCGTACCAAAAAGTAACCAGATGATCCATGACGTGGGTGATTTGCGAGTGTTATCTGAGCAGATCGCTAAAAACGCGAGTGAGGCTTCAACAGGACGTGGTGGACAGGCGTTTAAACGTTTGGCTGTGTCTCAAACTAAATTTCGTGAACGTTTGGATAGTTTGACGGCGAACTATGGTACAACCAGTGAAGATATGGTGACCGTACTTAAAGCATGGAGTAGCACTAATCAAGCTGTAACGGATATGTTGAGCAATGAAGAAGTTGTGAACGATGTTCATGATGTTGGTGTTCAGATTCGTGATGCGGCTCCTTTGATTCAGGATAGCTATAATAAAATCAGTGATCGGATGATTAAGTCAAATGCACCAGCTGTACAAGTAGCATTTGTTCGAGATCAAGTGTTGTTATCTGAGCGTATTT
>JAGWUI010000072.1 GCA_028868515.1 Gammaproteobacteria bacterium
AAATTCGTTCTTGGATTCTCTAAATAAACATCACCACGGTTATCACTGACTTCCAAATGCGTTTGCCATACATGCATATCCATTGCTCCTTATATTTCTTTCAAATTCTGTTTATTACCGTTGACATACTCGCAATAGCGCATCCGTATACGCTTTAATATTATCAGGATGTTCAATATTTACACTGGCGACACATTGTTCTGATGCAGCGCGGTAAGTGTCTAGGTTCTGATCATGATGTGCCAGCACATCGAGCAAAACATCTGCCCCCGCCAATGCATCAAACGATGGATAATAATATCCGCCTTTAAGCATTTCAGAATTATGAATCAGCGGATAATTACCATATAAAACATCAAAATATAGATTATTCAGCTGATTTTCCCATTGATGAGCGACCACAATATCCGTATGTAATGCGAGAAAATGTGCAATCGGGAAACGATTTTCAATCGTCGCAATGCCTTTTTGACCAATATCTGTACTGCACATAAAGTTTTGGAAAGTGACATCAGTTTTAATATGTTCAGTATTCGTCACAAATACAGACTTAATCCGCGTTGGATCTCGACGATATGCAGCTTCACAAACCAGCACTGGGTAGTGGTAGCTTTTCACCACATTTAAGTTAGGCTCAAAAATCGTGATGCGCTTTTTACCTTCGCTTGGCTGATAGCCGAACTGTCCACCTTGTGGGACATTGATGATGGTTTTATCGACAAACATCGGTGACCAGATATACGGAAGCACCTCCACGGGACAACGATGCATCACTTCCCAATAGGATCGACAGGTCGGGGCATGATGCGGCAAGGTCCAGACTGCATCGATCACGGCACCATCAAAAACACGCATTGGATCGCGCTTAAATAAAGTCGTCTCCATATCCATCACGAAGCTATTACCAATTTGGTAATTTACGACGCGGCCACCTTTAGCTCGGAAATTTGCGACGGTATGCCAATCAAGCTGCGCCCCACCCTCAATCAGAAGATCAAGCTGATCCTCAACTTCATGAAGACGTGCCAAACGAATCGGTAAATCATCCAGCATCAGTGCATTTGACATCACATCACTATCGCCGCCATTCACCAAGATCACTTCTTTGACGAATGGAATTTTATTCAGCAACAAATACAAAAAGATGAAGTTTTGAATCGCGCCATTTGCCCAAATACTGGTATTAGCAGAACCGACAAAAACGGTTAGCCCAATGGTCAGCCCCTTTTCTAAATCCAAAACTTACGCTCCACAACGATTGAATATCAAACGACAACTCAGAAAATGCGATTATTCATTCGCAAAAAGACCCAATAATGCTTGTTCATATTGATGAATGTTCTCAGGATAGTCGACTTGTACTGTCGCCAAAAACGCCTTTGCATCCGCAGCATACTGCTCGGCTCGGCTATCGTGATTACGTAATACATCTAATAAAACTTGCGCACCTGCTTCTGCATTGAATGGCTCATAGTAATAACCGCATTTCAGCATTTCTGAGTTATGGATCAGTGGATAACCGCCGTAAAGTACGTCTAAATACAGGTTATTGAGCTGATTTTCCCATTGATGAGAGACCACAACTTGCGCATGCGCAGACATAAAATAAGGGGTTAAATAGCGATCTTCGACGGTCGCAATCCCATTTTTACCAATATCCATTGTGCCAATAAAATGTTGGAAAGTACGATGCTCTCGAATATTTGCGGTATTGGTGACATAGATTGATTTAAACAGAGATGGATCATGTCGATAAGCCGCTTCACAAACCAACAGCGGATAATGACAAGTTTTCACGACATTGACGTTTGGTTCAAAAATCGCAATATTCTTCTTTTCAGTCGAAGGTTTATAGCCAAAGCTCAGACCTTCGGACAACTCCGCAATTGCTTTATCCAAGAAAAGTGGTGTCCAGATATAAGGCAGAACTTTGACAGGACAACGCTCCATAATCTCCCAATATGCTCGGCAAGTATGTTCATGATGCGGCAGCGTCCAGATTTCATCAAATCCCACTTGCTGAAATAAATAACCAGGCTGCTGCTTGAAGATCACCCGCTCCATATCGATCACAAAGTCATTGCCCATACGATAGGCAACTGCTTTACCACCACGGCGATGAAGTTCAGCAATACTTTCACGATCAACTTGTGCACCCGCTTCAATCAGCACATCAAGACGATCAACAACTTCATGAAACCGCGCAATTTTAATGTCTACGCCCTTGAGCATGAGCGCGTCAGCAAGCACATCACTATCTCCGCCATTGACCAGAATGACCTCTCCCACTGACGGAACACGTTGCATGAGTAAATATAGATAAATGACATTCTGAATCGCACCAGTCGCCCAAATACTGGTGTTGCTTGGACTGACAAAAAAAGTAATTCCAACAACAAGTTTTTTCTGTAAATTCACAATATTAATCCATCAAGTTTTTTGAAATTAATTCACCCAGCACATTTGACCTAAAATATTATCCCGCTGTTTTATCTATAAATAAATCGTGCAATGCTTGTTCATGACGTCGAATATTCTCTGGATGATCATACTGGACTGTTGCGAGATAAGCAGCGGCTTCAGCTTTATACTCATCAATTCTGTTATCGTGATTACGTAACGCATCCAGCAAGGCTTCCGCACCAGCTTTGGCATTAAAAGGCTCATAATAATAACCACACTTGAGCATCTCAGAATTGTGTACCAGTGGATAACCACCAAACAGGACATCCAAATAGAGATTATTTAACTGATTTTCCCATTGGTGAGAAACAACGACATCTGTGTGCTGGCTTAAAAAATAAGGGGTTTGGAATCGTTCTTCAATGGTTGCTACTTTATCAATCGCCATATCTGTCGTTCCAATAAAATGCTGGAACGTCTGGTTATCTTTCATGTGCGAGGTATTGGTGACGTAGACATTTTTAAAGAGTTTTTTATCGCGGCGATACGCTTCCTCGCAGACAAGGATTGGGTAATGGCAAGTTTTTACAACATTCAAATTCGGTTCAAAAATTGCAATTCGCTTAGGCTCTGATGAGGGTTTATAAAAAAATGACGAAGGATCTTTGAGACTATCAATACCTTTTTGAAGAAACATCGGTGACCAAATATAAGGCATGATTTCAACAGAACAACGATGCATGACCTCAAAATATGAACGACAAGTGCGCTCATGATGAGGCAATGTCCACACTGAATCGTACTTAAACCCATTAAATACCGTTCCAGATGGTCGCTCAAAGAGGCAGCGTTCCATATCAATCACAAAATCATTACCGACCAAATAGTTAACAACCTTGCCACCATGATCTTGAACCACTTTCATCTCATGGTTGTACATTTGAGCATTACCATCAATCAGTACATCCAGACGATCTGCAACCTCATGTATTTTATAAAATTGTAATGGCATATCACCGAGTAACAGGCCTTCTGGTAGGACATCCCCGTCGCCAGCATTAATCAATAAAACTTCTTCTACACTCGGAATTTTTTTCAGGAGTAAAAAAAGGAAAATGATATTTTGCACTGCACCATTGGACCAAATGTCAGAAACGCGAGTGCTTACAAAAAATGAGATTCCGACTGTCAAACGTTTATGCATCTCTTTTCATTCCTTCCTTTTGTCTTCTACAAATCGAGCGGATTAAGCCGCTTTGAATATGCCACTTTTAACATTGATAAACTAGAAATTTCTGTTTTTAAATACAAAAAAAGCGCATGACATCATGCGCTCTTTTTTATCTATCTTAAATTACCAACCGTAGCCAATACCTGCACCAATTGTTGCATTACCACCCGATTCAGCCGCACCAATGTTGACACGAGTATTGTCACCTACACGGAATTTCGCACCAATTGCAATCGCATCTTGTCCATTGAAGTGTCCAACACCCACACCAATGTTCATACGTTGATGCTCATTCAGATCGGGAATCTGCGACAACGCTGTAGCTGATGCAACGCCCTGAGATGCGATATCGTTCAGTTTATTCAATGAGCTTTGAACCGCATTCAATTGACTGACGTTAACCGCATCAGTAGGTGCTGTACCTGCTGCAACATTCGTGATCTGACGTTGGCTATTCGCTGAACCAACCGATACAGTATTCGGTCTATCTGCAACAGAGTTCGCACCCAGAGCCACAGAGTTATTTGCTGTTGCTTGAGAACCTGCACCCAATGCGACTGAGTTATTGCCAGAAGCAACTGCGTTCGATCCTGCTGCAACCGCATTCGTTCCCGTCGCCGATCCGCCAATCACACCCGTATTTTGAATATTGGTGACAGTGTTAACCACCGTACTCAAGCCACTGCTAATCGACGATACCGTTGAGTTGGTATTACTTAAACCACTCGAGATTGAAGACACGACCGAGTTGGTTGTGCTGAGTCCAGTGCTGACCGCTGATATCGACGAACTAGCATGACTTAAACCACTCGATACGCTGCTTAAGTTGGTACTCACTCCAGACAGAGAAGTATTCGTTACATTCAAGCCGCTAGAAACCGAACTCAAGTTCGTGCTAATTGCTGAAAGCGAAACATTTGTTGTACTCAAGCCACTCGATACAGAACTCAAGTTAGAGCTAATGCTAGATACTGAGCTATTTGTATTGCTTAAGCCTGTTGATACCGCCGAAATCGCACTCGACGATCCACTTAAGCTTGAACTAATACTTGATACTGTCGAATTTGTATCACTTAAGCCACTCGATACTGCTGATACAGAGCTGTTTGTATTACTCAAGCCTGTCGATACCGCTGACACTGAACTATTCGTATTACTTAAGCCTGTTGAAACACTGCTCAAACTTGCAGAGACACTACTTAAGTTCGTCGATACTGATGACACTGAACTGTTTGTATTACTCAAGCCTGTTGATACTGCTGATACAGAACTATTCGTATTACTTAAGCCTGTTGATACCGCT
>JAGWUI010000042.1 GCA_028868515.1 Gammaproteobacteria bacterium
GAGTTTATCTTTCTTCTTGAGATTGAACTGGAAGATGCTTCGTTCATCACCATTCGCCGTAGTGTTAAGGACGCAACAAAGGTCAGTTTTAAAAAACATGAGGCTGGTTATCAAGACTTTTCATTACTGCCACTTGCAGGATGGGACCATCAGGACGTTCCATTTGAACGGGCACGTGAACTACTCGATGGCTTGCTAGATTGGCGTGCGCTTAAGCCGTGGTCATATCGCAAGATAATTGGATATTTACTTCGTTCGCAAGAAGACTTCCGCGAAGTATTCCAACTTAAGAAGTTTGCTTCCAAGCATGCCGATTGGAAGCCTTTCCTGGCTCATATGCTGGGTTTTGATTCAGACCTTATAGTTCAGCACTACGAAAAAGAGCAACAACTCGCTAAGAAGAAAGAAGTTGAAGAGACCATTAAAAATGAATTAGGTGGGTCGGTCGTAGATATTAGTAAGATTGAAGGTATTCTTCTACTTAAACAAAAGGATGCTGAGAAGAAACAGAAGCTATTGGATGCCTTTGACTTCCGTACAGAAGACAAAGATTACACGAAGCAAGTGGTTAATGAGGTAGATGAGCACATTGCTGCACTTAACTCTGAGCGCTATTCTCTAAGCCAGAACAAAAAGAAAATTCAGGCCTCACTGGGAGAAGATCAAATTCTATTTGATCCAGATGATGCACAACGCCTGTTTAGCGAAGTTGGTATCTTGTTCCAAGGTCAGATAAAGAAGGATTTTCAACAACTAATCGCATTTAATCGTGCCATTACTGACGAGCGGCGTGGTTATTTACAAGAAGAGTTTGTGGAGATTGAAACTAGACTTAAACAACTCAACTCAGAGTTAAACATTTTAGGTAAAAAGCGTTCTGACATGCTTTCATTCCTAAGCGGTACTGATGTCTTCAACAAATACAAACAATTCACTGATGAAATGGTTACGCTGAGAGCTGACATTAATTTGCTGGAAAATCAGAAGAGACATTTGCATAGACTTCAAGAGCTTCGGACAGAGATCAGAGCACTGACAGAGGACTGTAGTCATTTACAAGTGCGGATTGAAGCGGACGTTGAAAAGCAGAATTCGGATCAAGGTAGTCTATTTTCAGCAATCCGACTTTTTTTCAGTGAGATCGTCGAAGAGGTCATAGACCGGAAAGCTCTATTGAGTGTGGCACCGAATCAAGCAGGTCATCTTGAATTCAAAGCAGAAATTTTGGATGAGTCAGGCAATGCAACTAGTGCTGATCTTGGTCATACTTATCGTAAATTATTGTGTGTTGCTTTCGATTTAGCGGTGCTTCGAGCACATCTTGATGAAAAATTCCCGCAATTCGTGTATCACGATGGTGTGTTTGAATCTTTGGACGACCGTAAAAAAGAAAATCTCTTAACCGTAATTCGGCGGTACACAGATTTAGGGCTACAACCAGTTATAACCTTAATTGATTCGGATCTACCTGTACGAGCAGATGGTGCCGCTCCAGTATTTTTACCTGACGAGATCGTCGTGACATTACATGATGAGGGCGATCATGGTCGTCTGTTCAAGATAAGAGGATGGTAAATGACACTATTGGTTGCTTGGACTGGTATTGATATCCATGGACCTTCTTCGGGTAGCATTTGATGATCTAAGTCCAGATTTACATTTATATTCAAATGGACTGGGCTATGATAGTCTAAAAAGAGAATGGACAGGGATTTTTATAAACTTATCCTATAAATTTTTTTATAAACTTATGGTAAAAAGTATTGAGTTTTAATGGGATTAAGGATGTGTTTTTATAAACTTATGCTATAACCGGCATTTAATCATTGCGATATACCATGTATGAGTCTCATTGATACTTCATTTTTAGCGAAACATTTTTTAGAGAATCATTATGATCACTGATCAACAAACTGCACTGACTGCAGCAATCCAAGCTCTCGACGTTGAGCAGGTCAAAGCCCTGCTTGCACAAGGTGTCGATCCGAATTTTATTGATGAAGAATATGGCCCACCTGCGACACAAATTTGTGATCGTTTATTTGATTGGTGGGAAGCGGTTCTGAATGGTTATGAAACTGAAGAACCTCTTGATGAAGGTCAAAAGAGTCGTTTACTTGCACCATATCAGGCGATTTTGCAGGCATTGATTGATGCAAAAGCGAATTTGCATCTGTGGGATGCAGAAGAATTCTTTGGTCCATTGTGGGATGCAGCAAGCGCGGCATGTGTTCCTGTTGTGCAAACGCTGTTGGATCATAAAGTCGATCCGAACAAGCGTGATGATGAAGGCATGACGATTCTGTCTTCGATTTGTGATCTGTATTTTGATGTGGATTATGATCTGATTGATTGGGATCAAGCGCTGCCAGAAGAGCGTGAAACCGTTGAACTGTTACGTAAGCATGGTGCGCTGACGACTGCGGAATTTTTGGCGAAGTAATGAGCCGATCTGAGTTTGGAATAGGCTGAGCATAAATCTTTTGCTTATTGGAAAATAAAAAGCACCCCCATCCCAGCCTTCCCCCTAATGGGGAAGGAGTATGCAGAACAATTGAAAATGGATAGCGCATGAGCAATTTGAACCTTGCGACCGAAAGTCGGTCTGTTGCGGAGTTTACCGAACAGGCTTACCTGAATTACGCCATGTACGTCATCATGGATCGTGCGCTGCCGCATGTTGCCGATGGCTTGAAGCCTGTACAGCGTCGGATTGTTTATGCGATGAGTGAACTGGGTCTGAAAAACTCAGGTAAACCTAAGAAGTCTGCGCGTACGGTCGGTGACGTTCTCGGAAAATATCACCCCCATGGTGATAGTGCGTGTTATGAAGCGATGGTGCTGATGGCACAGCCATTTAGCTATCGTTATCCACTTGTCGATGGGCAAGGGAATTGGGGTTCACCTGATGATCCAAAGTCCTTCGCGGCAATGCGTTATACCGAAGCGAAGCTCTCAGCGTATAGTGAATTACTGCTCAATGAACTCGGTCAGGGGACAACCGAGTGGCAGGATAATTTTGATGGTTCGCTGCAAGAACCTGTGACTTTGCCTGCGCGATTGCCGAATATTTTACTCAACGGCACGATGGGTATCGCAGTTGGGATGGCGACAGATATTCCACCGCATAATTTGCGTGAAGTGGTAAAAGGTACGATTGCTCTGCTGAAAAATCCGAATTTATCGGATGAAAAACTTGCGACTTATATTCCTGGCCCTGATTTACCGACACGCGCTGAAATTGTCAGTAGCCCAGAAGATCTGCTAAAAATTCAAATGACAGGTCGTGGTAGCTATCGTGCACGTGCGATCTATCATGTGGAAAAAGGCGAAATCGTCATTACCGATTTGCCGTATCAGGTGTCGGGTGCAAAAGTCATCGCGCAAATCGCTGAGCAAATGCAGGCGAAGAAACTGCCGTTGATTACTGATCTGCGTGATGAATCTGATCATGAAAATCCAACACGGATTGTGATTATTTTGCGTTCGAATCGTGTTGATGCGGATGCGGTGATGAGTCATTTGTTTGCGACAACTAAGCTTGAAAGCAGTTATAGCGTCAATCTGAATATGATTGGGCTGAACGGTCGCCCACAAGTGAAGTCGATTCGGACGATTCTGCTTGAATGGCTTGATTATCGTAAGCAAACGGTGCGTCGTCGTTTGACTCACTCGCTCGATAAAATTGAAAAACGCCTACATATTTTGGGCGGTTTGCTGATTGCGTATTTAGATATTGATACGGTCATTCGGATTATCCGTGAAGAAGATCATCCGCGTGCGGAGTTGATGGCGCATTTTGGTTTGACCGAGATTCAAGCCGATGCAATTCTGGATCTGAAACTGCGTCATTTGGCGAAACTTGAAGAAATGGAAATTCGCCGTGAACAAGAAGAGCTTGAATTACAGGCTGCGAAAATTCGTGGATATTTGAATAATCCAGAATTATTGAACGGATTAATCATCGAAGAGTTGCAAGAAGATGCCAAAAAACACGGTGATGATCGTCGCTCTCCGATTGTGCAGCGTGATGAAGCTGTTGAGCTCAAAGAATCAGATTTAAGTCCTGCCGAAGCAATCACAGTGGTGCTGTCACATTCAGGCTGGATTCGTGCGGCAAAAGGTACGGATATTGATGTCAAAGCCCTGAATTATCGAGCAGGTGATGAATATTTAAGTCATTGCACAGGTAAGAGTAATCAGCGGGTATACTTGCTGGATAACACGGGTCGCAGCTATGCATTACCCGCAGCGAATTTGCCATCAGCGAGAGGTCAAGGCGAACCTGTGACGACCAAACTTGCGCCACCTGCGGGTTCACGTTTTGTCGAAGTCGTGATGGGCGAGGATACACAATCCATTCTATTGGCAAGTAATCAAGGCTATGGCTTTGTCAGTACGATGTCAGCACTTGATAGTACGGTGAAAGCAGGAAAAACAGTGGTGACATTGACCGAAGGCAGTGAATTAATGCCTGTCTTGTCCTTGCCAACGGATGCTGATCGGATTGCAGTGCTGTCATCCAGTGGACGTTTATTGATCTATCCACTTGCCGATTTACCTGTGATGAATCGCGGTAAGGGAAATAAACTCATTGCGTTAGAAAGCCACGAAACAGTCCGCGCGATGGTTGGTTTAGTCGCTGGTGCATCGCTCGTGGTCATGTCGGGTTCGCGTCCACTCACGCTCAAAGAAGCGGATGTTGCGCATTACTCAGGCAAACGTGGTCAGCGCGGTCATCTGCTACCTCGTGGCTATCAGAAAGCTGAAAGCATGCAAATGGCGTAGTGTTTTTGTCGTGCTTGCTGTGGTTTTTGGGTGGAATGCGTTAGACTCGAACGAGACTTAATATTAAATCACATGGATGTGTCGTGACGAATTAGTCATGCTTTTGATTGATCTTGCTAATGTGATTGAGAGTTTTTTTTGTTAAGTTGCGCGGAATTTTTATTCTAAATACAGGAATAAGAATAGGGCGTATTGACGTTTGATCTCACGAAGAAATTTTCTTTGAAAAATTAAATGTCAATACATCCTAGTTTTAAAAACCAATGCCTGATTGATAACGATAACTTTTCATTTGTGGATATCGTTAAATAATCAAATCTGAATATGCCAGCAAAGAGAGAATCAGTATGACAAATAAGCCTTGGTTTGATTCATATCCCGCAGGGACACCACACGAAATCGTATTGCCTGCGAGTAATACCTCGCTCATTGATCAGTTTGAACGTGCGATACAACTGTATGGCAAGCGTGATGCGTTTGTATGTATGGAAAAACGGATGACCTATAATGAACTGGATAAAAATAGCCGCCAGTTTGCTGCATATTTACAATCATTAGGCCTTAAAAAAGGCGCACGCGTTGCAGTGATGATGCCGAACGTACTGCAATATCCGATTTCTGTGCTTGCGATTCTACGTGCAGGTTATGTGTTGGTGAATGTTAATCCGCTGTATACCGCGCGCGAACTTGAGCATCAACTTAAAGATTCTGGTGCGGAAGTCATTATCGTCCTTGAAAATTTTGCATCGACTTTGCAAGAAATCGTTGCCAATACCCCTGTGAAGCGTGTCATCGTGGCAAGCGTAGGCGAGATGCTGGGTTTGGTGAAAGGGACTATCGTCAACTTTGTTGTGCGTAATGTGCGTAAGCAAGTGCCTAGCTGGTCGATTGCAGGCTCAGTCAACTTCAAAGATGCGCTTGGTAAAGTCAGTGCGCGTAAATATAAGCGTCCTATCGTCGGTTTAAGTGATACCGCAGTATTGCAATATACAGGCGGTACGACAGGCGTTTCCAAAGGCGCAGAACTCACGCACTCCAATCTGGTCAGTAACGTTCTGCAAGCTGATGCCTTTTTTAGCTCCGTCTTTGGTGCAGATGATCTAAAAGAACAGGGCGCAATCCTCTGTGCGTTGCCGCTGTATCATATCTTTGCATTAACAGTGTGTGCGATGTTTGGTTTACAAAAAGGAATGCTGACCATTCTGGTACCAAATCCACGCGATATTCCTGGTTTGGTCAAGGAAATTGGCTTGTACAAGCCTTCGATTCTGCCTGCGGTGAACACGTTGTTCAATGCATTGGTCAATAACGAAGATTTCCAGAAATTAGATTTTTCAAATCTGAAGTTGGCACTGGGTGGTGGTATGGCAGTTCTGCCTTCGACCGCAGCAGCATGGCAAAAAGTCACAGGTAAACCGATTGTAGAAGCGTATGGCTTATCGGAAACCTCACCTGCTGCAACCGCAAATCCTGTCAATATCACCGCGTATACAGGCACGATTGGTATTCCATTTCCATCAACTGATGTCGCAATGTTGGATGATGATGGTAAAGAAGTGCCAATGGGTGAGCGTGGCGAAATTTCGATTCGTGGACCTCAAGTGATGAAAGGCTATTGGCAGCGTCCAGATGAGACCGCTAAGGTCATGACTGCTGATGGTTATTTCCGTACTGGTGATATTGGCGTGATGGACGAACGTGGTTATATCAAGATCGTTGATCGTAAAAAAGATATGATCTTGGTTTCAGGCTTTAACGTCTATCCAGCCGAAATTGAAGAAGTCATTACCAATAATCCAAAAGTTCTTGAAGCTGCGGCAATTGGTGTACCAGACGAAAAGAGTGGCGAAGTGCCAAAACTGTTTGTCGTGAAAAAAGACCCAAGTTTGACGGAAGCCGAACTTAAAGTGTATATCAATGACAATCTGACTGGCTATAAACGTCCGAAATACATCGAGTTTATGGATGAGTTGCCAAAGAGTAATGTCGGTAAGATTCTGCGTAAAGAATTACGTCATTGATCCATTGTTATTGAATGAAAGAGCAGCCTAAGGGCTGCTTTTTTTTATGGGCGATCAGATGCAATTTAAACGCGAATTGAATGCGAATATATATTCGTATTAGTCTTGAACCAATGGTTGATCGATAAGATTTCCCTTAATTCATCACATGTGAAAGTCATCTCAATGGTTGCTTAAAAAGGATAACGCAGTGAAATCAAATAAGCGTGTTTGTGTGATTGGTGCTGGCCCGAGTGGTATTACTGCTGGGAAGAACTGTATCGAGGCTGGATTAGATGTGGTTTTGTTTGAGAAGAATGATAAAGTCGGCGGAAACTGGGTATTTAACTCCAAAACTGGACACTCTAGTGTCTATGAAAATACTCATATCATCAGCTCTAAAGTCTGGTCGGAATATGAAGATTTTCCAATGCCAAAAGATTATCCTGATTATCCAAAACATAACCAGCTACAAGCTTATTTTGAGTCGTATGCGAAGCATTTTGGGGTCTATGATCATATTCGTTTTGACACCACCGTGAATCATGTGAGCCGCTTGCCATCAGGCGATTGGAAAGTAGAATTCACTGATACGACAGGTAAACTACAAGCAGAAATCTTCAGCGCACTGATGGTCAGTAATGGTCATCATTGGGATCCAAAATATCCAGAACTTAATGGTAAATTCACAGGAAAATTCATGCATTCGCATGATTTTAAAGGCGTGAATGAAGAATGGCGTGGTAAAGATGTACTGGTGATCGGTGGCGGTAATTCAGCGTGTGATGTGGCCGTTGAGTCAGCGCGGATTGCAAGCAAAGTCTGTCTTTCCATGCGAAGTCCGCAATGGTTTGTGCCGAAGTTCTTATTTGGTAAACCAACCGATGTATTTGCCGCACAGTCTAATTTTTTGCCAAGCTATATTAAAAATCTTGCACTGAAGAAAACCCTACGCTTATTACAAGGGTCTTATAAGCAATACAATTTACCTGAACCGAAATTTTTGCCTTTGTCCGCGCATCCCACAGCAAATTCCGATTTGTTTGATTTCATTCGTCATGGTCGTATCAAGCCCCGCCCTGGTATTCAGCGTGTCGATGGCGGTATTGTTGAGTTCACAGATGGTTCGCGTGAGCGCTTTGATATTATTTGTGCATGTACAGGATTTTGGACGACGTTTCCATTTTTTGATGAGTCATTTATTAATTTCAAACATGCATCAAAGATTCCACTCTTTCGTAAAATGATGCATGCAGAGTATGACAATCTATATTTCATTGGTTTGTTCCAACCGATTGGCTGTATCTGGCCGCTCGCGGATTACCAAGCAAAAATTGCTTGCCAAGAAATCTTGGGCAATTACAAACGTCCATCGAATATGAAAGCAGTGATTCAGCATGAAATGGAGAATCCACATTTCCCATTTGAAGGCGGTCAGCGTCATGCGGTTGAAGTGGATTATCACGGTCATCGAAATGATCTAAAGGTTGAACTGCTCAAAGCGGGGATTGATATTGGTAAGCCACCACAAGGAGTAAAAAGTGAATATAAAAAATTCGCGACAAGACGCCGTCCAATTTTATTGAAATCCGCTTAATTGAGTTGTAAAAATGAAAGCAATAAAAAAACCGCTTAAGATATAAGCGGTTTTTTTATGAGTGAGATTTTACTTATTTCTGAGGAGTGATACCGATAATTTTGCCATGTTCATCATGATAAACCGTACAGATATTGGCTTCGCGAGCTGCGACAATTTCTTGTTTCGGCAAATGAAAATGACGCGCATAATCAGTCAATGTTTTGTGCGCGATCGGTTTAACTCGCCGAGCGGGTAATAACGTCCACAACAATAAGCCTGCTGCACCGCAGATCACTGTCGCGATGATATAACCCATGGTCGATGGTGAAATCTTGGTGACGACATGGACAATCGGATGTGTGACTGCATGGACGCTTGAGATCACAACAATTGGGCGCCAGAGATAGAGCCACATGCCCCACATAAGCGCGGTCGAACTATCCGAGAAGAAGCGCTGACGCCAATTCAGCTGTTTTCGGATGTTAATGATCAGTGGATTATTACTCATCGCTCTTCTCCTCCAAATGGATACCGCGATCAGGGCTGACCCATCGTGCTCTGACCCCATCATTTCTTAATAATACCTTAGGAAATGCAGTAATAGTAGTCGCAATATTGATCACCCAGAAGATGAGTGGATACCAGATCATCCAGTAATAATTTCGACCCAATCCGCGTTCATAACGACCATCCAGCCATTTACTGATCGCGAATTGTAGTAAGCAGGTTGCACCTAAAAACACGCCGCTGCCTTGCGGAATAAGCGGAGAGCCGACAACAGGCCAGATGATGCCATTTGGAAGCAGCAAGCCAAGGATCCAGATAAATACCATCGCCAGCATCAAATATGACCAAACCAATGTCAGGCATAGTTCAACCATTAAAGGCCACAGAAAGTTTTCGCTCGGTTTGAGAAATACGGCAAAGTTTTTCATGAGCACTTGTGCGCCGCCCATAGCCCAGCGTAAACGTTGCTTCCAGAGTCCATTCGGAGTCTCTGGCATAAGAATCCAGACTAGCGCGTTGGGTTCAAAGCGAACATCCCATCCAGCACGTTGCAATTTCCAAGTGATATCAATATCTTCAGTCAACATGTCTGCTGACCAGTAACCCACTTGATGGACTGCTGATTTACGAAAGGCAGTAATCACGCCAGATACGGTGAACAAGCGACCAAAGCTGCGCTGTGCGCGTTTAATCATGCCGACAATCGAGGAAAATTCGCCAACCTGTACACGCCCGATCAGCGTAGATCGATTACGAATACGTGGGTTACCTGTGACTGCGGCAACGTGTGGATGATTAACGAAATGTCGCACCATCCAATGTGCTGCATAAGGATCGAGCAGCGCATCGCCGTCAATACAGATCAAAAACTCTGATTTGGCGAGCAAGCTACCTGCTTGAAGCGCCATGGCTTTGCCTTGATTCTCAGCTAAATGGACGACTTTAAGTTTTGGGCATTGATGAGCCAGTCGATTCAGTACCTCAGCGGTGTCATCAGAGCTTCCGTCATTGATGGCGACCACTTCAAAATCAGGATAATCCAAAGCCAGCGCGTGACGAATTGTCTCTTCTGCGTTGATCCCTTCATTAAAACAAGGGATTAATACACTGACAGGAGGTGTATGCTCAAGGATTGGTGGTTGATCATATGGCGGCTGAGTTTTTTCATTCCGCCAATAGAAAATAAGCGCGCCAATCATCCAGATATAAGACATGAGCAGCGGATAGTAAAATACGAAGCCTAGTAGGCCATGCCACAGCGTATTCAAATCAAGTCTCCCTTCATTCTAGCGTTCAAGGGATGACAGCCATATTTGACTTACCATCAAACACTGGGCGTAATACAGACGCATCAGGATGATCCTGAATAGAATCATCAGGATAGTATGCGACGTGTTGTGCGCCAGCGTCATAAAGACTCTTGATCGTCGCTGCTATTTCAGCACTTGGAATCTTTTTATCAGTACGCCAATCCACAGCTTGCAGTTCAAATACAACATGTTTCATAGCGTTGGGATGCTCTTTGACTTTTGCAATGATATCTTCCATAAAGGCTTTTGGATCATCTGCTTTTTCCATATAAGGCATTGCCATGATTGCGGTAAAGTCATAGTTTGCTAAAGAGTTATCCAGTGATTGAGCATACCAGACTTCTGATTTCGGGTTGAGTACGACTTGAGCATACAAGTTGCGTGCAGTCAGTAGGTTAGGTTGTTCAAGGCTAACCAAGTTTGACAGTTCATTGGCGAAGCGATCTAACGCGGTAATTTTGAGAATCGTCCAGCGACCGAGAAAATCATCATTAGCGCGAATATCGCTAATCTTACTTGGTAAACCCCACTCTTTATTCTGTGCAATACCAAATGAGCTGGCATCTTCATAATCAGAGAGTGTCACGTCATCATGGAACAAGATACCGTCAATTGGCGCAGCGCGTGACAAGTCTTGATAGATGTCGCGAATGACTTTGCGCGCGCGCGTTGAGAATGGCGATAAGCGATGATAGCCCATGTTGAGATGATCGCTGCTCGTTGGCAGGTCGGCAACGACTAAATCGTTTGCAGCAGGTTCAGTCGCAGGCAATTCCCAAGCGAGCATCGGCATCCAAGCATAAATACGTTTAACCTGAGTTCGTGTACGGATTTGCCAAGACACGCGATTAAATAGATCGGCGCGCATCGGCATATGACGATTTGGGAAGTACACACTGCTTGCTGAACCTCGTGCAGCAGGGTCAGCAAAGGCTTGTAAATAAATGGTATTTACGCCCATTGCCTGAATACGATCCAGTAAATGTCCGAGGTTTTTTTCTTGCTGAGCAGGATCTGGATCATAGATATAGTCCAAATCAATGTGCATGATCTTCTCAGGGCGATCATTGTCGGTGATGTTGCGATCACGTAGTAGAATTTCTTTCTGTAAATCAGGGAGCTGCATGCCGCTTTCAACCAAAATACGGCGTAATCCCCACAGCGGCGTGGCCACAGTATTTGGTCCATCATCTAGCGTTAAGCCGATAGGCATGCCTAGTTTTTCCGCAGCTTCCCGTGATTCAATATTGTAGCTGCCATAAGGCCAAGCAATTACGCGTGGTGAACGGAAACCATGTGATTGTAAAACTTCATTGTTCTTTTTCAGGTCGTTATAGATACGTTTCTTGTAAGTATCTTCATCTTCATAACGATTGAGTTTAGGAAGGTACAGACGGGTTGTTACCGCAGGTTCAGTATTTCCTTGAGGATTTGCAAGGATACCTTCATGCTGTGCGTAGGTATGGCTGCCTACTTCGACCAGTCCACTATCGACCATTTCCTTGATTTCTGCCCAGCTCAACATTTGCTCGCGAGAGACTGAACGACCTGCAAAGTTCACTACTTCTCCTGAGGTCGGTTCTAGCCAATCTCCAACAACCGCAATCACCGCAGGTGCGTTAAACAGTTTCAGGATCGGAAAGGCATTGGTGTAAACCGAGTGATAGCCATCATCAAATGTGATCAACACTGCTTTTTCTGGCAGTGGGAGTTTTCCTGCGCGTGCTGCCAAGATTTGATCAACATTAACAAAGTGATAGCCATTGACCTTAAGCCAGTCCATCTGACGAACAAAATTGGTTGGCGACACTGCATATTGAGGAATCAGCGCGTCTTTTTTGTCGGCGACTTCATGATAGCTAATCACTGTTAATTCGGTAGGCAAAGCCGCAAAGGTCATCGTGCTGCTAAAACACAGCATCCACAGGGCAAAAACAGCGAGTAGTCTAGTCATGATGAGGCACAGAAAGAGTATAAAATACAGAAAATTAATATATATTGTGCACATAAATTGTGCAACAGAGGTGGCGCATTCTAGCAGGAACGCTGTCAATTTTTTCATGAAACTGATTACTTGAAACAATCTTTTTATATGAGTTTATTAATTTTAATGTAAAACATTGTATTTATTGTTTATTTTGTAAATATTTTTTGCGAACATCTGCTGATTTTGTGATCCATACAAAGATATCTAATGTAGACATTTTATAGACATAGATTAACATTAAGATGACCAGACAAGTTCTACACTCAAAGCATTAGGATTGTTTGTGCTGCAGTTGTTTGTATGGTGTTTGTACGGTGCTTGTTTAGGAAAGAGAAAAAGCGCGAAGATAAGAATGATGAGGTTGAAGCAATAAAATCGAATGTGATGGTGTAAGACGCAAATCAGAAAAACAATTTGTATGAATACATGGGTGGAGCTGACTTATGGAATATAAGGATTATTATCAGATTCTCGGCGTGCCAAGGACTGCATCGCAAGATGAAATCAAGCAAGCCTATCGAAAACTTGCCCGCAAATATCATCCAGATGTCAGCAAAGAACCTGATGCCGAAGAACGCTTCAAAGAGTTAGGCGAAGCGAATGAAGTGTTGAAAGACCCTGAAAAGCGTGCCGCCTATGATCAGATGGGTAGTCAGTGGAAAAGCGGACAAAACTTTCAGCCTCCACCGAATTGGAATGCTGGATTTGAGTTTAGTGGTCGAGGTGATGCGCAAGATGGCTTTGGTGGTCAGTTTGAGCAGGGTTTTGGTCATAGTGATTTCTTTGAAGCATTATTTGGTCGTCAAGGGCGACAATCGGCGAGACAAGCACCAACTCAAGGACAGGATCATCACGCCAAAGTGTTGATTGATCTGGAGGATAGTTATCGCGGTGCTAAACGCAGCATTTCGCTAAGGATTCCTACGGTGGATGCGAGCGGTCATGTGGTGATGGCTGAACGGACGCTGGATGTCAGTATTCCTAAAGGGATTCGCGCGGGACAACATTTACGTTTGGCTGGACAAGGCGGACATGGCGAGGGGCAGGCTGGCGATTTGTTCCTTGAAATTGCGTTTAATCCGCATTCGATTTTTCGAGTCGATGAAAAGGATGTGTATTTAACATTACCGCTTGCACCTTGGGAGGCTGCATTGGGTGCGACGGTGACTGTGCCGACTCCAGATGGCAGCGTTGCGCTGACCATTCCTCCGCATTCAAAAGCGGGGCGTAAGTTAAGGCTCAAAGGTAAGGGCATTCCGAGCAATTCTGCGCATCATTCAGCAGGTGATCAATATGTGGTGCTGGAGATTGCGTTACCGCTAGCAAACACTGACGCAGAAAAAGAGGCTTATCGAGCAATGGCAAAAGCTTTCGATTTTAATCCGCGCCAACATTTGCCTAAGCACTAGCATATATCAGTGAGCAGGATCACATTCATAAGGATGATTGAAGATGAAAGAATATAGTCAGTCGTTGATTTCGGGTTGTGTCGTTGAAGAAGAGGTCAGCTTGTCGTTACAAGAGTTGTGTCATGCGAGCCATGCGCATGTTGGGCAAGTACAAGTTTGGGTGATTGAGGGAATTTTAGAGCCAAGCGGACAAGTGCCCCAAGACTGGGTGTTTACTGGACAATCTTTACGACGTGCGCGACTTGCGCTGCGATTAACCCGTGATCTTGAGGTGAATGCAGCAGGCGTTGCATTGGCATTGGATTTGATGGATGAGATTTCAGCATTACGAGCCAAATTACAGCACATTGAGCTACAACAAATACAGTTTAATAAATGATTTGAATGATTGTCAATTTTGAGGTGGTGATTGAATCAACAGCAAGATTAACCATCAGGGATTAACTATTAAGGAGCAAACATGAGTCCAATCGTTTCTGCATTTCCAGCTGTGACAGCCAGTATAGAGGGCGATGTTCCATATACCGTGACGATCACGGATGGTGTGCATCGCTGGTTTGGTGATGAGTCTGAGTTGGATGGTGGGGCGAATGCGGGACCAACGCCATTTCAGTTATTGCTTTCGAGTTTAGGTGCTTGTACCTCAATTACATTGTCCATGTATGCCAAACGCAAAGCGTGGCCGCTGACGGGAGTTGAGGTGAATCTTGAATTTAATCCGAATGGTAAACCTGCCGATGGTAACCAAATTGTGCGTCATGTGGTGCTACATGGTGACTTAACGGATGAACAGCGTGGGCGACTGTTGCAAGTGGCCAATGCCTGTCCAGTGCATAAGGTTCTGACAGGGAATATTATGATTGATACGAGCTTGGTGGATTGATACGTTCAGTATGAGGTACGTTTTGCTGAGTATGTTTATGTGTTTCAATGTTTCGCAAGCGCAGTTGCTATAGTGAGGATCTCTAAAATGAAGTCAAAACGCTTGGTTTTATTGGATCTGGATGGCACGTTGTATATTGATGATTGCGTGATTGATGGTGCAGTTGAGGCCGTCAGACAATTACGCGAACAAGGTTATCAGCTTCGATTTTTGACCAATACGACAACGCGTTCGCATGCGGAGCTTTATCAGCAATTAGCGCGAATGGGCTTTATTCAAGAACATAATGAGTTAATCAGTGCGCCAATGGCTGCCGTCCTAGAATTGCGTGCATTACAGCAGACGATGGGTCGAAAAATTAAAATTTGGCCTGTGGTGTCGCTTGCGATAGAGATGGATTTTTCTGAGTTTGAACGTGATGAGGTGTCACCTGATTATATTGTATTGGGAGATATTGGTGATGCGTGGAATGTCAGTCTCATCAATCAATTGTTTACAGCGATGCACAATGGCGCGCAGCTTATTGCGCTGCATAAAAATCGATTTTGGCAAACGAAGCAGAGCTTGAAAGTTGATATCGGCTTCTATGTTGCGGGGCTGGAATATGTGACAGGCAAAACTGCACAGATTATGGGTAAGCCCTCGGCTGCATTTTTTAATCGTGTGCTGACTGATGTGCAGGTGTCACCTGCTCAAGCTGTTTTAGTCGGTGATGATTTAGATAGTGATGTCGGCGGTGCGCAGCGGCATGGGATTGAAGGTGTTCTTGTCAAAACAGGTAAATTTAGACAGCAATATCTAGAGCAATCGCACATTAAACCTGATGGTATTTTGAATAGTGTTGCGGAGTTGCCTGAGTTTTTGGCGATGCATGATGAGTGACTCATGCGATTTTAAAAATATATTGTAGGGATTGCCTTTGTGATCGCTCGCTTTTGTTATCATTCGTCCTAATTATTTTTTATCTATCTTGATTCTAGCATTATGACAGTCCGTACCCGTATCGCACCTTCTCCAACAGGTTTTCCGCATGTCGGAACCGCTTATGTCGCGTTGTTCAATCTTTGCTTTGCACGGCAACATGGTGGCGAGTTTATTTTGCGGATTGAAGATACTGATCAAACACGCTCAACCCCTGAATCAGAAAAAATGATTCTCGATTCCTTGCGTTGGTTAGGGCTGAATTGGGCTGAAGGGCCTGATGTTGGCGGAAAGCACGCGCCTTATCGTCAAAGCGAACGTCGTGATATTTATACGCAACATTCCCAGATTTTGTTAAATCAGGGTCATGCGTTTAATTGCTTTTGTAGTGAAGCACGCTTAACCGAAGTGCGTAATGCTCAAATGGCGAATAAAGAAACACCGCGTTATGACGGTCATTGTCTACATTTGTCTGCCGAAGAGGTTGCAACAAGAGTCGCTGCTGGCGAAGCGCACGTGGTACGCATGAAAGTGCCGACCGAGGGGATTTGTCAAATTGACGACATGCTGCGTGGCGTGATTGAAATTCCATGGGAACAAGTCGATATGCAAGTCTTGCTCAAGCAAGATGGTTTGCCAACATATCATTTGGCAAACGTCGTTGATGACCATTTAATGGAAATCACCCATGTGCTGCGCGGTGAAGAGTGGATTTCATCTGCGCCGAAGCACAAATTGCTCTATCAATACTTTGGCTGGGATATGCCTGTGTTATGCCATTTGCCATTGTTACGCAACCCCGATAAATCCAAGCTATCGAAGCGAAAAAACCCAACCAGCATCACTTATTACCGTGATATGGGCTTTCTGCCTGAAGCATTGTTGAATTATTTGGGGCGTATGGGTTGGTCTATGCCTGACGAACGCGAGAAATTTACCCTTGCTGAAATGATTGAACACTTTGATATTGCGCGAGTGTCGTTGGGTGGGCCGATTTTTGATGTCGAAAAACTGACTTGGCTGAATGGTCAATGGATTCGTGATTTATCACCATCGGCATTACTGGATAAAATCCTTGCTTGGCGTGGTAGTCGTGATCAGTTAGAAAAAATCGCGGCTGCAATTCAACCTCGGATCAATATGTTATCTGACGCAGTGGATTGGGCTGGGTTCTTTTTTAATGGAATGCCGAAAGCAAGCAGTGCTTTGACTGCGGAATCATTCGCGCATAAAAAACTAACGCAAGATCAAGTGCGTCAAGTATTACAGCTTTCCTTGTGGCGCTTGGAAAAGCTCATGCAATGGAATGAAGAAACCGTGAAATCGACACTAATGACGTTGTCTGAACAAATGGAAATCAAATTGCGTGACTTTATGCCATCGTTCTTCATCGCGATTGCAGGCGGTTCAAGCTCAACGCCTGTGATGGAATCGATGGCGATTCTCGGTGCTGATTTGACTTATGCACGCTTGCGCCAAGCTGTGGAAACTTTGGGCGGCGTTAGCAAAAAAGAAACGTCGGAATGGCAAAAATTAGATATTCAACTTGCTACTCCAAAAAATCCTGAAACCGAGGCTGAAAAACCAGCCTAAACAATTGACAGTGCGTACATGAATCCCTAACATGTGCGCCTGCATGGGGATATAGCTCAGTTGGTAGAGCGCTACAATGGCATTGTAGAGGTCAGCGGTTCGATCCCGCTTATCTCCACCAAAATTTGATTTAAGCAAGAAAGCCTAGTCATCGTTAGATGCTAGGCTTTTTTGTTGTCTATAGATTCAGCTTTTGTCTCTTGAAATATTGATCGTATTAGGCGCAAGATAGAGAACATAGCAATACGCATTTGAATAATAAAACTGTTCGTTTAAGCGATTTTTTCATTCTTCGTGATGGAGAACATGATGAGCTTTAAACAGATTATGCCTGCCGATAATTGGTATTGGCATCATGATGGACAATATCAACGTGTGACGGCTTTTGCCTTGAATGGCATTGGAGATCTTGTCGCTTTGGTTTATAAACATGGTCAAGGGAATGCATTTTATCAACCACCAGAAGGTGAGTTGGTTCATGCAGATGATGTACCGCGACCGCGTGAAGAAAAACCCAATTCATTTCTGACGTGATGAATTAAAAAGCCTATGGTTCGGTCTGAAGGCTTTTTATAGGAGTGTCATAATTGTTATATGAATACAAGATGATGGACACTCCTGTCGGTATGCTGACACTGGTTGCTCGAGTCTCAAAGCTTGCTGCAATCTTGTGGGAGGATGATCATCCGACTCGAGTGCGTTTGGGGGTAATGCATGCGAATGAAGCCCATCCCATTTTGTGTGAAACAGAACGTCAGTTGAGAGAGTATTTTGCTGGAGTGAGGACTCATTTTGATATTCCTCTTGATTTCTCTGGAACTGAATTTCAGAAACAAGTTTGGGCAGCACTGTTGACGATTCCTTTTGGCGAGACGAGAAGTTATCTCGATATTGCTGAACAGATTGGGAACGTTAAGGCTGTTCGTGCCGTCGGTGCTGCGAATGGTCGAAATCCGATTTCGATTATCGCTCCTTGCCATCGTGTGATTGGCAAATCAGGTGATTTGACTGGTTTTGCAGGCGGGCTTCGCGCAAAAGAATTATTACTTTTATTGGAGGGGCACGAGTTAAAGCAAAAATCACTTGTTACGCGAAACCAACTGATGCTATTTGAGAATGATGCATAATTCATTCCAGTAATATATTAAGAATAATTAATCAAGCTATTGTTTTTTATAAATATAATAAGTTTGATAACTCAGGGTGTAGAGATAGCATGGATGCGATTGAACATCATTTGCCAAAAGCAAATATTTACATCATACGTCAGTATGTCAAGGATACGGAAGGAGTGCTTGAGTACTTCAGAGTACATCTCAATTGGACGCGAGAAGGCTCACCGAAAAATCCAGAATATTGCAGTATGGGCGTGGACTATCTGGCGTCTTCGGGTAAGTTACGCGTAGGGCAAAAATTTGATTCGCTCATTCTTAAATTGATGAACCAGATCAATGATACGCTGCATGTGATCATGAATTCATGTTTTGCGATGTTTTATGGACCTGATGTCGAATTGCCCTATCGACGAGTGACTACATCTTCACTGGATCCAGATCAACCTATATTAACCATTTTTTATGGTGATCCTAGTATTGTGAAACTTAAGGATATTGATAGTTTGGAGGAGTTTGATTTTTTATTAGAAGAAGGGGATTTGTTTATTATGCCAGAGCGCTGCCAGCAAAGTTATTTGACGGCGATTGTGAAAGCAAATCAAAACACAAGCTCTCGTCTTTCGTTGACGTTCAGGCGATTTAACGATGGCGTATTTTATTAGTTACCGTTTATTAAGCATTGAATCGTTTTAATGGTCAATCTGCAACGATAAAACGATTGCGTCCAGTGGTTTTGGCCTTATAGAGTGCTGCATCAGATTTTTTAATAAATTCACTAGATTGCTCATGGAGCTGTGGAATCGTGCATGCAACTCCAATACTAATCGTCACATATTCTGCGACAGGGCTTGCTGGATGAGGAATTGCGAGTTCTCGAACCAAGTGAACCAGTCGCTCAGCTTGTGCCACAGCATGTTCCCGATCTGTGGTTGAGAATACTAAGAGAAACTCTTCACCACCATATCGCGCGGCCAAATCACCACTGCGTGAGGCGCATTTGGCGAGGTTGTCCGCGATGATTTTAAGACAATGATCACCTTCTAGGTGTCCTAAGCTATCATTATAATTTTTAAAGTAATCAATATCGATCATCATCACGGTGAGTGGTGTTTTATAGCGAATTGAACGATTCCATTCGTTTGTAATCACTTCATCTAAATGACGACGATTGGCAAGACCTGTGAGTGCATCTCGTTGAGACAAAGTTTCAAGCTGTTTTGCTTGATCGACCATTTTGAGTCGGGTTAGCTCAATCAAGCAACTTTGCAGATAGTTCTCGCGGTGTTGATGATCAGTTGCATAGGCTAAACACATCCCCAAGAAGCTACTGAATGTATACGTCCGTTGTAAGAGCGTCCATTCGAGTTGACCATGAAAATGCATGGTGATGAGTAAGCCGATGACACCACCAGACCAGCCAGCCAGCGTTGCCGTGTAAAAGCGCATACCGACAAAACCATAAATAATCACAACGGCATACATCATTGCTGCGTGATAGAGGACATTGCCTCCGCCATCCAAGATGCCAGTCATGGCAAAAGAAATGGCAATCGCCAATGATGAACCGACGCAGGTATAGAGATCAAACCATTGTGATAAGCTTTTGAATAAAGAGAATATCCACGCGATAAAGACAATGACCCCCACCCAACCATATAGCATCAGCCAATTTTTGACGTCTGCGGTTGGAATGGTTTGGTAAATCCCAGCGGATAGATAGAGATATAGACCCAGAATAATCAGTCCACGCACTCTAAATTCACGTGCTGCTTCGTTTTTATATTGACGACTATATTGTTGTTCTAACTTAAGCGGAAATTTAACAAGATACATTCGGCTGTTAATCAGCCTTATTATTTCTTTACGTACTAGCAAATTAGAACCATCTAATTTCATGCCCAACGTCCTTGTGATGGAAAATCGCTTTTTTATATGTGCCTAAGCTTTATGACATCCACTCTTTTATACAGTATTACTCAACGATAGTATTCGACTTTTTCTTTAAGCGACAATCTTTTTTTATTGGTAACTATAACAGTTGATTTATTCTTCAAATAGTGTTCAATAAATAGAAGAAAGTATGTTACACAATGAGATGGAAAATTTGTTGTATTTCTAATACAACTTATCGAATTACTATGCCAGTTATAGCATGATAATGCGAAAGTTAAGAATCAGGAAGTCATCCATGACAGCTGAAGAAAAAAAATATTCTAAGGAGTTGGAAATTACCCCACATAATGAGTGGGCACAGGCATTTTGGGATCATCTACTTCCGATCAAAACACGAGTGAGCGAGCATCCGCTTTTTCTGGCGATGGCATCTGGTGAGCTCAGTATTGCCTGTTTTCGCTATGCTTTACTGAATTTCTATCCTTTAGTGGCACATTTTCCATCCTATATGGCGATGAATCTGGCGAAAGCCACGGATTTTTATGCGCCTGGTGTGACGGATACACGAACATGGCTGATTCAAAATATTAAAGTTGAAGAGCGGCATTTATTTTGGTATCGAGATTGGGCGATGGGATTTGGTTTGAGCGTTGACCAATTAGATCAGGTCACCCCACCTGTTGCGATGGATGCGGTGAATCATTTTTTGTGGAGCACAAATTATCGCGCGAGTCTGGTTGAAGGCATTGCTGCGACAAACTTGGCAATTGAGTGGGCGACTAGTGATTGGACGGTTCAGGTGTATAAAGGGATCAAAAAATACACGCATCATCCAGAGTTGCAGATTAATACAAGGACAGTCGCATGGCTACGCGCGCATGCGCATTATGATGATGTACATCCTTATCAAGCCATGGAGTTGATCAAACGCTTGTGTGATCATGATCCGCAGATGCAGCAAAAAGCATTGCGTGCTGCGGAGCGAGGGCTTGAGTACTATGAGCTTGCTTTGGACGCGTGTTATCAAATTCAATTAGCGCAGTAATCATCCTCACCAAATAATGAAGGATAATCTATGATGATTATGCTTCTTCTTCCAATTCAGCTATCAGTGCATCCATAGGTTTCATGGGAGGTGCCGCGCCAACGACGCAGTTACGACCTGCGGTTTTGGCTTGATAGAGTGCTGTATCTGCGAGCTGGATTAATCGTTCTTCGGATAAATCATCCAAAGGCTGTTCTGCAACCCCAATGCTGACTGTGAATGAAAATGGAATGCCTGAGAGACTCGTGACTCGAGTTTCTGTCACGGCTGCTCGGATGCGTTCTGCAACGCCAAGCGCGTTAGGCAAAGTTGCATTGATGACTAGAATCGCAAACTCCTCGCCGCCGATGCGCGCAACGACATCAAGTTGACGTGCGACAGTACGACAAATATCGGCAACGGTACGAATGACCAAATCACCTGTTGGATGACCATGTGTGTCATTAATCGTTTTGAAGTGATCAATGTCTAAAATCATCAATGAGGAAGGATGGTTAAATCGAAGGCCGCGGAGTATTTCTTGTTGTAGTATCGGCATAAAGTGTCGTCGATTGCTCAGACCCGTCATAGAATCTGTATTTGATGCTAGTTCTAGGGCGGTTTGTAATTCGTAACGGATGCGATAATTATTTGCAAAAATATAATGTGTCAGCATCAGGACGATCGCCGCAGGCCAGATAACAGCCGCGTATTGTTCGTAAGGAAAGTCTTTGGCGAAGCCGATGAGTCCTAATAGCTGA
>JAGWUI010000073.1 GCA_028868515.1 Gammaproteobacteria bacterium
ATTGGCGACCGTTCAGCGTCAGGTCAGCGCAGCATCTTCTCTTGCATCCAGCAAATTGACGCAATTGACCACACGTTATTCATCCAGTACTAAGCTCATCACCAAAGATTTACCAGCACCGATCAAGGTGGCTCATGATGCAACATGGTGGCAAACGCGACAGCTTGCGATGAATAGTACTATTCAAATCGCTCAAGCTCAGGTCGAGATCGCCTCCGCAGCAGTGAATCGAGCCAAGGCTGATCGTCTACCCGATCCCACATTTGGCGTGTTTACCGCCAGTGAAGCATATGGCAATGAACGTATTATTGGTCTATCAGCAAGCATTCCACTTGGCAGTAAACGACGAGTATTGGAAGTCGAGCGACTGCAAACTCAGTTAGACAGTGCTCGCCTCAATCTCGTCCTCATCGAACGTGAGCAGCGTGCCGAAAGTATCAATCGCTACAACGCAGCGATTAGTGCTTTTGAACAGTGGCAACTGGCACAGCAGACTGCATCTCTTATGGCGGAAAATGCCAAGCTTACGCAAAAGGCATATACATTAGGCGAAGGTGATATTCAGCAACTCCTCCTAGCGCAGCGCCAAGCCCTCTCCGCTGCCGAAGATGAATTGAGCGCCCAAGTCACAGCCCTACGCGCCTATGCGGATCTGCTACTGAATGCACAACTCCTGTGGCCCGACTTGCTAAACTCTAAAACGTTATAAAGGCACTTGAAATGAAAAAGCGGATAAATTTATCCGCTTTTTTATATACCAATCAGCGCCATATCAATGCGGCGGCGTTGCAGGTACTTTTTGCCAGCCAGAAGGACAACTTTGTACATAAGGGTAATAGCCTTTCGGTGATTGGCAGTAATACCAGATCGGAAGTGTCGAAGAACTAGGTGCCGATTGCACGACTTGAGAAGGACTATTCTCATACACCGTCACAGAACTACGCTCAACATAAGCTGGCGAATAATAACCCGTGTACGCATAATCATAATAGGGATAAGTCAGCAAAGCCCCAGTTGCCAAACCCAATCCAAAGCCATAAAAACCTCGACCGCCATGCCAATAACCACCATGCCAATAACCACCATGCCCATAATAGCCGTGTCCATAATAACCTGAATGAGCCTGAACATTAGGCGCAACCATTAAACTGCCCATCATGGCAAATACGGCAGACATCATCCATATTTTTGACTTCATCTGGCATCTCCTTCAGCTTGATCATCGCGCCACTATTACGCTGCTGCCAATCTTTTTGAATCAAAAAAAGAATGGCTGCAATATCTTTTAACTTCGTTATATTATGCGCTTAAAATGTGATCAATTAAGGATTTTTTGTATTTTTGTTTATTGTTTTGATTGTACTATTCCGCAGACTTCATACTTGAAGTGAAAGATCGTCTAACTTCACCTTGCGCGCCCCTGAATAAAACTGACTTGCCGCCCTAAACGTGCCCACATGTAAACTCACGAGTTCAGGCAAAGCCTGATAACCACCAGCCAATACAAACATGATGGGAATGCCCTGCTTTTTCGCAAATTCAAACACCATACAATCACGCCGATATATCGCCTCAGAATCAAACCAGCTAGAACCGTAAGGATCAGCATAATGACAATCCATACCCGCTTGGTAAATCAATAACTCCGTCTTTTGAATCAGGATTTGCTCGAATGCCTCATGCAACGTTTGCTCATATTTAGCAAATGTCCCATCGTATCTTGAAATATATCGCCCCATGCTCCGTTCAAAATCTCGGCAACCATAACGCAAACCAAAAATCGTAAAATTGAATAAGTTAGGCAAACGTGTTGTAAATTCGGCTGTGCCATTTCCACCATGCTGATCACAATCCAGTACAAATACTTTTTTTTCTGGATACTGCTGAGCAACCAGTGCCAAGCCATTAAATGTACAAAATCCACCGCCGCATTCATAAACCGCATGATGAAAACCTTGTGCGATATTGGCACAGATTCCTTCATCCAACGCAATTTCAGCCGCTTTAAGCTGTCCTGATTGAATCAGCAGCACAGCATCACGCAATTGTTCAGACCATTTAAAACGCGACATCCCTGCTAGAGGCATTTTGCCTTGCAAAAATGCATCGACATAACTAGGGTCATGCAACGTCCTGAGAACTTGCGGATCGATCTCATCGGGTTCCACCAGCTCAGCTAAAGATTGATCGACAACAGCCTGTGCAACACTATGCAACTTTTCCATACTGTTGGTATGTGTCGCGGCAATATAGCGTGGCGAATAACAGGCCTTAAACAATCTTATCTCTCCCTGCATGCAAACCGACATTCATCCCGATATGAACCACATCATCAGCGCTAGCAACTTGTTGTTCAGCAACTTCGACCAATTGAGATAACTGAGCCACATCAGGACTAAATAAATCGTTTTCAATTTGTTGACGGAAATGAGTGCTAAAAGCCCGTTCTCTATTTTCTGGCGATACTGCAAGCGTTGTCAGTCTCAAGAACCAAAATCCTTGAATATCAGCCAGCGGAATCACATAACCTGATAAAAACTTGCTCTTTTTTTGATGCACACTTTCTGGATCATATGCCACTGCAAATGAACTTCCGACAGGTAAACGCACACCATTCAGCACAATCACTTTCAAACTAATACAAGAATGATCATCACCCATATTAATTTTTTCCATGAGCAAAGGTTGATTCTGCTCACCGACAAATACATTCACAAAACCACGACGTGGAATCTTGCGATATGCGATTTCCAGAAAAAACTTCTCTGCCATTGGACATGAACCGACTTTGGGCTTTTCATCCAAAACCTGTAAATGCTCAAGCCCAGATGTATCCTCTGGCGGCAAAATAATGTCTTGTATCAGCGCAACAACAAGCAAACTCTCCTCACGACTCACCAGTTTATGAATATGACGTAAGCGATGTTGCCATTCGACCTGTTCTCGAAGCAGTTGAACAAAAGCAGACTCTCCTGAATGAGAATCTGAACGCGAGGTCTTTGATTTTGTTTTTGGTGTATTCTGGCGCAGAAATTTCTGGACGTTGGAATGAATATCAAGATTACGCCAACTGGTTAAATGCAATCCATGTGACGCCGCTTGAGTCATCACATCCCGCAGAGGTTTCATGATCGAATCGGCAAAAAGCTTGAAATCATCAAACTCAATTAGAGACCGAGGTTCATTGATAAATCCAGCCAAAACTCGCGTGGCCTGCGTATAACCACAGCCTCGACGCTCCGATTGATGGCTAAAATGTTCGTTGAGCATTTCTGTTAGTTTTGCAGATAACGGCATTCCCTGAGTCTGAAATGCTTTCACAATCTCATGCGCATCTGAGTTGATGTCTTTTTCCATGAGTACCCTCCATGGTACTTTTTTCTAAATGATACTTTTTTCTAATTTTGGTCTTCTATTTTTTCAGACATCACCGCCTGAATTGATAAGTCATCTCTCAGCTACTGAACTGGTTTAGTTCGCTAATTTAAGATCACCCTCAACCAATCGCTGAGAGCAAAAACGCATACCGTGAAGCACCTGCCCCAAAAGTGCTTTTTCATCAGTCAGCACCATAAGAACCATTGGATAGTTATCACATGGCACATGCGCGATAATCGCTTTACCATTAGCTGCATCCAAAATAAATGACTGGCAATCATTCAACCGAATTTCAGACGTAAATGCATGTACCATCGACAAGAGCGAACTACTGACAGCAGCAACTTTACTACTATCAAAGCCACTCTGGTTTGTCACACTAGCAACCTCAAATCCATCACCAGATGCCAATACGACACTATTCACACTCAGAACACTTGAACACAGCTCATCAACGCATCGTTTAGCAAACTTCAAAAACAATGAAGAAGGCTGCCTGTGTTGTACATTCCCGATAATGGCCATTTTCTTTCCTTAAACAATTAACCAAATTTCCAAAATAAACGCGCTCGTTCAATCGATTTTCCGATATCGATTAGACCCTTTTTAAGCAAATAGCTGAACTTCCAGAGAAGCAATGACTGTCTCGATGAGTAGCAACACATCGCCACGATTACGCGCATCAACTGCAAAGATTGGATATTCTCGATTGTTCTTTGTTTGCCATTCCCGATAAGGCTTTAAAGAACAATTGTTCCCAACATCCACATGAGTCACACCAATAACCACAGTCCGATCATCACCACCAAATGCATTCAAATACATTTCCAAATCAGCCAATGGATCTTGCGCACTATGATCAATTAAAACAATAACTCCTAATGCACCATGAGCAATTGAAGGCCACATAAAACTAAAACGGCGCTGCCCTGGTGTGCCATACAATCCGATCTTAATCTGATCATCGATCGTGATTTCACCATAATCGATACCCACGGTGGTCAACATCTTGCTATGTGCAACCTCGTCCGTATTTAAAGCCTCGGTGGCAAATACAGTGATTTCTGAGATGCTTTGGATAGCCTGTGATTTGCCTGCTCCCATGCCCCCGCCAAACACAATCTTGTACCGTTGCATATATTCATCCTGAAATTAAGTTCACGATAGATCATTGTCCATGCATTCAAAATGCTCATAAACCTAAGCGTCTTCGCACACCTAGCAATAAACGTCTAAGCCCTGTTGCTTCTTCTTGATGGACAACTTTATCGGGCTTAGACTGTTCTTTGGGCACGACATCCATATATTTTTCAGCAAATCCAACCATGACTAAAGCTGAAATA
>JAGWUI010000015.1 GCA_028868515.1 Gammaproteobacteria bacterium
CTTAGCTTATATCAGTTACAACACTTATCCGGGATGGAAATATCGCGAAGTCATTCGAGATGCCATGATGTTTCGAAGCGCAAATATTAAGAACGCACAGGAACGCCTATCTTACGGACTTGGGATGATTGATTTTTTACAAGAACACTCACCTGTGGGAAGTCTGAACAAAAGTAATATAGACGCCACTCAATCTCTTTTAAAAAATGCTCAAGATTATTATTTATTACATGACTACTTTGAGTTGTGCAATTTGCCTTGTTATTTTCATGAGTTTATAGAAAGATCGAAGCGTAACAAACTGATCTACCTCGCAGAAAGCCAACCTTCAACAATGTTTGTCAGTAACTTTCCATCAAACATCTCAGAACCACTCTTGAGAGAATGTGGCGGGAATCAAGTTGTTCTAGAGCAACATCTAGACTTTTTAAACGAACGTACATTTCGCCAAACCATTTTAGTACCAGAAAATCGCGCCAGCGAAATCAACTATCAGATAGACAACCCTCGACTCCAGCAACTCCATTTTGCAGGCACATTCACGCCAATTGAATCATCCAATCGACTGATTGGACTAGATGAATCCTTAACATTCCAAACCATCAACGGCGCGGTCAAGATCGAACATCCTCTCGCCATCCTAGCTGCTCAAATATTGGATGAACATTACCCCTCAACACTCGAAATTCACACATTAATACAAATTGTGAATCAAAAATCGCAGCATACGGACAAGCCTCAAAAACTGATCGAGTGCCTACCGATTATCTTTCAATTTATACAAAGCATGATTATCAAAGGAATGATTCGATATCGCTGCTCACCGATCACCCTTGCTACAGAGATTGCCGAATATCCTCTCAAAGACGCTCATACATATCAAACCCATACCAATAAAGGTTTGATCACTAATACATGGCACGACCCTATTCAACTCAATGTTATAGAGCAAAGTATTTTACCTTTACTCGATGGTCAACATGATTACGCATCACTGCGTAACCACCTTCATCAAGAAGCCGCCAATCACCGCATTACTTTTTCAAAACAGGACTTACCGATTACCAATCCTGAAGAACTTGAAGCATCCATTAACGACCATCTCCAGACTAATTTAATCAGTCTGAAACGTAAAGGATTACTCGCTCGTTAGATAATAACTCTCAATCATGGCGAGACGAATCTGTACATGACCGATCTGTATGTGAATAGTCATGTGCAGATACCTCGGCTTCCTGATAGTGCTCTACCTCTGGACGACTCATCGCACAGCGATGCTCTTCACATTGAATCGCCACATGAAAAATGGAGAATTGCTGCGCAAGTATATCCATCGCATCCTCCAGAACTTCTTGCGTCGCGCGTTCTGGACAGACCAGATGTACGGTCAAAGAGACTTTACTCATCGTCAACGACCACACATGCAAATCATGAATACTTTCTACGCCGTCGATAGCAATCAACGCTTCGCGAATGGTCTGCACCTTCAGACCCGCAGGCACACCTTCTAACAAGATGTGTACGCTTTGTTTGCAAAGTTGCCATGTCCGAGGCAAAACCCATAACCCAATACCAATCGCAACCAGTGAATCGACCCACCACCACTGCGTCACATAAATAATCCATGCGCCCAAAATCACACCTGCCGAACCCACAGTATCCGCAAGCACTTCCAGGTATGCTGCCTTCATATTTAAACTATCACGCTGCCCGCTGGTGATAATTTTCATACAGATCAAATTCACGATCAGACCCAAACACGCAATCATCAACATGCCGATCGAATGTAACTCTGGAGGGTTGGAAAGGCGTAAATACGCTTCATATAAAATATAAATTGCCACGGCAAACAGCAGCAGCGCATTTAAAATCACGCCAAGAATCTCAAACCGAAAATAGCCATAAGTGCGCTGTTCATCCGCAGGCTTCCGCCCAACTCGTATCGCGATAATCGCAATCGCAACTGCGGCTACATCCGTCGAGACATGCGCAGCATCTGATAACAGCGCCAGACTATGCGCCCATAAGCCGCCCAACACTTCTGCTACCAAAAATAGCGACGTTAGAATCAAAACAGCCCAGAGGCGCCCTTCATTCTGAGTTGCTGGCGCGTGATGATGCCCGTGCGAATCACTCATAATCTACTCACAAAAAACCATAGAGATTGAAGCTATTTGCAATGTTAAACGATGACTGATTTCAAACTGATCAATAAAAAATAAATCAGTAACAAGGGCGTGTTGACATTTGGTCTTTGCAATGAAAAATGAGCAAAATTGGTCTTAGACAAGGCAATCCGTGCAGACAATATCAATATATTGGCAAACGGATTAACGCGGGATAAGGACAATTTTGCCATTTTTCATGCAAAAGCAATGTAAATGGCATTAAATTTATCACAAAATTTGGGGGCGAGATCAAATGTCAACACGCCCTATTCACTGTATATTAATATTAAAAGCAAAATTGCATGTTGTCATTCAACACGCACCAATCAAATCGCTTGGATTATTGTATGAGAATTTTACTCGTCGAAGATGACGCCATGATCGCTGATGCACTCATTGTGACATTGCGAGATGCCAGTTATGCCGTAGACCATGTTGCCGATGGGAATCTCGCACATACCGCTTTACGCACTGAAGAATATCAAATGATATTGCTTGATCTCGGGTTGCCGCATCAGGATGGTTTAACTGTCATTAAAAATTGGCGTACTGAAGGCGGTGAAACGCCAATTATCATTATTACCGCACGCGATGACTTACAATCGCGCGTTCAAGGCTTGGACTTGGGCGCAGATGACTTCTTGGTAAAACCCTTTGAAACGTCTGAATTATTAGCACGGATTCGCGCTGTTAGCCGACGAAAACAAGGATCAGCGCAACCGATTTTGACCAATGGGAAAGTTACGTTAAATCCCGCCAATCATGAAGCAACCTTTATTGACACCGCCGTTGATGATGCTGAATCCAAAAGTGTTCGCCTATCAGCACGCGAATATGCGCTACTACACGCGCTCCTTCTTCGTAAAGGAACCATCCTCTCACGTAGCGAACTGGAAACCACTATTTATGGCTGGGGAGAAGAAGTTGAAAGCAATGCGATTGAATTTCTGATTCACAGCGTCCGCAAGAAGCTCGGACAAAAAGTCATTACTAATGTTCGCGGCGTTGGATGGGTGGTGGAGAAATAACTGTGACGCAACCGATGAACTCAGATCAAGGAATGCAATCCATACAACCTCACAATGATCATGTTTTTAAACAATATCGGTCGCTGCGTTTTTACCTCATCGTTTGTTTTTCTGGATTGATCATCGTTATTGGGACATTGACTGCGCTTGGGGTTTACCATTCAACGCGAAAAGAAGCACTGGCATTACAAGACCATCATCTCGAGTTAATTGCACAAGTGATGTCTCAATATCACTACAACATCGTGCCGAACTATACAGATGGGCCAGAAATCAAATCATCGAACCACATCCCAACAGATCCAAACCAACAAGAAGCGCTCATCCAAACTGATCATGCGACTGAACTTCAAGAAGCCCAAATTGTCATTCAGCCGATTTCATTCATTCCAAACAAAACTGAATTGCATTGGTTACAAACTCCGCCATCCATCAACAACGGCTTATCGACAATCAAAAGTCATGGCGAAGAATGGCGAGTATTTGTCAGTACGAGCTCTATGGGGCAACGATTTGTGGTTGGGCAACGGACTGAAGTCCGTGATGAACTCGCGGAAAATACCAGTTTACGCATGCTCATACCGCTGGTTATTTTACTCCCTATTCTGATTTTGGCGATTACGTTGATCACACGCCAATCCTTTAAACCCATTGCCGAGCTTGCCACTCATATTGATCAACAAGGCGAAAGAACGCTGTTACCTCTGGACGATTTCAAGATTCCACGAGAAATTCTTCCATTTGTCTATTCTATCAATCAATTACTCACACGCTTATTTAAAAATATGGAGCAACAGCGTCGATTTATTGCCGATGCAGCACACGAACTGAGAACACCGCTCACTGCACTCACGCTACAGGCGGAAAATCTGAACCACGCAAAATTATCAACAGAAGATGCCGAACGAGTCCATCGGTTACAAGGAGGATTAATTCGCTCGCAAAACTTACTGGAACAACTCCTCAACTTAGCTAGACAGCAAAGTGGCAGCATGGGCGCAAAAACTCAAATTTCGTTACTCGCGACACTCAAAGAATTACTGGTGGACTTTCTACCGCTCGCAGCACAAAAGAATATTGATCTTGGCGTTCTTCAGCAGGAGGACATCTGGGTCAACGCCGCAGTGCAGGATATCCAGATGCTTTTACGAAACGCCATCAGTAACGCAATTCGTTATACGCCGATGGGAGGTCAAATTGATATTCGCATTTATGCTCAAGCCGAATTTGCATGTATTGAAATTACCGACACTGGAATGGGAATACCTGAAACCGAGCTATCGCGAGTCTTTGATCCCTTTTATCGCGTGTTAGGTCAATTAGAAGCTGGAAGTGGATTAGGGCTTACCATTATTCAAGAAATTGCACAGCGTTATCACGGTCGCGTGACTTTACGAAACTTAGAGCAAAACTCAGGGCATCCAAGCGGATTATGTTTTGAATTTCAAATGCCGCTAGGTTAAATATATGGATTCAATGTTCATATATGTTTCCACTAAGTCTGATCTGCTAATCTATAAAATGCATTTCATTCATCATATATTTTTTGGAATATCGGGAATTTTTATCATTTCTCGTAAAAAGCAAAAAAGTTCTCAAAAATATTGTGTTAACCTTGACTCCAATTTGGAATCACACAATCAGATATCGCCCAACAATTTATGTCGACAGTTTTCTTTTGTGCGGATGATTACGCATTAAATAAACCTATTAGTCAGGCCATCGTGCAACTGATCGAAGACGGTCGTTTGCAAGCCACGTCCTGTATGACGCAATCCCCGTTGTGGGATGCTCATGGGGCGAAGTTGCGTGAAGTTCGAAGTGCGCACCCCTACACGCAAATCGGACTACACTTTAATCTGACGCATCACTTTGCCGATGACATGTTGACCATGACGTTGGGGCGGTTAATGCTGAATGCATGGCTCGGGGGGCTATCCCGTACTGCAATTGAAAAAACGCTTGCTTATCAATGGCAACGCTTTGTTGATGTCATGGGACGTGCACCTGATTTTATTGATGGTCATCAACATGTCCATCAATTTCCAATGATTCGCGATGTTCTACTCACCTTTCTCACCAACAAAGGCTTCAGCGGCTGGATTCGCAGCCTGAGTCACACTGTAGAAGCACCCAGTTTTTTTATAAAAAGTAAGATGTTATCTCTGCTTGGCGCTCGGGCGCTGAGTTTTGAATGTGAAGACCTGCATTTTAAACAAAATGCGCGTTTTGGCGGAATATATGACTTCTCAAATCTAATTCCTTACCCAGCTCTAGTGCAACATTGGCTGAGCCGTGCAAACAATTACAAATCATCCATCTCTGATCCGAAAGACGTTCAGCATAGTTTACTGATTATGTGCCACCCCGCTGTGGACAAGTCAGATCGCACGGATACCATTGCTCCCGCTCGCGTCCGTGAGTATAACTATTTAGCATCGCATCAGTTTATTCAAGACTGTGTAAAAAACGACATCACTTTTACTCAGTTCACGACGAAAAAGTCGGGAGGAGACATCAATGTCCCGTGAGACCCCCTTTCTTTCCTGCATTATTCCTGCTTATAACGAAGCAGAGAATATTCCTTACTTCATCCCTGCGCTCGCCAAAAGTCTAACCGAGCTCAATATTCGCTACGAAATCATCGTGATAGACGATGGCAGCAAAGACAATACTTTGGCGGCCCTACAGCCATTTCTTGATCAATATCCGCTAAAAGTATTCGAACTGTCTCGGAACTTTGGTAAAGAAGCTGCAATTAGTGCGGGCTTAGATCAAGTCAGTGGCAATGTCACATTATTGATTGATGCGGACTTCCAGCACCCGATTAGCGCCGTTGCAACCATGCTCGACCTATGGCGTAGTGGCTATGATATGGTCTATGGCATTCGCGACCGTAAAACAGAAAGCGGCATTAAACAATTTCTCACACGCCAATTCTACTGGTTAATGAACGCGGCGTCTTCGATCGATATTCCAGCAGATGCGGGCGATTTTCGTTTAATGGATCAACGTGTAGTCAAAGCTTTGCAGGAACTTCCAGAGCGCACGCTTTATATGAAAGGCATGTATGCATGGGTTGGCTTTCGTAGTATTGGCATACACTTCACTGAAGCAGAGCGTCATGCGGGCGAATCTAATTTTAACTGGAAGCGCCTCACGGGATTGGCATTAACAGGCTTGACTGCATTTTCCGACCTACCTCTGCGCATTTGTGTTTTCTTGGGTGCATTTATCGCATTTATGGCACTAGCCTATGGGACTTACATTACCTGCGATGCGTTGATTGATGGGACGACCGTACCCGGCTGGACAACGCTCGCAGCGGGCATGATGCTTTTGGGTGGGATACAACTATTATTCATTGGGGTATTAGGGGAATATATCGCTCGGATTTACAACGAAACCAAAGGACGCCCAAAATATATCATCGCACGTCAATACGATGAGGCTAATCCCGCAAAACCGTATGAAATGAACATGATTGAACGAGCCTCTCAACGATCTTCCAACACATCCCAAGTGATTTTGCGAGATGACTAAACAACAATCACTGATTCAAACGATTGGTCAATTGATGCGGTTCGGTATCATTGGTGTATTAGCTGCATTGACCCATTATGCAATTGCGATTACCTTAACTCACAGAGGAATGCTACCCGCTTGGGCAAATCTGATTGCGTTTGTCACTGCTTTTTGGGTCAGTTATTTCGGACATCGTTATTTTAGTTTTGATGCTGGGGATGTTTCTCATCAGCAAACCTTACCACGCTTTATTCTAGTGGCAGTACTTGGCTTTATTTTAAATGAATCGTTATTACTGCTCATGCTGCATTTTACATCCATAACGATCGCTCTCGGTTTACCATTTATTATTATATTGACGGCTATCTTTACGTTTATTTTAAGCCGTCAATTTGCTTTTGATACATCCAACTCTCGTACCGAATAAACAGAGAAAATCATGTTTTCCATTCGCTCCAATAAAGTATTTTTTGTCATTATTGCGCTCTGGCTTGGCATTGCCGCCAGCATTCGTCAACTCGCTGTACCTGATGAAGGACGCTATGGAGACATTACGCGTTGGATGGTGGAATCGGGCGACTGGTTGACGCCACGCATCAACGGTATCCCTTTCTTTCATAAGCCACCCTTACTCCACTGGCTCGGCGGCGGGCTCATGGAAGTCTTCGGTGTCCACATTTGGGTCATGCGTTTAGTTCCTGTGTTTGCAGGGATGGTGATGTTGCTCGGCATGTTCTGGTTTGTATCACGTCATGCTGAAGAAAAAATTAGCCAATCTCTTGCGCGTAGTAGCGTCTTGGTATTGGCAACCAGCCTTTTGTTTTATGGCAGCAGTCAATACGTCAATCATGATTTATTAGTTGCGGCATGGATTTCCATGACTGTATTTGCTTTTGCAGACTATGCCTTAAAGAATGAGAAAAAGAGCTTATTCTTAGGTTATTTTGCAGCGGCACTTGCCCTGCTATCTAAAGGTCTGATTGGCGTGCTGATTCCAGGCATGATTTTATTGCCATGGTTAATTGTTGCTGGTCACTGGCGACGAATTCCTGCACTACTCAACCCTTTGGGCATCATTTTACTCCTGATCATCGTGTCACCGTGGTTATACTTGGCACAACAGAAATACCCAAACTTCTTACATTATTTCTTTATCGAACAACAATTTGATCGTTTTGGTGGCAAGCAGTTTAATAACAAACAGCCGTGGTTCTTTTATGTTGGCTGCTTGTTGATCAGCTTCTTGCCTTGGCTGCTTCTGGTCGGGACACAATACTCTTGGAAAACTGCAAAAACGCTGCTCAATAAAAGTGTATTTGGATTATTAGTCTGGTGGGCGATCTCGGTAACGGTATTCTTCTCATTACCACCCTCGAAACTTGCAGGCTATATCCTGCCAGCCACGCCACCACTCGCGATTTATATTGCAATGGTATTGCATAACATCTATCAATCATCCTCAAAAATCACGATTGATCGCGAACAGTTAAAGAGCTGGAGTGGCTTAGTTTTTGTCGGATTAATTGCGATTAGTTTATTAGTCTTGCCCTATCTCCCAAAAACCGCGAGCCAACTGTCTGGCGATGAATTAATTCAACTTTTTGCCCTAGCAATCGTCTTACTCGTGAGCATCACAGCAATTAGTACGTTATTTTATCGACAAAAATTAACCGCTTTTCAGGTTACATTGCTCTCAAGTCTATTAATTTGTTCAAGCGTCACGCTACTGGTCAAATGGTTGGATCACAAAACCAGTGCTGACCAAATGGAGTTTGCCAAAGACCTAACGCCTGATACGTCACTTGTGTTCTATCACAACTATTACTATGACATTCCATTCATGCTAGATCGTAAGCAACCCGCGTATTGGGTGGAGGATTGGCCTAGTGTAGAAGGCGATAATGGCGCAGCACAAATCAAAGATGGCTTGCGCTTTGAACCACAACAAAGTCATTTGTTATGGACAGATAGCGACTTAGATACTCGTATCAAACAAGGCGAAAAATTGATGATTCTCGTTCCTAAAGAACTACAGATTTCATCATTAAGCGCATTAAAACCGATTTATGAAGAGCGGAATTTTAATGTTTACCTGACAGGACAAAGTCAGGTTCAACCTTAAAACACCCAATAAAAAACCGCCCTGTATCATCGTGATAAGGGCGGTTTTTTATTAACTAAAATTTGATAAAAAACGAGAAGAAGAAATTGAAGTTGATGTAAATCTAGTCTGTTAATCAGATAAATTCGTAAATGAAATGTTTTACCTATTTTTTAATTCATCCTTAACGTGTCCGGGAAACCACTCCCAAAGCACATCATAATAGACAGCGCGGATTTCATTGTAATTCACCTCAGCAAAACCATGTACATTTGAAAAGTTCATCGGTTGGTGGAAAAAGTCATGCATCTGTTCCACTAAGAGAAAAACACGTTTAATGTCATCAAGCTTCACAACTACTGTATCAGTCATAGCACTCACCGCATGATAAATTTAAGGGTACGATCGGGCAAATCAAGCTTGCCATTAAAAATTCGCTCTATTGCTTAACTTAATAGGCTATGACTCATATTTCTACTTTAGCAAGAATCCTCTAATCCACAAACTTCTTCGGTGTCATCCCCGTCCAGCGTTTAAATGCGCGCGTAAAATTAGCGGTATCAGTATAACCGAGCTTCTCGGCAATAGAATCCAAACTCATCTCACGTTTGCGAAGCATCGACCTTGCTTTGTGTTGTCGTAACTCATCAATCACGGAGCTAAAACTTTTATCTTCTTGTGCAAGTTGGCGCTGTAATGTCCGTGGAGACATATGTAGTTTCTCCGCAACATCCTCCAAAGTACAAAAGCCTAACGCCTCATCGTATGCCAACTCACCCACCAAACGACTGAAGCTACTGTTTTTCATCACAGCATTTAACTCGCGCTTACACTGCTCTCGTGCCAAACGTGCCGTCATCGGGTCAGCCATAATTAAAGGCAAATCCAAATAACTACTCGGAAAAATCAACCGCGTTTGTGGTTGCTCAAAGCTTACCTTGCCAGGAATGAGGTTTTCGAACCGAGAATAATACTCAGGACGCTTAAATGAACACTCAGCTGCACCTACTAAACGCTGTCCTGTCAGCGCTTCCCCCATCATCGCAAAGCCCAGCATGAGTGCCATGACACCTGACGAACCTAGCGAATACTCAGGATAGACCTCATTAAAATACAAGCTACAGTTCTCTTCACCCACATCGAGCAGAATCGTAAAAGCTGACGACAGCACACCAGAGAATTGCTGGGCGATCTCTAACGCTGCACGCACATCTTTACCAATCATGGCGGCGAAACCAACCAGCCCGTGACACGAAACCTTCATCTGTAGACCGAGTAGAAATCCAAGACCCGGTTCATTGGTCAATTGAACTGCACGCGCAAAAAGTTGGGAGAACACCTCAAAATCGAGATACCAAAACACATCATTGGCCTGTTCTAAGGTAATACCACTCCCCTCCAGCAGCTCTTCGGCAGAGATATTCATTCGTTCGACCACGTCGATCAACAAGCCAATATAGATCGCGAGAATCTTCGGCTGTGTGGTACTTGATGAGGAAGTTGAGGTTGGACGCATATTTTGTACTGGCGTGAAGTGACAGAAAGATGTCGTACTGTGAACTATATCACATCAAATATTAGACACATAATGAGGGTGTACGATTGTTCACCAGAGGAAATATCCCATGAGCGCGATTACCAACATTGATCCAACACACGCAAAGCCAGTGGCAGAAAAAACAGCAACTAAAGCACCAGCCAAGATTCCTCCACGCAGAATCGACTTCAACTTTTCTGCTGAAAATGTGCCTCGCTATTATGTTGGAAATGATCCGTTCCTCACCACATTCGTCACTGCATTATCGTCAGTATTTCCTGAAGGTGAGTTTTTCTTTGTTGAATCCGTTCGCCATTATCGTGACCGCGTCACCGATCCTGCACTTAAAGCAGACGTTTCAGGCTTTATCGGTCAGGAAGCATTGCACTCATTGGCACATAAAGCATTCAATGATGCGGCAACAGTTCAAGGCTTTCAAGTTGACAAATTAGATCGTGATATTGGCGTCATATTACGCGCAGTCAAACGTTTAACACCGCCGATGTTTCATCTTGCAGTGACAGCATGTTTGGAGCATTACACAGCTGTATTTACTGAGATGTTGCTAAAACGCGACGATGTCATTGAACTTTTTTCGCCTGAAATTCGAAATCTTTATCTTTGGCATTCAGTCGAAGAAAATGAACATAAGAATGTCGCATTTGATGTCTACGAAACTGTAGGTGGTGGCTATTTGCTTCGTGCTGGAACGATGATTCCAGTGACGGTTGTTTTCTTTGCCGTCATTCTCGCTTTTCAAGCACGTTTACTGGCTAAAGATGGTCAACTCCTTAATCTTCGCCAGAACATCAAAGGTTTCAGCTATCTTTTTGGTACCAAAGGTTTGTTATCAAACTTGATTCCACAATACATCGACTGGTTCAAACCAAACTTTCACCCAAGTCATCATGACACTGATGCATTATTGGATAAATGGAGAAATGCATTGTTTGGTGAAAATGGTGTACTCACCAGCAAAATGATGAAACCAAAAAGTAAGAAAGATTAATAACGGTAAAATTTATACGGGGCAACGCTTGTCGTTGCCCTAATTGCTTTTCTAATTCACCACACGTTTCGGGTGCAATGTCCTAAATTTATCGACAATCCCCAGACCTAAAAATCGACCATTTTCAAACGCCAGCGTCTCACCTTGTGGTGCATTGCCCGCATTAATCGCCTGTCCACGACAAAAGAATACCGCCTCATCCAAACTGAGATCTATTCTCGGAAAATCATCCACTGGCGCATAAGTTGGCAACAACAACGCATCACGTCCTGCCTCGTCCAGCGACTCTAAATATTCAATAGTATTTCGTTCATCCAAAACAAAAGACGCCGTTTGTGTACGATGCAGACTTGCCACATGACCACCACAGCCTAATGCCGTACCTATATCTTCAGCTAATGTTCTAATATAAGTACCTTTGCTGCATTTCACAGTGAGAGTCAGCGTTGTCGCATCAAACGCATCCAGCGTCAGCGCATAAATCGTCACGGGTCGCGCAGGACGTTCGACTTCAATGCCTTGTCGCGCTAATTCATATAACGGACGACCGTCTTTTTTCAGTGCTGAATACATCGGTGGTACTTGCATGATGTCGCCACGAAACTGAGCTAGAACGCTTTCAATCAATTGTGCATTCAGCGCAGGCACGGCAAATTCTTGGACGATTTCACCTTCTTTATCTCCTGTCGTCGTCGTTGCACCGAGTTGCACGACAGTTTGATAGGTTTTATCGGAATCCAATAAATAATGCGAAAACTTGGTCGCCTCACCCAAGCAAATCGGCAGCAACCCAGTTGCTAAAGGATCAAGTGCACCTGTATGTCCTGCTTTTTGCGCACGATATAACCAGCGGACTTTTTGCAAAATACCGTTGGAGCTATAACCTTGCGGCTTATTTAGTAGGAAAACACCGCTAATGGCGCGACGAATGATCTTTGGACGTGGATCTGACATTATAAAAAATCGATAAAAATGGATAATTTATTTTAACAGGTTTCGAGTTTTTCAGGGACGAACAAATATTTTACTAATCATTTAACGACTACCTTGCTAATCATGCCAGATTCGCTTCAAATACAGGCTCACTCGCTCCAATAATCATTCAGACTCAGTTGATTTGGTATGTACGAAGAAGAAATAGAAATTGCATCGCGCATCAATGCTGGTGATCGCAGCGCATTACGTGAAATTATGAAGCTCCACGGTGGCGCGATGATCGCCGCTGCGCGGGGAGTTTGCCCTCATGCTGTGGATGATGTGGTGCAAGAAGCGTGGATTGCAGCGCTTGCAGCGTTACCCAATTTTGAGCATCGTTCCAGCCTAAAAACATGGCTCGTGCGAATCACCATCAATAAAGCATACACCTATGTCCGCCAAACTCGGCGCGAAGTTTCGTTAGATGGTTTAAGTGATGCGCAAGATCCACTTCAGCATTCTTTTGATGCATCTGATCACTGGGTATCGCCGTGGCAAGGCTGGACGGATGATTCTCCTGACAAGTTACTTGAAGCTCATGTTTTAAAAGAATGTTTAGAGAAGCATCTCGATAAACTTCCGCAAGGTCAGCGTATGGCGATGACTTTGACTGATTTTATGGGGCTTGATGCTGAAGAAGTGTGTAACAATTTGGCGGTTTCTGCGTCTAACTTACGGGTGCTATTGCATCGTGCGCGCATTACGATTCACGCGATGGTGGCGCATTACGAAGCGACTGGCGACTGCTAAGGGGATTATTATGTTGAAATGTAAAGATATTGGTTATCTTTCCAGTGATTATCTGGATGGAAATTTAACAAAATCTCAGCGTCTGAGTTTTCGTTTGCATTTGACCATTTGCAGTCATTGCCGCCGTTTTATGCGCCAAATGAATTTAATTCATAAGACCCTGCCGCAATATCGTTTTGTTGAACCTGATGATCAGCAGGTTGATGCGTGGATGAATGGGTTGTCTAAATAACTATGGATGAAAGCACTTTAGATAAAATTGCAGAAATTATCTGTGGGAATGGAGAACAATATCCTGAATATCGCTCCTCTGCTAAACTAACTGAATTTTTTGCTAGAGCAGGGGTTCCAAGATTTGTCCACGACGGTACAACACGTCAACGTTGGGTATTAGCTTGTCTTAACAATTGCTCGCGAGATGAACTAGCCAAAGTATTAAAAAGACTAGTGTCTCCTAAAGAATATGCGGGGAATAAAACAAAGATAAGCCAAGCACTAAAATCCCTTAATGAAGCCACGTATGTTGAAGGTTTTCGTATTAAATTAGATGGTCTTGAAGCTAAATTTGAAAGAATAGAAATTAATTTTGAAGAAGACTCTATTGATGAATTAAAGCCGCTACCTCCTCCTGATTTTATGAATTTAGGCCTTGAAGCTGGAATTGGTGAGATATTACAGTCACGTTGGATAGAGACACAAAAATGTGTCGATGCGGAAGCTTTCCTTGCAAGTATTATTATGATGGGTAGTCTATTAGAAGGAATATTATTAGGTATATGCCAAAAAAAGCCCGCAGAGGTAAATACCTGTACTTCCGCACCTAAAGATAGTAAGACTGGGAAGGTTAAGAAATTCCACGAATGGAGTTTAGCTGAGATGATAGATGTAGCACATCAAATTGGCTGGCTTGGTTTAGATGTGAAGAAATTTAGCCATGTCTTGCGAGGCTTCAGAAACTTAGTTCACCCATATGAACATATGGTATCTGGCGCAAATCCAGACAAAGATACATGCGGTATTTCTTGGCTAGTTGTCCAAGCTGCGGTAAATGATCTAGCAAAATCGATCAAATAACGCAGCTAAAGAATTTCTATTAGATGCCACTAACTCAACGCTTCGTCATCTTCACCAACCAATAATCCACACTGACATAACGTCCACCGCCCATATAAATCAGTGCTAACAACATAATCAAGTAGGTCACGGCAAACTCAACGCCATTGTTAATAATCGCAAAATTACCACTTGATGTGAGCCAATCATAATTGCCATATTTCATCAGAATCTCACGTGCAGCTTCAATCTTATCGCCCGACTCAATGACACGCTGATTAGCAAATGGCGCAGTGTAATCTGCTATCGCTTGCCAGCCATTTGGTAAATGCACCTTAAAGATCGCAACCAACATCGTGACAATCAGTGGAATACTGATCCAACGCGTAAACAAACCTAAAGTCAGCAAAACTGCACCACTTAATTCTGTACCCGTAGCTAAACTCGCCATCAAAGTCGGAAATGGCAATCCCAATCCATCCGCGCCAAACCAAGCAACCGTATCCGAAAACGCAGCTAATTTATTCATGCCAGCAGTCCAGAATACAGGTGCGAGATAAAGCCGCAATGCCAACGCAGGAATCCCATCCAGAGGTTGCAGCAAACTTGATATACGATCTAGTAGTGTATGAACAGTTTGAATTGGAGATTTTAAGCAAATGGTTTTCATGATATTGACTCACCTGACTATAGAAAATGTACTCCTTAGACACATGAGTCTTCATTTCATTACACGTCGCGATTAAAAAAACGAAAAAAAAATTTATTTAAAATATTTTTTGAAATCGATGTAACAAATCCTGATGAACTTCGTCTACCTTAGGAGCGTACAACTGAGCGTGCGCCACTTAACCCAAATGCACATTTAAAGGAATACATTCCATGTCAAACAAACTCCAAACTCTGACCCCAATCGCTGCAATGTTAGCAATGTCACTCACAGGTCTAGCACATGCTGCGGATACAGCAAACCCAGCGCCTACAGCAATGGCAATGTCCAAAACAGCCGATGCAAATTGCGGGGCAAACAAAAAAACTCAAGAAGCCAAATGTGGTATTCATAAAGCAGCAATGGGCGGCATGAAAGAAGGCAAATGCGGTGAAGCAAAATGCGGTGCTGACAAAGGCAAAAAAATGGAACACGGCATGGTCGTCGAATCCTATGTCCACAAACCAGCCATGGGCGGCATGAAAGAAGGTAAATGCGGCGAAGCAAAATGCGGCGCGGACAAAGGCAAAAAAATGGAACACGGCATGGTCGTCGAAAAATAATGATTATTCGCGGCTGTTTATGATGCTTGCTTCTGTCTCATAAATAGCCGCGAAAATCCTTTGTGATTTTTCAAAGCTATTTCACACGGAATCTTCACCATGGCGACATTGACCCAACAAAAAAATAATCAGATTTTGCATGGCGCAGGACTTGGGCTACGGCGCGACTTTATGCCAGAACTCAAACAAAGATTGGATTCAGGTGAAATCATCAATCCACCTGATTTCTATGAAATTGCGCCAGAAAACTGGATTGGCATGGGTGGTCGTCATGCACGCGTATTGCGTGAATATACTGAAAAATATCCTTTTGCTTGTCATGGCCTGTCATTGTCGATTGGCGGTGTCAGTCCACTAAATATTGAATTTTTAAAGCAAATTCGTACATTTTTAGACACGCATCAAATCTCCATCTATTCCGAACATCTCAGCTATACCCATGACAGCTCATATTTATACGATCTGATGCCGATTCCCATGACTTTGGGTGCAGCCAAATATGTCGCAGATCGCGTCATTCAAGCGCAAGAGATTTTAGGTCGTAGGCTTATCTTAGAAAACGTATCCACTTACGCCATGCCCGCAGCAGAAATGTCCGAAGCCGAATTCATTTGCGAAGTCATTCAACGCGCAGACTGCGACCTCTTGCTCGATGTAAATAATGTCTATGTGAATAGCATCAACCATCACTCAGACGCACGCGCCTTGATTCAAGCGATGCCGCCTGAACGCATCCGCTATCTGCATATCGCAGGTCATCATCAGGAGGATGCAACGCTGTTGATTGATACGCATGGTAATGACGTGAATCATGCGGTGTGGGAACTTCTACAATTTACCTATGACACCATCGGCATACGCCCGACTTTGCTTGAACGGGATTTTAATATTCCCTCATTGGATGGATTACTCAACGAAGTCGATCAGATCCGACATTTGCAAACGTCACATCGTCATCAGAAGTTCACACAACCAAATGCGCATGAATTAAGCCACGCGAGCGCATAACATGACTAACGCCAATATGATTCATTCAAATGATTTTCAGACACATCAGCGCGCCTTTACACATTGGATTCGTCATTCTGAGCACGCACCATTACCAGATCATGTTTCTGCGGAACGCATGACGATTTACCGAGAACTCATTTTTAATAATATTTCGAGCTTCATTGAACACACTTACCCCGTGACACAAGCCTTGCTGCCAACTGAAATATGGGATGCATTAACTCATTTATTTTTTCAACAAGGACAATGTGATTCGCCGTATTATTATGATATTTCAATGCATTTCAAAGATTTCATAGATCAAGAAGAATTTAATTCCATTGAATCACTACACAGTCTTCATCAAACCTATTCATGGCTGCGTGAACTCATGCAATATGAATGGATGGAGCTTTACGTCGATATGGCGGAAACCTCTTGGCTTGAAGACAACTCGTCCGAATCATCGAATGTGGATATTCAACAACTCTCGCCTGATCACTCCTTCACATTGAAAACAACTTGTTGGATATTGGCGTACCAATATCCCGTTCACACTTGGTCAACAACCACACAACTAGCAGATATTCAGATCACACCAACCTGCTTGCTCATTTATCGGAATCGCAGCGACGAGATGCAGGTTCACCCACTTCATCCGTTATGGGCATTTCTTTTGGAGACCATTCAGAATCAAGAGAACATGCATTTCGACAAGCTCACCGCACAACTCCAAGAGGCGACTCAACTTGCCAAAGAAACAATCGACGAAATAACCATCAACCTACTCAGTTGGCTGAAAACATTGACATTACTACATGTCAACATTTCTTGATCAAACATCAAATAATTGCAAAAACAAACTGAATAAATCCCTTTCACTTATGTAATTTTATGATATAAAAAGAATGAATATGCCAATCTGCAAACAGAACTACATATTCATGCTGTCCGTGCAAAATACATACAGCTTTATTCCAATCAACCCTACACTTGGAAATCACCATGAAAACAGTCGCATATATCCTTCACTCAAAAACCAACCATGCGGTTTATACCATTACCCCGTCAGCGACCGTGCTTGAAGCAATTACACTTATGGCTGAGAAAGGAATTGGAGCACTTGTGGTCACGGATCACGAGAAGGTCGTTGGGATTGTGACGGAACGCGACTATGCCCGTAAAATTGCACTCATGGAACGATCTTCTTATGCAACCCAAGTTCACGAAATCATGAGCAACGCTGTTCTGTCTGTGACACCAAAAGACACCACTGAACATTGCATGATTCTGATGACTGACAATCACTTACGCCATCTTCCCGTCATTGAAAATGATCAATTACTCGGCCTCATCTCAATCGGCGACTTGGTCAAAAACGTCATCGAAGATCAGAAAAATCTGATTGAACAACTACAAAGCTACATTCGCGGTGAATAAAAAAACTTCAAATTAGACAGGCAGCATCCCAATGAAAAGACTTTTCTTATGGGTTGCTGCCCCGATTGTACTTCTACTGGCTATCATCCTCATCTATTTCGCCGTTGCTTTCGGCTCACTGCTTTTTCCTGCAAACACGACAACCAGCTCAACGCAAACAAATACTGCCACACCAACCATTGATGCCTATATCAGCTCAAACGGCGTGCATACTGATTTCATCTTTCCCACTCGTACACCACAAATCGACTGGACAACGATCTTTCCAGTCACGGCTTTTCCGAGTCCGACCCTCGGTACCGACTTTATCGCCATCGGCTGGGGTGATCGAGAATTCTATTTAAATACACCTCGATGGAAAGATTTGACCTTAAAACGCGCTGTTTTTGCATTAACAGGACAAGATCATAGTTTGATGCATGTGGAATATTTAGGTCAGCGCGATTTTCAAGCTATCACACGCACACAAACCTATCATTTACGTCTCAGCACGGATCAATACATACGATTACGCAATTACGTCATCCAATCCACGCGCATAGACAAAAATACAGCACAAAATGTCCCCAACTATCACTATGATCAGAACGATGCATTTTTTGCAGCGAATGGACAGTATAGTGCGCTTAAAACATGTAATATTTGGATTGGAAATGGATTACAACAAGCTGGCGTAAAGGTCAGCCGGTGGACGCCATTAGATATCACCGTTTATTGGTACTTAAAACCTGTCACATCGAATTGACGAATAAACGTCAACTAAAAAAATATCAAAACAACATCATGCTTCACTTAGCGGAGGATCGCTTTTTATGTATCAGCTCTATATCGCGAACAAAAATTACTCATCATGGTCATTACGTCCTTGGCTGCTAATGAAAACTCTCAACATTCCATTTGAAGAACAACCAGTTCACTTCGCAGATGATAACTGGAGTGCGTTTCGTACCTTTTCACCTTCTGGCAAAGTGCCTTGTTTAGTTGCGGAATTCGTGACCGTCTGGGATTCCCTCGCGATTACAGAGTTCGTTGCGGAATCCTATCCTCAAGTCTGGCCAATGAGTGTCAAAGCTCGCGCTTGGGCACGCTCTGCGGCAGCAGAAATGCACTCTGGATTCGGGACATTACGCGAAAGATGTTCAATGAATTGCAGTATTCAAGTCGAACTTCATCAAATGACTGAAGATTTGCAAAAAGACATCACACGTATCGATGAACTGTGGAATGAAGGTCTACAAAAGTTTGGTGGGAACTTCCTTGCAGGAAATGAATTTACTGCTGTAGATGCTTTTTTTGCACCTGTTGTTTTACGGATTGCAACCTACGGTTTGAAGCTAAGCGATGTCTCTATGGCTTATTGTGAACGAATCCAGCAACTCCCCACACTACAAGCATGGATCAAAGCTGGGCAGCTTGAAGCACCTCATGAAGCCCATGAAGCTGCCTGCGTGCAGTATGGTCGACTCACGCATGATGTCAGGGAATCAGTACATTAAAATTGATTAGGGCAGGTTTAGAACCTGCCCCTACGACTGAAAAAATGTAATGTTGTAGGGGTGGGTTCCAAACCCACCCTGAACTCCAAGACTTAGCGCACCCAGCGAATCACATATTCTTCAATATCAGCTTCATTAATTTCAGTTTCAGACACACAGCGCCCCGCAGCCGACTTACGCGCTTTGCGCACACTTTTTGGATTCCCAGTAATCAACGGATGCCAGCTTGGCAATGCTTGTCCCAAATCAAGCCGTTTATACGTACAACTCGGTGGCAACCATTTCAGTTCTGGAACGCGCTCTGGCGTGAGTTGTAAGCAATCAGGAACAATGCTCTGACGGTCTGCATAATTCGTGCAACGCGCAGTCTTGGTATCCAATAGCTGGCACGCAGCGCTGGTATAGACCACCTCTCCCGTATCCTCATCTTCGAGCTTCACTAGGCAACACAACCCGCAGCCATCGCACAACGCCTCCCATTCAGCAGGCGTTAACTCGGCGAGGGAATAATGCTGCCAAAATTTTTCACGGAGCAAGGGTGCAGACTCTGACTTTAATTCGGACATAAACCATTCACTTCAAAAAAATATTCATGCGTACCTTGAGCCGCGTGGATAACATTATAAATCATTCATCGCATCAAAAAGAAAAAGAGCCATCTGACCATTCAAATGACTCTTCTCTGATATACGCTCAAGCGTTGGCGTCAATTACTCTTCGCGACGTGGTGCCAAGGCTAAATACGTTGCTGGATTTTGACGCTGACCATTCAACAATACCTCATAATGCACATGAGGACCTGTGCAACGACCTGTGCAGCCTACCAGTGCGATTTCTTGGTTTTTCTTAACATGATCGCCAACCGAAACCAGTAAACGCGAAGAATGACCATAACGTGTCACATAGCCATTACCATGATCGATTTCAATGAAGTTACCGTAGCCATTTTTCCAGCCCGAATAGACAACTACACCTGTGCCAGTCGCATAAATTGGCGAACCATATGGAACAGCTAAATCAATTCCTGGATGAAATTCACGACCACCTAAAGTACGATAGCCATATGGCGACGAAACTCGTGCATTCGCAACAGGTTCAACAGCCAAAATATCCGCACCAATCTGAATTTTGTCTTGTACACGACTCGTCATCGATTGATTCAAACGCTGTAAACCAGATTCACGGCGTTCCATTTGTTCTGTCACCTGATTAATCGTATCGGAAATACGATCAGAATTAGATGTTGGAACGTCATTTTCTTCTTCATAGTCACCACCCATCCCATTTGGATTGGTATGGTGATCATGTTCATCATCTGCATCGTGCGCAACCAAACCTATCGACTCTAAAGAGGACGACAAAGCAGATTGTTGTTGCCACAACTGCGTAATAGAAGCATCAGCTGCCACTGCAGGCTGACCAAATACGGAAATGGTGCTCGACGGAGCCGTCGCAGCAGAACTTGATGTCACAAAACAAGCACTACTTAACACTAGCGTAGATAACGCAAACAAAGAGCGCTTCATGCGCAATGTCTTCAAATGCATAACAACCTCATGTTTAAGTCTTGCGTATCGGTCATGTTGGTTATGCAAGCATCATGCCTACACATCTTTCAAGCTTCTCGGAAATATCTTACCGTGCTATCGTAGTCAAACAACGATCATATGCACCATTACTTCATTCGCGAGAAATTGATCAACATGAAACTCCCTGCTCAACCCTTCAAACAACAGCTTAAAAAGCAAAAAAGGGTCGCCGAAAAGTCCTATTCACAAAACAATTTATCTGATCTTCAGACTCATATTGAGTATCTAAAGAGATTAACTCAATTGATTTCGCCCATCTTGTCCCAAACGCTATCACACGAAGGAGATTGGCAAGTTGCCGCACTTGAAGGTGAAGTTCTTTGCATCGCAACCGAACATCATACCGCGGCAAGTCAATTAAGATATTTACAACACCATGTCATCAAGGCTCTTCAGCAGCTTCCAGATTTTGCTACCGTCCAACGCTTGAAGATAGTGATCGAAATCCAGCCTAAGCCTAAAACAGTTAGTCATGGCCGATTGCCGGAACTCACTCCTGAGGTTCGACAAATACTGGATGATGCAGCCTCTGCGTTTCAAGACACGGATATTAGCGACACCTTACGGCGTTTAGCAAGAGAGCGACGATAGAATGTACCAAACGTTACGTTGTAACATTTACACATACTTATAATTATTCACACTAACTATCTGTTTTATCAATACAAAAACGATTAATCTGCGTCAATATAGTGAATCGGACAAGAGTTTCTGTCATCAAATGTCACAATTTCATAAGCATCTGGGCGATCAATTAATGCACGAAGTAACTGGTTATTGAGCGCATGACCTGACTTATAACCATCAAATTGCCCAATGATGCTATAGCCTAATAAGTACAAATCACCCACTGCATCTAGCATTTTATGACGAACAAATTCATCGGCAAAACGCAAGCCTTCTTCGTTGACAATACCGTGATCATCCACCACGATGGCATTGTCCAGACTGCCACCCAGCGCTAGATTATTGGCCTGCATGTATTCAATATCACGCAAAAATCCAAAAGTCCGCGCATGACTCAACTCTTCAACATAAGATGTCGTCGAGAAATTAAGTTCTGCAGACTGATGTTCTTCATTAAACGCTGGATGATCAAAATCAATCGTGAAGCACACACGGAATCCATCATAGGGCGTAAAAGCTGCACGCTTATCACCCACAATGACTTCAACAGGCTTAGTGATTTTGACAAACTGTTTGGGCGCAGCCTGCTCTACAATTCCAGCCGTTTGAATGAGAAAGACAAAAGGTCCTGAGCTGCCATCCATAATGGGAACTTCAGCAGAGGACACATCAATCATTAAATTATCAATACCCAAGCCTGCCAACGCACTCATGAGGTGCTCAACAGTACCTATACGCGCACCATCATGTTCCAAATTTGAAGACATGGTGGTTTCATTCACCAGTAGCGCTTTTGCTGGAATCTCAACAGGTGGATTAAGATCGACACGACGAAAAACGATCCCGCCATTGACTACATGGGGATGTAACGTAAGATAAACTTTTTGACCACTATGTAATCCAATTCCAGTCGCGCGAATCGTTCGGCGAAGCGTACGTTGCTGGAGGACATGTTTTGACATTTCATTTCAAAATATTACAATAATGATGCATCCTATCATTGATTACAAAGCATGCCAACCTAACAATAATTCTGAGCCGTCACCAAATTGTGTGCGTTTTGTTTATTCTTATATTTTTTACAAATAAATTCATAGCATTAGAAAAAACAAAAAGCCCAAGAGAGAATTGGGCTTTTTGTTTGAAGAAAATCTACAGAACCAACTTTTAGCGCTTTTGTTGATTCTTCAAGAAGTCCTGAATACGCATTGGCGAAGATGCTGCAGGTTGCGCAGGAGCTGCGGCTGCAACAGGTAAAGGCTCTGTCAGACCCGCATGGCGACGATCAATTGCGGGAGCATCAGCATCATCTAAAGGTAGTGGCACTTGATCTTTACGCGTTGGAATTGGACGACGCTGTTGTTGAACAGAACGATCATCATAGCTCAGACCTGTCGCAATCACAGTAATGCGTAACTCTTCGCCTGCATCTGGATCATCAACCAACCCGAGGAAAATATTGGCATCTTGATCAGCAATCTGTTCAATAATGTCACCAACTGCTTGAACTTCATCCATGCGGACATTCGCACCAGTTACATTCACCAATAAGCCTTGTGCACCTTCTAACAGCACATTGTCCAGTAGCGGACTACGAACTGCCATCTCAGTTGCGATACGCGCACGGTCATCACCTTTACCCGCACCAATCCCCATCATGGCATGACCACGCGCCGCCATCGCAGTACGAATATCCGCGAAGTCGATATTGACATAACCAGGACGCGTAATTAAATCAGAAATTCCGCGTACCGCACTCAACACCACGTCATCAGCGCGTTTAAACGCATCAATCACTGACAGATTGCGATAAACACTCATGAGTTTTTCATTCGGAATCGTGATCAGGGAATCCACATATTGAGTCAAATCCTCAATACCACGCTCAGCAGAAGCGGCACGACGTTTACCTTCAAACTTAAATGGTGTGGTGACCACTGCAACCGTCAGAATACCCATTTCTTTGGCAATTTCTGCGATTACAGGTGCTGCGCCAGTTCCTGTACCACCGCCCATACCTGCGGTAATAAAGACCATATCAGAACCTTGCAAAGCGTCACGAATGAGCTCATGTTCTTCTTGCGCAGCTTGACGTCCCACATCAGGATCAGCACCTGCACCTAGACCACGACTCGTTTGCATTCCCAATTGAATACGATTTGGAGCAGACATGCGATCCAAAGCCTGACGATCGGTATTTGCACATGCAAAAGAAACGCCTTTGATGCCAGAGCGCACCATATGTTCGATGGAGTTACCACCACCACCGCCCACACCTATCGCGGTGAAACGAGCATTGCCGTTATTATCAAGGGTATCATCTTGCACCAATGTGTAGGACATGGTGTTGCATCTCCAAAAATAAAAAATACCGTAACAATCTGCTTAAATCGCAATCAGCGCGAGAACATTCTATGCAAATCGTTACCCAAAGTGGTATAGGTATACGTTAAGTTCTGTTTTAAAATATCAATGTAGATTAACCATCATTGCCATCAATAATGCTTAAAACTGTCTGACCAGAACAACCAAATAAAATCAACTTCTCATACAAAACTAAAATTACAAAGCTCAATACAAAATCTATAAACACGTTTTCCAGCAAATTCGTTCAGCCATTTTTTAAAAAACGGCCCGTAACTTATCTACTAATCGTCGCCATGGTGTCACCATCAAACGCGTCACAATTTGTTCACGTCCTGCGTCACGATCAGTTTCTTCGCTCCACCGTTGATTTTCGCTTTGGCTATATAGCAGTAGTCCACTCGCTGTGGCAAATATTGTCCGATGAAGTAACGGTTTGCGATCGTCGCGAATCTCAACACTGGCTGGATGATTGCCTAAATGAACAGGCACACCGAGTGCATTTCGCGCCAAACTCACAATGCCTTCAATCTGACAAGACGCGCCAGAAAGTACAACACCATGACGCAACACATGAATTGCACCGCTATCCGCCAATAATCGACGTACTTCTTCAAAAATTTCTTCGTAACGTGCAATGATAATATCCGCCAAATCCATACGGCTTAGCGTCAATGGATTATTACCCACCCCTGTGACTTGAATCATTTGATCAGGACGAATCAAATCACGATTAACACCACCATAGCGAACTTTCAGCATTTCAGCTTGTTCGGTCGATGTGTGCAGAACAGAAGCGATGTCGCGCGTGACATTTTCACCGCCACGTTGCAGGGTACTACTCAAAATCAAGCGATTCTCAAGATAAACCGAAACTGCTGTTGTTCCCGCACCAATATCGACTAAACAAACACCGTATTCTTTTTCATCACGCAGCAATGTGGATTCTGCTGTCGCAAGATTAGAAACAATCATTCGCTCCACACCAATATTTGCAGATTTCAATGCTTTATCAATGTTTTGCATAATATTGTTTGGCAGCATCATGAGGTGATAATGCCCCGTGATTGCTGAAGCAGCCATATTAATCGGATATTCCGCCCAATCATCACGGTCATCAATCGCCACGCCAAGCGGCACAGCATTAATCAAATAATGGGTCGGCATCAAATGACTGCTTTTTGCCATTTCTAATGTACGGACAATTTCTGCGGTCGAAATCGAGCCATTGGCAACGGGAGTGCGTCCTGAGGCATTAAAGCTTTGCAATTCAGGACTAGGAATCGCAACCCACGCACTATGTACACGACAATCCGCCATATCCTCAGCTAAAGCAACAGCTTCTTTGATCGCAGCAACAACTTTGTCCATATTGTTGATCATGCCTTTGCTCATGCCACGATTCGCAGCATGACCTAGACCAATGACCTCAATACGATCAGCGGCATGAACACGACCAATGAGTGCCGCGACTTTATGCGTCCCAATATCAATCGCAACTATCGTCGGAATCGTTTCAATCTCACTCATCTTTACTGCCCATTCATCAAACTCATTTATTCAAACTTATCGCTAAAAAACAAAATCTCTCTAAAGGCTCACCCTGTGTATGCAAAGACCTTTATGGTGATGCAACAGGAGCAACATTCGGCTGCGCCTGATTTGCTGTATCTAACGTGACAACGGCAGGACTTGTTGCTGACGATTTACGAGTATTCGCAGCTCCATTCCACTGAATCGCCATTCCATTACGATAACGCAAATCAACCGATGCAATACGCGACCACAGTTGATGGAGTCTGTCATTACCTTGCCCTAACTCACTTAAACGCTGTAGCTTTAAGTTCGTTTGTTCCTGATCCACAATCACACGCATTCCCGAATCAAACGACATAAACCATGTCATACGATCGGTCAGATAAAGCTCTTTTAACCGTATACCCAATGGCGCAAACCACTGATTAATCTGCTGATACTGTTTCATCATTGCAAGCGACTGGCTGATTGGTCCATGTAGAAGCGGCAAATCTAAATGATCATTGCGGTCTGCCTCTATAAAAACAACACCTTGTCCACTCAACAATCGTCCACTACCCCAACGTGCAATCGGTTGTCGAGGAATCACACGTACAATCAATCCATCTGGCCAATGCCGAGTCACGGTCACACTTTCAACCCAAGACAGACTCAAGGCCGCATCTCGAATCGCAACTAAATCCGCCGTAAAATAATTCTTGTGCATCAAAGGTTGAATCTTTTGCTGCAATAAACTTGCTTCAACAGCATCAATATCACCCGTCACCGTCACTTGGGCAACAGGAGCATGCAATAATCGATGAACAACACCCCATCCACCAATTCCGCATAATACCAGCGCAGCAAGCAGCAATAACCAGCTTCCCAAGCCAGATAACTTTCCACCTAACGTTTGTGGTGTATTAGACTGGGAAGACATTGACCGCTGTATCATGCTGGGTAATTGAGCCATGTTTGATCTGATTTTAACCTGCATGCGCTGAAATAGAATCTGAACCTGTCGCAACCGATGCATTCGAATTTTGGCTCAATGTCTGGCCCAAAATCGCAATGCACAAATCAGCAAAACTATAGCCCACTGCTTTTGCTGCCATCGGAACGAGCGAATGATCAGTCATGCCTGGCACAGTATTCACTTCAAGTAACCAGAATCGACCTTGCATATCCTGCATCGCATCAATACGTCCCCAACCTGTCGCGCCCACCGCATTAAAAGCACGAAGCGCTAGACCTTGAAGCTCTTTCTCTTCAGTCTCTGTTAAACCCGAAGGAATACCATAATGAGTATCATTGCGCAAATATTTCGCCTGATAATCATAAAATGCAACATCTTTTGGAGGTTCTAAACGAATGACTGGCAGTGCTTGTCCATTCAACATGACCACCGTAAATTCACGTCCTGTAATCCATGCCTCGGCCATCACTACCGCGTCATGTCCACTCGCTTCGCGGTAAGCAGGTTCCAGTTGCTCTGGACGCTCGACTTTACTCATGCCAATACTTGAACCTTCATGCACAGGCTTGATGATCAACGGCAAGCCCAGTTCGGCAATGACTGCGGAATAATCCGTATTTGCATCAAGTAAGCAATAAGGCGCTGTTGGTAAATCGACGCCTTTCCATAATTGTTTTGTTCGGGCTTTATCCATACCGAGAGCAGAAGCGAGCACCCCGGAACCTGTGTATGGAATATTCATCCACTCCAACAAGCCTTGGATTTGACCATCTTCACCACCACGACCATGAAGTACAATAAAAGCTCGGTCGTATTGAGATAGTTCAGCCACAGCACGCGATGCAGGATCAAATGCCTCAGCATCTACACCCTTAGACAGTAATGCATCCAAAACAGCCTGACCACTTTTCAGCGAAACTTCCCGCTCGCCTGATGTTCCACCAAATAAAACCGCAACTTTTCCAAACTGTTTCATGCTGCCGCAATCCAATAAAAAATCCAATTAAAAACAATCCAATTTAACCATCTACACACAGCGTCCAATTCACCGCGCTCATTCTTACAATATCGCTCTCATCGCGCAATTTATCACGCACAACTCCACGCACATATACTTTCATGTATGCTTTTTATAGGAGGATGTCTTGGATATTACGATTTTACCTGTAAATACAAGCTTTTCTTCGCTAAATCGTTAGACACAGCACCGACATTTCCTGCACCTTGGGTGAGTAGCAAATCCCCTGCTTGCAACATATTTTGCAAGACTTGTGGAAGTTGCTCCTCCACAGGATCAACCAAAATCGGTTCAACACGACCACGAGCACGAATACTACGCGCTAAACTGCGGCTATCTGCACCCACAATTGGTTTTTCACCTGCCGAATACACTTCCATTAGCAGCAAAACATCCACTTGCGATAGCACTTCAACAAAATCCTCAAAACAATCACGCGTCCGCGTAAAACGATGAGGTTGGAACAACATCACTAATCGACGATCTGGATGACTTTGGCGTGCAGCCTTGATGGTAACTTCAACTTCTTTTGGATGATGTCCATAATCATCGACCAACAGAATGCTACCGTCCTGATATGGAAAATCACCCTGAATTTGAAAACGACGACCTACACCTGCAAAGCCCGATAAAGATCTGCTTATCGCAGCATCACTGACGCCTTCATCGGTTGCAATACCAATTGCCGCCAATGCGTTCAGCACATTATGCAAACCGGGTTGATTGGTCGTCACGGTCAAAGGCTCACGATCACGGCGTAATACCGTAAAGCGAGTCTGCATACCGAGCTGAACCACATCTACAGCACGGATATCATTCTCTTCATTAAAACCATAAGTCAGAAATGGACGACCCACGCGTGGCAATAATTCGCGAATATTTGCATCATCACCACATAACACCGCGAGTCCATAGAACGGCAAATTATGCAAAAATTCAATAAAAGTATCTTTCAGTTTCTCAAAACTGCCACCATACGTTTCCATATGGTCCGCATCGATATTGGTCACAATCGCCGCCATGGGCTGTAAATATAGAAACGACGCATCACTCTCATCGGCTTCAGCCACCAAATAACGACTCGCACCAAGCTGGGCATTTTTGCCCATGCTATTCAGCAGACCACCAATCACAAACGTTGGATCTAAACCGTCTTCGGCAAGCATCATGGTCAACAAGCTGGTCGTGGTAGTTTTACCATGCGTCCCAGCAACGGCAATACCATGACGATAGCGCATCAACTCACCGAGCATTTCTGCACGGCGTACCAATGGAATGTGCTTCTCGATTGCGGCCTTAATTTCAGGGTTCTCACGATCAATTGCCGTTGAAACCACCAAGACATTTGCGCCTTCAACATTCGCCGCATCGTGTCCGTAAAAGACTTTGACACCCATGCTTTCAAGTCGCTGCGTGGTTTCACTGATTTTTTGATCAGAACCCGACACGTCATAGCCCTGATTTTTAAGCACTTCGGCAATACCACACATGCCCGCGCCACCAATGCCGACAAAATGAATTCGTCCAATACGGCGCATTTCTGGAATTTCGATAAGTCGACTGGTTTTATTACTTGCACAGGTGGTTGTGCTGGTCTGCAAAGACGCTGATGTCGGCATATCCAACTCCATATTCATAAGATAAAACTTAGTATCTACAACTATTTAAAACAAAATTTCTTCAAACAAAAATCATTAACGCGAAACCATTACAATGAATCCATTACAGTGAAACAACCGCATCAACAACGACTGACGTCGCGCAAGGCTTTGCTTGTAAGCGTGATTTTTCCGCCATCGCAAGCAAAGTTTCCCGATTGAGCAATGGACGGAGCCGCTCGGCAAGCGTCTCTGGCGTAAGCGTTGCCTGAGGACAAAGCAACGCAGCCCCAACAGCACTTAAATAACGCGCATTTGCAGTTTGATGATCATCCACTGCATGAGGTAACGGCACAAACACCGCAGGCAAACCGACAGCCGCGACTTCTGATACCGTCAAAGCCCCGGCACGACAAATGATCAAATCGGCATCGCCATATGCTGCCGCCATATTATCGACAAATGGCACAACTTCAAATGTTAAATGTCCAGCATGGGTCAAGGATTGGTAGCGTGTCAACGTTTCATCCACCTGTTTTGCACCGCACTGATGACGGACATGAATCGGCTGATTCGCTGACGCAAGCAGAGCCAATGCACTCGGAATCCGTTCATTCAAAGCCTGAGCACCCAAAGACCCACCAATCACCAAAACTTGTAATGTGTCACTACGATGAGCAAAACGGAGCACAGGCTCAGACACATTTAAAATATCTGCACGAACTGGATTACCTGTCGTCCGAACTTTATTCGATGCTGGAAATGCATCAGGAAAGGCTTGCAATACCGTTGTTGCAATGCGAGCCAATTGTCGATTGGTCATACCCGCAATCGCATTTTGCTCATGAATCACCAGTTTGATGCCAAGCAGACGTGCAGCCAAACCACCAGGGCCTGCAACATATCCGCCAAAACCCACCACAACATCGATCTCAAGTGCTTTCATCAACCGCATCGCCGCTAATGTCGCTTTGATAATCTTAAATGGCGCTGCAATCAATCGACGCAAACCATTACCACGCAGACCTTGAATATCAATCGGGTACAACGGAATACCTGACGGCGGAACCAAACGATGCTCCATCCCTGCCAATGTCGCAAGCCAATGCACATTGACACCTTGTGAACGTAATTTTTCCGCAACGGCCAGCGCTGGAAAAATATGTCCTCCCGTACCCGCTGCCATCACCATCACATTCGTGACACGTTTTTGTGAACTGCCTTGTGGTTTAGTTTGATTCTTAGACACCCAATTTGCCTTTGATGAAATACAAAAATAATGATTAAAAATTTACCACCAATCGCATGAACAATCTGATCCGATATGGTGCGTTCAGCAATCCGCCATGATACTCGGTTGCAGGGTAAAGTTTGAATATTTTCTTCAATTTTGATCAATCAAAAGTTACCGTTTATGATCTTTTTTGTGGTTTTTTCTCAGTTCAATAGTTCTGATGTATTTATCATGTTCATTTATAGAATATATACGTCTTTCAAACGATAGAATTTCATCAGTACAGCTACCGAATGACTCAAAAAAAGCGTATTGTAAGTCACAAGATGAAGTAAAAAATTTAGCAACACAACGGACATTTACGACCACATTCAAAAAAGAATTTTTAGGGGAATCATGATGACTTTTTCAATCTATTCAGCGCTCATTCCAACCTCAAAACACATCTTGCAAAATCAATCAAAAATACTGGATAAAGCAGCAGCCTATGCCGAAGAAAAACAAATTGATCCTTCAACCTTACTTACTGCACGTCTTGCACCAGACATGTTTCCACTCAGCCGCCAAATTCAGATCGCTTGCGATACGGTAAAAAAAGGTGCGGCACGTTTAGCTGCCGTCGAAGCTCCTGTTTTTGACGACACAGAATCAACGATTCCAGAACTACAAGCGCGAATCGCTAAAACCATCGCTTTTTTAGAAAGTATCCATGAGAATGATTTTGTCGGCGCAGAAACGCGCGCATTGAAAATCCCCATGGGGCCAGAAATCGTGATGGACTTTACGGGTGAGGATTATTTAAACCAGTGGGTTCTGCCTAATTTTTACTTTCATACCACCACAGCGTATGACTTGTTGCGCCAACAAGGTGTAGCTCTCGGTAAACGTGATTTCTTAGGCTAATGTTTAACCACAATTGGAGGACATCACGATGCATGATCCAATAACTCATCAAGACATCCTTCAATTTTGGTTTGAAGAAGCCACACCTGCACAATGGTTTAGCAAAGATCTCGCTTTTGATGAGACGATTCGTACTCGATTTGCAGCAATCCATGCTCAAGCAGTAGCAGGCGAGCTTGCTGATTGGCGCAACTTTGGCTCACATGGTCGTTTGGCTGAAATTATTGTCTTAGATCAATTTTCACGAAACCTCTATCGCGATGATGCACGTCAATTTTCCTACGATACGATGGCTTTGGTACTCGCTCAAGAGCTTGTCACCAGTGGCTTTGATCAGAAACTTACCCCAGAAGAACGCGCATTTACTTATCTGCCTTATATGCACAGCGAATCACGCTTGATTCATGAAGAAGCATTGCTGCTGTTTACCGACTTAGGTGTGGAGTTGAACTTAGAATTTGAAAAAAAACACAAAGCCATCATTGATCGCTTTGGTCGTTATCCACATCGCAATGCAATTTTGGGACGAATTTCAACAGCAGAAGAAATTGAGTTTTTGAAATCGCCCGATAGTCATTTCTAGGACTATTGATTTGATTGAAATTAAAGCTATTTTTCTCTTTATCATCACAGCCATCATGGAAATTGTCGGCTGTTATTTACCTTACCTCTGGCTCAAACAAGACAAAAGCCCGTGGCTGCTACTCCCCGCTGGTTTAGCACTCAGTGTATTTGTCTGGTTATTAACCTTGCATCCGACTGCTGCTGGTCGGGTGTATGCGGCATATGGCGGGGTTTATATTGGCGTTGCAATTTTGTGGTTGTGGGTGGTAGATGGCATCCAACCAACTGCATGGGATATTGTCGGTTGTGTCGTCACTTTAATTGGCGCATCGATTATTATTTTTGCGCCGAAGGGTTAATATCAATAGATTTCGGTTCACAATTTTTACGAAAAAAAATCATTCTAAAACAAATTTACAGACAACTTGTTTATGAAAAGAACATCCTGAAACTGTAATTAAATCACGGAGCCAGATATGACACTACCTGAATGCATAATCCCATTATTAAAGAAAATTTCCGATCGAAGAGATTGTAAAGTTGAATTCTGGAATGAACTTGTTGGTGATGAACTTATTGATGCTTTCTTAGAGCTATCTGGCGAATTGAAGCTATCCGAAATAGATGAACAATCGATCCCAAATGGCTACATTAACTTGGCATATGTGTTCGACTGGGAAAGTCACTGCCAATTTAGTGGTTGGCTTGCTATCGAAAATAATCAAGATGAAATGGCTAAGATTTTGTCTTGCTACAGAAATGTTGGACTATCATCTGAAGCTGACGCACTAGAAGCTGCTGTAAAAGTTTGGTTCTCAAGCAATCAAGACCATGACGCAGTAGGTGCGGCTTACAGTGCTATTGCAAATGAATATAGTGATGAAGATAAGCGCTTCTCATATCTTGCGGAATATTTTTCTAAAAATGCTAAAACACTACTATACATATCTACTTAAGTGTAGGCTGTAGGCTTGCCCCAGCATAAAAAACCGAACAATCGCTGGGTTAAAACCCAGCCTACCTCTACTAATAAAAATACGACACCGCAACAACTTGTTAAATTCAATTTGAGACTTTACTATCTAATATCGATTTTCAAACCTATTAATTTAGACCCTATGAATAGCCTATTCCAATCGCCTCGTTTTCGTGCATTTCTAATTCATTTAATTGCTTCTTCAGTTTTAGCATTAGGCGCATTAGTATTGGTCTTCCGCATTTGGTATCCATCGGTACTTGCCCAAGTAGTCGGCGTTACACATGTTTTTATATTGATGCTGGTTATTGATGTCATCGTAGGACCACTGCTGACTTTAATCATTTACAAAGTCGGAAAAAAAGGGCTCAAATTTGATCTTTTTATGATTGCGATTATGCAGATTGCGGTCTTTAGCTATGGTCTACACACCGTTGCAGTTGGTCGCCCAGCTTGGCTAGTCTTTAGCGTCGATCAATTCTATCTCGTACGTGCGGTTGACATAAATTCAGATGGAATAAAAAATGCACCCAGCGAATACCGCCATACCCCATGGTTTGGTCCAAAGTGGGTAGCCGTAAAACTGCCAGATACTAAAGAGAAACGCCATCAGATTATTGCAGAAACACTCGCTACAGGACACGGTCTATTTGCAAGTCCTCAGTTATATGAACCACTGGCAAATGCCAAGGAAAAAATACAGCCTAAATTACGCCAATTAAGCGAACTTAACAAATTCAATGATGCAAAAACAGTTCAAACCACTTTAGCAAAATGGCCTAGTGCCAGCAATTGGCTGCCCCTCTGGAGCGATCATCAGAGCATGTCAGTTCTCTTAGACAATAATGCTCAAATTGTGTCTATTGTTGATTTAAACCCCTCTCTCTGAAGAGCCACTAATTTTGTAGACTAATCTTAACCACTCAACAGCCCCAAAATTTATGTTCAATCTGACCATATCCGAAGCAAACAAGAAGCTCATCAATGAGTATCGATTAAAACTCTCTGATTTTTTGGGAATGATGGGGCGATCTTGGCGTCTGATCTTAGGTGTAGTCTTATTTTCGATATTCGTTTCATTCGTAATTACCCTGATCTTACCCAAAAAATGGGAAGCCTCAGCGACACTACAAATTGCTAAACTCCCATCAGAAGATGGTGATATTACGTCTGTAGAAGACTCTCTACACTGTGTAGAAAAAGTAAATCAAATTGATTTTAAAGAAAAAATACTCAGCGACTTACACTTGCCTACGAATCAAGGGCAGGATAAGCGAAGTGATATTTTATTGGACACGTTTATTGCGCGTCCGATTAAAAAAACAGAATTGATCAATATCTCTGTCTCTGCTTACAGTCAGCAGGATGCATTAAAAAGCATTCAAACTGCGATTGCTGAACTCCAAGCAACGCAGGCTCCAATGATCACTCCCACCACAAATCGTCTGAATAAACAGTTGCAGATTGTCGATCAGGGCTTATCTAGAGTTGACAGCGATATTTCGGCACTAAATCATCAGATGTCACGCGGTGGGTATTCCGTGTCTGGTTATATCAAAGCCAAAGAGGCAGCAAGAAGGGCTTTGCAATTACAACAAGATCAACTCAAGGGCAACTTAGCACTAATCGATCAACTTGCAACAAAACCCATCCATCCGATTGATAATTCAGATAAACCGATATTTCCAAATCGTATGGTTTTCTTAATCTTGGCGGCGATTTTTGGATTGTTGTTGGGTTGTGGAGTTGCGTGGTGGAAGGATAAAAATAATGTGAATGATGCAATCAGCTAAGGCATATTGCATCCTACATTTACTCGACCTTATAAATATAAAATGGAGTTTGCAACATGAAGCCTTATGGATTCAAAGTAATCACTGACGAAGGCGAAAGAGAATTCAAGTTCACTAGAAGAGACTGGAGCATACTAACTTCATTCGATGGATTTTCTAAAGTTAGCGGTTTTTTTAAACGATTAATCGGCATGGACTCTCTAGAGTTTCAAATCGGACAAAAAAAGTATTCCATATATGTTACACGCACCAAGCGATTTTTCATGCAACAGCTATCAGGTGTGCAAAGATGCTTTATTATTGAAAAAGAAGATCTTTGTACTGACTTTAGTGTTGCCACGCATGGATATGGAGCTTCCAAAAGCGTTCGCTTCCAATATATGGGATATTCTGCTGACACTTGGTGTTCCCCTGGACTTTGCACGCTCAGAGCATATGATATGGAATATGCAGGAGGGGTTAGAGAAATTATTAAAATTGATTTGCGTAGATACAATGAATTTTTGGTTGATGGTGAATGTAAGATAAAGATTAAGAGAAAAAAAAGAGAAAGTGAAATCGAGGAAACTTTGAATGAGTTAAGTAAATATGTAGAAAGTAATGTAGTTAGTGAGATATTAAAAATTGAATTAATAGGTGGTGACCATTAATGTCATATACGTCAATCTGTCACTAACAAAGCTAGTGTAAGGTGCAATAAGCCAAAGCGCATTGCACCCGTTTACTACTATTTACTTATGCGAGCTTCAATGCTGGATATTTCTCTCGCAAGTTAACAACCATCGCTTTTTCGCCATGCACACGCAAGACTTTCCAGTATTTAGATAACAACTCCTCTGACCGTTTCTTCGACTGTTCCGATTCAGCATACATTGCATATTCGCCAATACAATGGGCTAAAACAATCCAGCTCGCGGGTTTGTCTGTACGGGTCAACAGCATACTTGAAAGCGCAGAAGATAACGTCGCTTCAGCAAGATGACTATTTTTCTTATATTCGAGCAAACCTAGAATCCAATTATAAAATGGGAGTCCTATAGTTTGTAATTCTTCAAGTCTAATTCCAGCCAATAGTTGCTCAGCTTTATGATGATCACCATACCTAACTTCGACCATAGCCAGATCTAAAGCATAAGTTTGATTATGGTTTGATTTTTCATATGCCAGAGTTCTCAGATCAATAACTTTCTTGAAGTTTTCAGTTTTGTGATACACCGAAGCGAGTCTAGACTCTAACATTCCTGGAGAATTTGTTTCTGTATAGTCACGCCACTTTTCTAATAAGGCAACAGCCTCATCAATACGACCATCTGATGCGTAAATTGTTGCGGCTCGTCCATCTAAATCAAGATTAATAAGAGGTTTACTTACATGTTGTTGTAGAAATCGTTTACTTTTAAAAAACAGCTGATGATCTCCCAATGCATGCGCTTTCAGCGCATCTTGATAAGCATCTGGGATTTTATATTTCCGAATAGCACGAAAGACATACGATATAAAGCTAAACAAAACAAAAATCGATAAGCCATAATAAGGCGTGAAGAACCCTAAAATAAACAGTAACAGGAAACAAGATAGTAAGCGCCTATCGGTTTCAAACACACGAATTAAATGTCTAGATAATTTTGACCCCTGTAACCTAATAGCCAATTCATATTTAGCGATTTGAGCAACTTCTTGTGCTGTCTTTCCGTCAAGATATTCCTTTTCTGTCGAAATTAGTGCGTCACCATGTAATTTAATATCACTATAGCCCTCTTCTTTTAACTTCTTCAGTGCATTCGCATTGCTATCACACTCTATAAAACTTGTTACTTTTTCACCTTGTGCACTTATTGCCTCATACAATATTTTATTCATAAATCCCTCTGTGCTTATTTTCCAATTAATCTATTGTTTTATTAGTAGTTTTAAGCCAGCGTAGGGCACAATAAGCCTAAGCACATTGCACCAAACAACTCGACTATTCAACCCCGCCCCTTTTCCAACACCTCAAACAAATCATCCGCAATCGACGTTCCAAACTGCGCATCAATCTCACGCACACACGTCGGACTCGTGACATTAATTTCCGTCACATATTCACCAATCACATCCAAACCAACAAAAATCAAGCCCTTCTCACGCAACACAGGCCCAACTTTCGCAGCAATCGCACGATCTTTCTCAGTCAAAGGTCGCGCCTCACCACGTCCACCCGCCGCGAGATTGCCACGCACCTCGCCATTCTGCGGAATACGCGCCAAACAATACGGCACAGGCTCACCATTAATCATCAAAATGCGCTTATCACCATCGACAATCGCAGGAATATACTTTTGCGCCATGATCGGCAATTGACCGAGATTCGTCAGCATTTCCAAAGTCGAACCGACATTCGGCACGCCAGTTTGCAAACGGAAAATCCCCGAACCACCCATCCCATCCAACGGCTTGACAATAATATCGCCATGCTCCGCCAAAAACTCACGAATCAGCGATTGTTGCGAAGTGACCAATGTCGGAACCATCAGTTCGGGAAACTGCGTCGCAAACAGCTTTTCATTGCAATCACGCAAACTCTGTGGACGGTTGACCACCCACGCGCCTTCACGCTCCGCCTGCTCCAAAATATACGTCGTATAGACAAAATTCATATCGAACGGCGGGTCTTTACGCATCAAGATCACATCATAATCCGCAAGTGATTCACGCACAGTTTCGCCGAGTTTATAGAAGTCTTTAGTGTTTTCAAAAACATCAAGCGGTTTAATTAAACCAAAAGCCTTGCCATTATTAATAAATAAGTCGTTTTGCAGCACATAACCGAGCTGATGCCCACGACGCTTCGCCGCCCACATCATCGCGAGAGTCGTATCTTTTTTAATATTAATGTTTTCAATCGGATCCATGACGACGAGAATGCGCATGATGTGACAACCTTTTTAATAATTAAACTGAGTCATTTATTGAGGAGAAAATGTCTTTTTTCAACAACGAAAATCGAAAAAGAAAAAGCCCTCTAAAGATAAGAGGGCTCATTCGAAAATTGATTAAAACGCCACTTCATCAAACAACCCACGTTGCAGCGGATCACCACCATGCGCAGGATCAACAATTCCAAATTCGGCACGATAATTTTGCATACGCGCCAAATCTTCATGGCGATTTTCTTTTTTCAGATAATTCATCAGATCAGTCATCGTCAGTAATGCTTGGACTGGGATGCCGTATTGTTGTTCAATTTCCTGAATCGCAGACAACGCGCCTTGACCACGTTCTTGGCGATCCAGCGCAACCAACACACCTGCGACCTTAGCACCAGCTTGCTTCAGCACGGTCATCACTTCACGAATCGCTGTGCCTGCCGTGATTACATCATCGACAATCCATACACGCTGACCTGATACTGGCGCGCCAACCAGCAAACCGCCTTCGCCGTGATCTTTCACTTCTTTACGATTAAATGCCCACGGCACATTCACGCCATGTTCATGCCAGAGTGCGCTTGCAGTCGCAGCAACCAGTGGAATGCCTTTGTACGCTGGACCAAACAACACGCCAACATCTTCGCTTGCCATCATTTTTTGTGCATAGCCGCTCGCGAGCAATGACAGTGCTTCGCCATCATTTAGCAACCCTGCATTGAAAAAGTAAGGACTAATTCGACCTGACTTTAGGGTAAACTCACCAAATTTAAGCACGCCGCGTTGTAGCGCCAGCTCAATCAGCCCATGTACTGTGAATTTTTGTGGCGAAGGCTGAGATGACGACATGATATTCTCCAATTTAGGTGGGCTGTCAGGGTGAAAAGGAACGCACGCAAAATGCGGACTTTTTAATACTAAACAAGCAAAGTAATTTAGCAAATATATAGGTAATGAGGATAGCGTAATGATAGCAAAGGAAACAGGTTTAATCCGTATTGTTTCACTGAATGCCAACGGTTTACGCTCTGCCACAAGCAAAGGACTCATTGAGTGGCTAGATGCCTCTGACATTGACATCATCTGTCTGCAAGAAACACGTTTACAAGAACATCAATGGCTTGAAAGCCACAAACCAGCGCTCTGGCATACGCATTTATTCCCTGCCGAAAAAGCTGGCTATGCAGGCACAGCCATCTATAGCCGCCTACCTTTTGTGAAAGTCAAAGACGGCTTAGGCTTCGATCTCTGTGACAGCGAAGGTCGCTGTACTATCGCAACATTTGAGGTGAATGGCAAAACATTTGATGTGGCTTCGGTCTACATTCCATCAGGTTCAAGCTCAGAGCTTGCCCAAGCTCGCAAAGATGAGTTTATCGAAAAAATGCTGCCGATTTTTCAATCATGGCGCGATGAAAACCGCTCTATCGTCTTCTGTAGCGATGTCAATATCACGCACAAAGACATTGATCTTAAAAACTGGAAAGGCAATATTGGCAATTCTGGCTGCTTGCCACATGAACGCGCATGGATGGATGATGTATTTTCACTCGGTTACATCGACACGTTCCGTGAGTTAAACAAAAACGCGGAAGAGTATTCTTGGTGGTCAAATCGCGGCCAAGCATGGGCAAAAAACGTGGGATGGAGAATCGATTATCAGATCGCATCATCTGACTGGAAGGATCAGATAAAAAATGTTCTTATTTATAGAGATACACGTTTCAGCGATCATTCTCCTGTCGTCATTGACTACCAAATAGCCAACCAAGGCACATAATGTAGGCAAACACTTACAATACAAGACGAATTACGACGCTATTCAATATGTCGTAAACGGAACATCATATGCCTGCAAGATAGGATTATCGGTAAGGATCGCCAAAAAAGGGGGAGGTTCCCGCCGTAATTACAAAAAATACTATTGCAGTGCTCACGCACCGCAGCAGAGCAACATCCCAGAGCTTCAAAAAGAGCCATATAGATCAGGACGATTTATATGGCTCTTTTTTATGCCTATTTTATCATTTCATTCAATCAGAATAAGCGCTCGAGAAAGCATGGACGTCTCTTTTATCTTGGACAACATTTTTTGTTCATAATCAAAATCGTTTATCATAGCGTCCCAATGATTATCCGCCTTGGAAAAAAACACCATGAATCGCCAAGAACTCGACGCTCTCCACACACGCTGGCGTCAAGATTTAAAATTTGAAGAACCTGTGTTGGGTAAATCGATGCAATTCACATCGACTTGGGGATTATTTTCACCAGAAAAGCTGGATGAAGGTTCGCTGATGCTACTCGATCATATTGAGTTTGGTAAGGCAGACTCCTCAATTGATCTGGGCTGCGGCTACGGTGTGCTTGGCATGACTGCTGCACGTGAATGCCCTGAAGGTCAGCATTTGTTAATTGATAAAGATTTCGTCGCTGTCGAATATGCAAAGAAAAACTGTTTTGATAATAAATTAGCAAACACCGAGGTTCAGCTATCCAACGGCTTTCGCCATGTTGATCCAGCACGACGTTTTGATTTAGTCATGTCCAATTTACCTGCGAAAGCCAGCAAAGAACAGCATTACTTATATTTATTGGATGCATACAACGCCATGAATGTCGGCGGACGCTTCTATGTCGTGACCATCAATGGTTTGCGCGAGTTTATGCAAAGAACGTTTAAAGAAGTTTTCGGCAATTCAAGCAAACTGAAACAAGGCAAGACTTACACCATCACGATGGCACAGAAAGACTAGCGCTTAGGGGCGAGCGTATTACAGACGCAGGCGAACAAATATACAGGCTAACAAAGTTCGCCACTACATTGTTATTGTTCATTCCAATACATCAGCAAGCCAAATACTCTTTGATATTATGGCTTGCTGATGCCTGATACCGTAGGGTCGAACTCTGTTCGACCGTGATGTACTCACATCATTTTAACGCGCACGGCGCAAAGAATAGGCACCCAGTAGGAATGCGCCAACAATCGGCAACAGCACATATAAAAAGATCACACCACCCGCGACAAGACTGACATAACCCACAAAATCTTGCAGATAGCGAAATCCTAAACCGACCATCAGCGCAATAACCACACGATAGCCCATCGAGCGATTTCTCAGCGATCCAAATACAAATGAACACGCCAAAACCACCAGCGACAATAAACCTAATGGCGCCAACACTTTTTGCCAAAATGCCAATTTATAATCATTCGTAGTGCCCGCATTATCCAGCGAAACAGATCGAACATATTTAAACAATTGGCTTGGAGAAAGCTCATCAGGTTCGGTAGTCGCAGCAGCAAGTAATTTCGGTTTAAGGTTGACGTTCCACACCTGATTCACGGTATGCACAGGTTTACTCTGCCCACTCGGCAAAATTTGAGCACTCGTCACGGTCTGCAATATCCATGCGCTCTGGCTCGCATTACCCTGACTCGCACTGCCTTGATATGACCCTGAAGGACTTTCCCAGCTATTCACCATGACTTGATGATCATCGAACTGGAACGCCTTTGTCGGTCCCAGCTCACCGCTATCATTAGCATAAGAAATAAATGAAAACTCCTGCCCTTCTTTGTGCCAATAACCGCGTACTGCCGTATCCTGTTTCACGCCATTACGCACCGCCGTTGAGGCAAGATTAGCAGGTGGAATCAACCATTGGCTGAGCGCAACCGCAAGCAGACCAAAAATCAAAGCGGGACGCAAAACCCACGCAACAATCCGCCAAACGCTCACACCAGCCGCGCGCATCACAATCAACTCACTATTCGTAGCAAGCGACCCAAGACCAACAACAGCACCAATCAAAGCACCAATCGGCAAAATTGCATATAAATTCTCTGGGATTTGTAGGAACACGAAATAAAGTGCTGAACCAATTCGATAATGCGCATTTAAATCGCCCAATTGCCCCAAAAAGACAAAGAGCATTTGCACGGTTAGCAAAATCAGAATCACTCCCAGCATTGCAGCAAAGGTGGCCTGACTCACGTGACGACGCATAATCATTTCACATCTCCCACAACAACTGCTTTCGCACCGCCAGATGAACCACCATCTCAATCATGTTTACCTGCAAAACGTGCCGTTAATCGATGCTTCCTCGCTAAGAGCAATGAAAAGAACAGATAAAAAACGATCAATCCCGCATACGCCCACACAGAAAGTACACCTTTACCAATGCGCAACTTGATTGCCAACAATCCGATCACCAAAGCAACAAACAAGAGTAATGCTGGAAAAAGTCGTAAAAAGCGACCTTGGCGTGGACTTACTTCTGACAGAGGTAAAGCCAAAATCACAGCAATCAAGATCATAACTGGCATAGACCACCGCCAGCCTAGTTCGCTCAAGGACTTTGCATCTTTCAAATGCTTCATCAAATCCGTCGTGCGCATTGATTCTGTCGGAGTAGCCATCACTTCTGCTGATTGAGCATCATTAAGATTCAATCTGTACGTTGCAAATTGTGCCTCTGAATAGCGCAGTTGCCCGGCCTTCAACTCATAGCGACGACCATCGTGCAACTCCACAATCGTATTGAGATGCTTTGGATCAATCAGTCGAATGGCTTGTTGAGCAACGATCAGGACATCTGATCCATTCGCTGCATTTTGGTGAACAAAGACTTTCAGTAGTTTTGTTTTGTCTGGGGATTGATCTTCGGCATAAAACGTATAAGAACCTGACGTAATAAACTTCCGAGGACTGACTAAATCAAAGCCTTTTTTAGAAGATTGCTCTGCCATGACTTTGGTCGCATGCTCAAATCCCCAAGGTGCGGCAAATAGCGTCAGACCTGCTTCAGAGATCATTAATAACAACACAAATGGCCATAGCATGATGCCCAAGCTGTCACGACTAATCCCACTGGCATTGATCACGGCCATTTCATGATCGACGTACAAACGACCAAAGACCAGCATCAGTCCTGTAAAAAAACCGAGCGGTAAAATTAACGTCAAAAAATCGGGCATCCGATAAGCAACAATCAAAAAAAGTGCGCTGACATCCAAACCGCCTTGAGCGGCGATACCGAAATACTTAATGAGTCGCCCACCTATCATGATAAACGCCAAAAAACCCGTCACAATCAGAGTTGTTGCAACGACTTGACGTAACAAATAGCGATTTATAATCACGATGTTTGATCCAAGATATTATTTAATACACTACTTATCGATAAACCCATCACGCAATTCCAAAAAAGACTCAAGAGCGTATTCGCATCTGAGGCACGATAGTGTACCTGATTGTGATTCATCATGGATAACGACAATCACGATGACGCATCATTGTCGCATAGCAACCATTCAAATCGACCACGACTCATGTAAAAGAACAATATCGCATTCAAATCACCATCAAACTACTGTTCAGAAAGGAGCGACAATGCTTTAATGCACTGATGCATTGCGATGAATACGTCCGCTACTTTCTCGCATCACCACATTTCTAGACATTTTAGTTAAACCGATTGGACATCACGACTTATGGCATCGAAGACCCATTCTGATACAGCAACGCTCTCTAGTGCCTCTTTATCATTACAAATTAAACATCGCGCCATCGCCTCTCAGCCTGACGATGTTCTGGTTATTTTTTTAGATATGGATGAATTGGCGAATCTGCCTGACACTTTGCCACCAAGCACACAATCTGCAATCCAAACTAGCGCCACACGAGCAGGGTTTACCGCTAAACTTGGCGAGACATTACCGCTCTATCAAGTCGAACAAGATGGTTTTGAGCAAGTTCTCGTTGTCGGAACAGGCACTTTAGCGCAACTCACCGCAGGACAAGCACAGAAACTTGCGGCAAGCATTATCAAAGCACTCTCAGAACGTAGTACACATGTTGCGATTACAATTGATGGGATGCCTGATGCCGTCATTGATATTTTTGCCTTGGCATTAGCCAACAAGAGCTATCAGTTTGACCTGTATAAAACTAAAAAATCAACCAATAAGCTCACTGAAGTAACATTACAAACTGCTCAGGCAGAAAATTTGCAAGCTCGCATTAACCTAGTCAATGCAACGCATATCGGTCAAAGCTTTACGCGTAATTTAGGCAATCAGCCAGCCAATGTCTGCTTTCCAGAATATCTTGCTGAACAAGCTCAAGCGCTTGCTGCTGAATATCCAGATTTGCTCAAAGTCACGGTACTTGATGAAAATCAAATGGCTGAACTCGGCATGCACTCATTCCTTGCTGTATCCAAAGGTTCAGAGCGCCCAGGTCGTTTAATTACTCTGGAATACACAGGTAAAGCCGATCAAAGCAAACCAATCGTCCTCGTCGGCAAAGGCGTGACTTTTGACACAGGTGGTATCTCGATCAAGCCTGCTGCAGGCATGGAAGACATGAAGTTTGATATGAGTGGTGCTGCATCAGTGATTGGTACGATTCGCGCGCTCTGTGTGTCGAAACTGCCTATCAATGTCGTCGGTGCATTAGCCTGTGCTGAAAACATGCCATCAGGTCGTGCAACTCGCCCAGGTGATATCGTGACCTCCATGAGCGGTCAAACCATCGAAATCCTTAACACCGATGCAGAAGGTCGTTTGGTGCTTTGTGACACATTGACCTACATCGAGCGCTTCAACCCTGAATTGGTTGTCGATATGGCAACCCTAACAGGTGCATGTGTCGTGGCACTCGGTGAAGTCGTTTCTGGTCTATTTAGTCCTGATGATGAGTTGGCAGATGAACTACTCGCAGCAGGTCTAGCTGTACACGATCGCGCATGGCGCTTACCTCTGCTTGAAGATTATCAAGAGTTACTCGACTCTCCTGTTGCAGACATGGCGAATATCGGTGGACGCTTCGCAGGTGCAACCACCGCAGCGTGTTTCTTGTGGCGCTATACCAAACAATACCGCTGGGCACACTTGGACATCGCAGGAACAGCAAACACCACTGGCGCAAATAAAGGCTCTACAGGTCGCCCTGTACCGCTCTTAATGCAATTCTTGCGTGTACGTGCGGGTCTATAAGCATAGAGGCCAAAACATAGAGGTATGTAGCGCAGTGACCAGTGCTGTTAGTTTTTATTTACTTAATGATGACAAGGTGAACCAAGAAGCGTTTGCCTGTCGTCTTTGCCAGCGTGCGCTCAGCGAAGGTCTACCACTATTTGTCTGGTGTGAATCGCAAGAAAGTATGGAACGTTTCGATCAATTGCTCTGGACGTTTCAAGCCTCTAGCTTTATTCCACATGATATTGATGATGTGAATGCACCCATTTGCTTAGGATTATCGATTCCTGATGCGTTCCTCAAAGCATCAGCACAGAAGATTGGCTGCCTGAATCTCAGTCAAAATGCTGTAGATGCAAAACTGTTTGACCGTGTTCTCGAAATTATTGAAGCGAATGATGCCGCAAAAATCGCAGGACGCGAACGATTTAAAGGATATAAAACACAAGGCATTACGCCAACAACGCATCAGATTAAATAACTGAGCGTTTGTTCAATCTAGCTTGAGAGAAATACGAATGTCACTACAACTTGGCGCAAATTTTCCAAATCGTTGGCTGGCTGCGCCGCAGGAAGTCAGACGGCAGTTTTTGCGCGACTTAAATAATGTCTGCTTACTGCTAGATCCCAAGACTGACTTTGATGAGTGGCAAATCGATCAAATCGAAGATCCTGATCATATTGTCCCGATGAAAACAAACATCAATACCAGTCCAAATCAAGATGCGGCAAAAGTCTCTCTCCCAGTAAACTCATTGGTTGCTCTGGAACAACGCCTACTTAAGCAAGCTGATCAAGTCATCGAACGCGCGCTAGATCCGATTCGTGCAGAGCTAAGAAGTTGGATTCAGGAGCAGATTCGGCAGGAGATTGGGGCGATGGGGAGTCAAGGCTAGTCTTTACGGTATAAATTCAACAAGAGAATAAAATGGAACTACCTAAATTCAACGAAACCTTTTTACCAATTCTTGAAATATTGGGTAACGAAGAAATCATCACTGGCCGTGAGTTAATAAAAAAGGTGGAAGAAAGGTTCTATTCTAAATTGCCTGAAGAGTTACTTTCTCAAACCACAAAAAGTGGCGAGAGACTTATTGAAAATAGAATTGCTTGGGGAAAATCATATCTTAAAAAAGGTGGGTTCGTTCACTTCCCTCAAAGGGGTCTTGTCCAAATAACGCAAAAAGGTAAAGAGGCTAAGCCAAAAAGCCTTACATTAGAACAAATGCAATCTGATGTAATATCTTTTTATGAACCTGAAAATAGCACGCCAGCACAAATCAGCCAAATTAATACTGCAAGCCCGCAGGACTTAATTGATAGCGGCATTGAGCAAATAGAGCTGAGTGTTAAAATCGAGCTTTTAGAAAAACTCAAAAACGTTGACCCCTACTCATTTGAAAAAATTATTTTAATTCTTCTGAAAAAGATGGGTTATGGCGACTTTATTGAAACATCAAAGTCTAGAGATGGAGGAATTGATGGAATCATAAATGAAGATCAACTCGGTCTTGAAAAAATCTACATTCAAGCCAAGCGCTATGCTGAAAATAAAGTTCGAGAAACTGACATTAGAAATTTTATTGGCGCAATGAGTGGAGATACAGAAAAAGGAATATTTGTCACAACCTCAGATTTTGACGTCAGTGCTCAGAAGAAAGCTAATGATGCTCGCCATAAAATCATTCTTGTGAATGGTACAAAGTTAGTTGAGCTGATGCATAAATATAATATTGGCGTTCAAGTAAAAAGTTACTATGAAGTTAAAGTATTAGACAATGACTTCTTTGATAGCGAAGATTTATAGCCTATTTTTAATTACTTCTTATGCCTCACCGTCACCTTTAACCCCACAGGCTTAGTCGCAATCCACGCTGCAAACTTCGCGATCTCAGGATGAGCAGCTAAAGCCTCAACCGTGTTGTATTGCTGCATCAGTGTCGCGTTATCGAGCACTGCATGCACTTGTGAATGACACGGACGACACAACAACGCAATCCGAAACAACATCTCTTCTTTTTCAAAAAAACGCTGTGTGCGTCCTTTGTTATGCCGAGACTGCGGGATTAAATGATGGCGAGTCAAAGGTAACTGAGTTCGCCCACATAACTCACAAGCAGCATCACTTGCGCCTACTTCCTGTTCTGGTTCAGCACGATTATTGACTGTTCTGTTCATCGTTTCTTGATGCATCATGTCCAATTCGGCTCTATTGTGTCATGAATCGAGACCTGTAAAAAGTTCTCTCCTTAAGCGTACTGCCATGAATCATAAAACAACTTTTTGATATGTTCCTGATGGAGTCTTTTGATGTTCGAGAAACTCAAACGTAACTCAACGATTGCACGACTATGGCTGAACTCCTATATTCCCTATTTTGGTGCGAGTATTCGAACTACCCAATTAGATCTCGATGCAGGAATTGTACAAGTTGAAATGCCGCTGAACGCCCTGAATAAAAACGCTGTCGGTACTCAGTTTGGCGGCAGTCTGTACGCAATGATTGATCCGTTTTATATGCTGCTTCTAATGCACCAACTCGGTCATGACTATGTTGTCTGGGATAAAGCTGCAAATATTAATTTCATTTCACCGGGTCGTGGCCGAGTGACAGCACGAATCGAATTATCCAAAGAAGAAGTACAACAAATTAGAGAGCTCGCCGCAGACAACAAGCCTGTCCTTCGCACCTATCCTGTAGATATTTATGGAGAGGATGGGAAGCTCGTCGCTCATGTGGAAAAGGTGTTGTATATCAGACGTAAAAAAAGCACTTAACCAGTTTGATTAAATGCTTTTTAGAGAAAAATCATGAACAACCTAAGTCGTCGTTGTATTCACAATCGGATTCACGCTTTTTTCACCGCAGAGGACAATCAATAAATTACTGACCAGCGCTGCACGACGATCAGCATCTAACGTCACAGTGCCCTTGGTTTCCAAGCGCTGCAATGCCATTTCAACCATTCCCACCGCACCATCTACAATCTGACGACGCGCAGCAATCATGGCAGCCGCTTGTTGACGTTGTAGCATCGCTTGCGCGATTTCTGGGGCATATGCGAGATGACTAATTCTTGCTTCGGTCACAATCACGCCCGCACGCGCAAGACGCGCATTCAGCTCTTGTTCCAAATACTCATTTATCAGACCTGTACTATCACGCAAAGTCACATCCGCATGATCATCTTCACCATGATCATAGGCATAAGAACTTGCAAGCTTACGCACTGCGGCTTCGGATTGAATATTGACAAACAATCCATAATCATCGACATCAAACGTTGCACGTGCCGTATCATCTACTTGCCACACGACAACCGCTGCAATTTCAATCGGATTTCCACTTTTGTCATTTACCTTCAAGGCTTGACCATTCAGATTACGCGCACGCAGACTGATTTTTTGTTTGCTATAAAACGGATTAACCCAACGCAAGCCGCTCTTTTTCATCGTCCCCATATAGGTACCAAGAAAAGTCGTGATCACCGCTTCATTCGGCGCAATCACTGACATGCCTTTGAAAATCAACATGCTAATCACAAACAAAACAATCGATATTGCAGTAGGCTCTTGTGAAGCAATAAAAGAAACCAAAGAAAAACCCAGCAAAACTAATGCAACAACCAGTAGAGCATAGCCACTCACCTGAACAAGCAGTGGTTTCTCAACGACCGAAGTTTTTGAGATTGGATGATTCGTAATGGCCATCTTCTTTTCCTTATTGAAGTATTGATTGAGAGTTTCTAGTCAAAACTAAACGTATACACAATATCAAACGTTGCATACTGACCCGATTTAAAGTTTAGACCCTTGATGATATAGACTAAATTGTTTTCAAAATCAGCATTATCCAAGTCGCTATCCACAATACTTGCCGCATCTACCTGCCCATAAGTATCAATCATAATATGCACTTTGACATCGCCACTCATATCAGGATCGGCAAGTTTGGCGCGCATGTATGCATTCTTAATTCCCGGCATTGCACTGCGAATAACTTTCTTGAAATCTGGACGAAGCGCTGTGTAATGTGGCGCTAAATCATCCGTTGGACCTGTCGGCACAGGAGCAGGAGGCAATTGCACACCAGTCCATTTGGCATCAATCAACTCAGGATCAAACCATTTCTCGCCATCGTTGTTATATACATGTTCCGTCAGTGTGACTTTTGGCTTCAATGAGTACCATGAAAATACAAAATCTCGCTTACCACTATGCGGCTCAGACATGTCCGCATGCTCTAAATGCGGACCGATTAAGCTGTTTTCGGTCACACCATATAGTGCACAACTTTGAGCACAATCATTTTGCATCGCAGTCGTCGCAACATTGCGGTAATGCGCAATTTGGTTGGCTTCATCGAATTGATTTGATTCATAAACAATCAAATATACAACAGCAGCAGCAAAGCCTAATGCAATCCAATGTTTCTTGTCAGATAAAAGGGAGGTCGTAACCGCTTCTTGCTTAGAATTTGCAGCATTCCACGGGAGCTTAATATTGGGGTTAGTCAGTACTTTCCATGTTGCCCACGGAAGTGCTATCGAACACGCAACGATAAGCAATCCAAGACCATGCGGAATGTGGTAGTAGACAAAAAATGGATCCAGAATCGCCTTCACCAATAAAAATCCAGCCACAACTGCAGCCAGAATAACGCACCACTTGATTAAAAACGCAATCGGAAGACGCGCTAATAATTCACCTTTATTCATATCACACCATAATATTAAGATTCGCGACGCCTAAAAATCCTCGAGATGGCATCACGTCTACATCTTCGACTTCACCACAAACTATACGGCAGAAAAATAACAGAACAACTGATGATTCAATTCTTTTTAACTGACACTGTAAAAAACTGCTTTTCTGTAGAGCAACACGCTTTTTCTACGATGCATCGACGGAATCAGATCATGGGCAATTACAAACGGTTATGCAAGATCGTATTCAAATAAACGTTTATTTATTCAGTTTCAGGCCACTCAAAGCGATAACCAACTCCATAAACCGATTGAATCCAATCATGATGATCCATCCGTTGTGCGGCATCACTGAGCTTGCGACGTATATTTTTGACATGACTATCGATGACCCGATCGACGACCTCAACACCATTTGGACTGATGTAATCCAACAGTTGAGATCGAGTATATAGGCGTCCTGGATTTTTAATAAATATTTTTAATAATTTATATTCATAGGGAGTAAGTGTAAGCGGTTTATCATGGCAAATAATCTGCTGCCGAAATTCATTCACTTTAAAAACATGCGACTCTAAAGTATGAAGTTGACTTTGAGGATAACCTGCTAGAAGTGGGTTACGACGTAGAACCGTCTGGACTCGTGCGACCAACTCACGAGGACTAAATGGTTTACACATATAATCATCTGCACCAACCTTGAGTCCCACAAGTCGATCAATTTCTTCTGTCCGTGCGGTCACCATAATAATCGGCACTTGCGAAAATTGCCGAATGGCATGACACATGGTAATGCCATCAAGTCCCGGTAACATCAAATCCAAGACAATCAAATCAGGTGGTGTATGACAAATCACATCGAAGGCATGCTGACCATTGCCATACACCCCTACCTCAAAACCAGCATGAACTAAATAATCCTCAATCAGACTCGCCAGTTCCTTTTCGTCCTCAACCACCATTACATATGCCACGTCTATACCTCTAACACTTAAACTTCTGGATCAATTGGCTGAACTGGTAAACGTAATATCACCCGCAACCCACCTAAAGGAGAGTGCTCAAATAAAAGCTCACCACCATGAGAAATTGCGACCTGACACGACAATGCCAACCCTAGACCTGCTCCGCCTGTCTCTCTCGTACGAGAAGAATCAGCGCGAAAGAAACGCTCGCCTAAATGAGCCAAAACCGCATCAGACACACTCGGCAAACTATCATCAACATAGAGCATCCAAAAAGTTTCTTTTTGCAAAGTTTGTAAAGTTGAGCTAACGCGAACAGTGCCTCCTGAATTTGTATAACGGCGACTATTTTCCAATAAGTTCACCACAATCTGACGAATCCGATCAGGATCTCCATAAACTTCGACATCCATTTTTTCTGGTTCAACGATCTCCAGCGTCAAACCTTGCTCCTGCATCCGCTCACCAAACGCCTCGCACTCATGCAGCACAATCAACCATGGGTTAAATAAACGCTTCTCCAACGAAAGTTTCCCGACATCTGCACGCGCAAGATCATAGACATCATCCAATAACCGAGACAATGACAGTACTTGTCGATGCATTAACTGCAAATGCTGGGGTGATGGCTGTCGAACACCATCTTGAATCGCTTCGATTTGAGCACGAAGCACACTGACAGGCGTCCGCAGTTCATGTGAGGTATCAGCAACCCACTGTCGCCGAGATGACTCATGTTGACTCAAGATATCAGCCAACTGATTCATTTTTCGGCCTAACTCGCCAAGCTCATCAGAACGACCGATATGATTCTTCGTGGTAAATTCGCCTTGGATCAAATGATCTGCAGATTCCATCAAACTTAAAATAGGTCTCCTAAAATGGCGCGCTAATAAACTGGCAACCAGCGCACTCAAGACCACACATCCAATACCAATCCATACAAGCTGCGTCTTTTGCTTGGCAAAGAAATCAATCGATAAGACATCTTTTGGATCGATCCCCGGCTTCAACGTTAGATATCCCACAACCCCTTGAGGTGTTCGTATCTCGCGTCGTGGAGCTGTCGCTGAAGCAGCCAATCCCGTCAGTAATACGCCATGGACATCCAATAACCCAAGACGACTCGCCACATCTAAACGATCAGGCTCAAATCTAGGAGGTGTAAAAAATGACTGCTCAAAAGGAAACTGAGGCTTCCCCATTGGAGACTCACCTCGATGATCATCAAAAGGCGGCGCATGATCGCCATGCTTCTCGCCAAATTGCGCTGGCATCTGCGGTGGAAAAGATCGTTGATCGTGCCGTGCGAAATTCATGCCTGGAGGCATCATGTCTGGGTGATGCTCTTTTCCACCATTCATCGTTGAAAACATGTACGCTTTGTAATGATGTTTTAACCAGCTCGCTTGGTCTTGGCTGGAAAAATCAGGCCAATGCCCTGCTTGTTGATATTCTTGTTGTAACTGCGTAACGAAACCATCTAGTTTTTTTGCCTCAATCTGCGTGACATACGATGCAAAACTCGCCTGCATTGCAAAATCGAGCAACCAGAGGCCACCCAACGTAATCGTCACCGTCGTGAGAAGAATCGCCATAAACAAGCGCATCGCAATAGGCACGCGGATTGGAATCTGATTAAAAGCAGGGCGCACGCAGGCTCATCCTCATTTAAATACTCATTCACAACATGCCTAGTCTATGGCGTTTTTGCAAGCATTCTACGATCCATAATTAATCCACAATCGAGATGCAGAGTTTATTCACCTTCAAAAATCGCAAGGATGGCAGGGTGAACATCATGCAGTTCAGCACACACAACCTCTCGAATATTCGACCAACACGATCGACTCTGCTCACTCTGGCAATCTGCATTTCCTGCCCTGTCCATGCCGCATTAAAGGAATTATCTGAATCGGATATGTCCGATATTCGAGGACAAGCAGCTCTCTATACAGAATATGTTGCCCCTGGGCAAGATGGTAATAACAATGCAGTCGATGGCAGTACGACCTCTAATGTCGGATTTTTTCGTTTGGGTCTCAATGCCACGATAGACCTCAATACCAATATCCGACATCTACAACTCGGCTGCGGTGGAGTCAATGGTGCAGGATGTGATATCGACATCTCTAATCTAAGTTTGACGGGTGTGAATGCGGGAAGTGATGGCACTTATGCAAGCTCTGACGCCAAGATTACCAATCCATTTATCGAACTGGCGATCAAAAATCCAAATAGTCTATCCACCCGAGAACTCGAAGGATTTCGCCTCGGTGCGGCCAGCATTCTGGGGCGACTCTCCATCGGAACCAACTCCAATACCACATCAACAACTGACGACACGGGGATTAAAAGCCTGAGTGGAAATCTCACCGTAAATCTTGTGAATGGAGTTTTGAATAACGTCAATATTGGAGGAGTCGCAACAACCACAGCAACCGTATCCAGTTACACCTCCACACAATCCCTATCGAGAGCATCCACGATTACTTTAGATGGAATTAGTGCCACGACAGGAACGGTGAAACTTGGGGGCGTTCTCCCGACTATTTCAGGACTGACGCTCAGCAACGTTAGCTTAGTCAATGAGCCTCTTTCATCAGTACACAATCTATTGCTTGCCAATGCCGATGGAACAGCAACTTCTGATGCTTATTTATCGCTACAAAAAACTGCCATTACTTGGCAGACGCTCAGTACAGGGGCTTTTGACACAACGACGACAGCTCAAACAGGCTGGTGGTTATCACTGCCATCAGTCACGATTTCCAATCTCAGCAGCAACTCAGAAGTTTATGTACCTTTACTGACTGCATTAACAGGCACTTTTGGATCGAAAGTCTCACTCGCTGCCTTTGACCTAGGACAAACACCAGTACAAAACTGTTATGGCTCTTTGAAGTTCTGCTGATTACCTAAATGATTAATGCTGCCCAGTATTGAAAACAAAAATCGCTATCCAGACTTCGTCAAATCCGCATCTTTTGCTTCGTAACCAAAGAGCGCAACGCACGCTAACACAACCGCCACAACACCAATCGTCCACGACAATGCCAACGCATAATTATTGCCATGTGACTCTGCAATACCCGCTTGAAAAGGTGCCATTTTTGACATGGCTAAATTGCCAAGTTGATAGGCAAAACCTGGCAAAATTGCACGAACTGCGGGAGGCGACAATTCATTCAAATGTGCAGGTACAACACCCCATGCACCTTGTATCATGAACTGCATCAGAAAAACCCCGATTGCAAACATGAGTGGCGTTGTCGAATATGCCCACATCGGAATCATCGGGAGCGCCAAAATTGCTGCAAGCGCAATCGTTCGTCCACGCCCCAATTTCGACGAAATTGCACCAAAGAAAATCCCGCCAGACAATGCACCCAAATTCAGCATGATGACAATATTGGCGGTCGTTCCCGTGTCATAACCATGTTGTACTTGCAAGAAAGTGGGATATAAATCCTGTGAGCCATGACTAAAGGCATTAAAGCAAACCATCAAGGTAACCATAAACAACATCAACGGGAAATGTCCACGTATAGCACGCCACATTTCACCAATCGTCGCACGTTTCTCTTTAGTTCCTTCAAGCCAAGCAGGTGACTCATCCACTGTTCGGCGAATATAGAAAACAAATAACGCAGGTAGCGCACCGATCACGAACATGCCACGCCAACCGACATAATCAAACGCGAACTTAAAGACCAAAGCCGCAAGCAAATAACCAATCACATAGCCTTCTTGCAATAACCCTGAGAAAAATCCGCGATTATTTGCTGGCAACGTTTCCAATGCTAATGCCGCACCCACACCCCACTCACCGCCCATTGCCAAACCAAATAAGGCTCGCATCGCCAAAAGCACTCCCAGACTGGGTGCAAATGCTGACGCGAGCTCACACGCTGCATAGCTGATCACATTGATCATCAGAATTGGACGTCGTCCGTAGCGTTCAGCTAACCAACCAAAGAGCAACGCACCAATCGGACGCATCGCCAACGTCAGAAAGATTCCTTCGGACACTGCCTTCACGTCAGTATGAAAGTCACCAGCGATGGACTTAATTGCGAACACAAAGATAAAAAAATCGAACGCATCCAATGCCCAGCCTGCCAGCGAGGCAATAAATGCATGAAGTTGCGGGCCTGTCAGTGCTGAAAATGGATTAGAGAATTTCATAAATTCATCCTATCTCGATTTGAACTTCATGTTCTTAGATGGAATCCCTATTTATTTCGAAGATCGACACAACATTTACTTTTTATCGGAATCACTTAAACCTATCACAACCCACCCAACAATCCCATATCGATTACAAAACAAACAGCACTCATTCATTATTCACATGTTTTTTATCAATATATTAATTTACTAACATGACTTCTTTACCGACTGTCGAGTGGTATTGCTGACGTAATTCAACAACAAACTATCCCCACAATCCATGCAACATCCCCTACAATAGAAGCATTATTTTGTCATATTCAACTCATCACAAAAGAACGAGCTTTTTCATGCAACCTGCCGCACAAAACCAATGGCTAGACGACATCAAATTTGATGCTCACGGCCTAATTCCAGCGATTGCCCAAGACCGCGATACTGGACGTATTCTCATGGTCGCGTGGATGAATCGAGAGTCATTGCTGCTCACCGCTGAACGTCGTCAAGGCGTTTATTTTTCTCGTTCACGCCAAGCACTCTGGCACAAAGGCGAAAGCTCAGGACACACCCAAGACGTCCATGAAATTCGCCTCGACTGCGATGGTGATGTGATTGTGCTACAAATTACCCAAAATGGCGGTATCGCCTGCCATACTGGGCGCGAATCTTGCTTCTATAGAGTGCTAACACCAGATGGTTGGCAAATTGTCGATGCGGTCAAAAAAGACCCAGAAGCGATTTATGGTGCAACAGCGCATACACATGCAACTTCAAATATTGAAAGTATTTCGACCAGCGAAACCCTCGACGTTTTAGCGCAACTTGGACAAATCGTACAACAGCGCAAAAATGTCGATCCAAAATCATCTTATGTGGCAAGCCTCTACCACAAAGGACTGAATAAGATTTTGGAAAAAGTAGGTGAAGAAGCGTTTGAAACCGTGATCGCAGCAAAAGATGCCAGTGAAGCAGATACACAAGATCTGATTTACGAAACTGCCGACCTGTGGTTTCATGTGATTGTGATGCTTGGACAGTTTAACGTCCCGCCTCAAGCCATTTTAGATGAATTATCGCGTCGCTTTGATTTATCTGGTTTGGATGAAAAAGCCTCTCGAACACAAGAGTAGTTGTCATGATAGGGAGTAATGATCATGGTATTGCCGTCATTGTTATTCCTTGTTCTCACTTATTTTTGATTGATCACTCATAGACTGATTTACATAGAGAGAGTAGACCATGTTTGGCTTATCACCCGCACATCTGATTCTGATTTTAATTGTCGTTGTCTTAGTGTTTGGTACCTCCAAATTAAAAAACATGGGAAAAGACCTCGGCGGTGCGGTTAAAGGTTTCAAAGAAGCCATGAAAGACCCCGAGGAGCAAGCACGCCTTGATCGTCAGGATTCAGATCGGACGATTGATGGTACAGCTAAACGCACTGAACGAGACAATGACAAAGTTTAGTTTTTAATAAACTTTGTCAACTTCACTCCACATCAAAGAGACTTTCATAGCGTGTTAGATTTTGGTCTAGGTGAGCTTTTACTACTGGGCGCAGTGGCACTCATTGTGCTCGGCCCAGAAAAGTTGCCTCACGCGGCACGTATGGCTGGCGCGTGGTATGGGCGGATTCGCCGCACACTAGCCAACGTACAAGCTGAAATTGCCAATGAAGTTCATCTCGCTGAAATGCGTCAAAAAATGAATGATGAGCTATCCAAGATTCGAGAAGCCAACAGCAATCTCGTCAATGAAATGCGTGCCATCGACCAAAGCTCCAAAAAAAATAATTTAGAACAAAATATGGAAAACCATACCGATCAAAACGATCAAACCAGCGATACACATACCGCCATCATGAGCCAAAATACAGATTGGTCACATGGGATTGAAGCTCCGATTAAATCGTATACACATGGTTATTATTTCTTTTTTGTCCCGAGTTCGATGTATGCTTCGCTGATTCCAGCCGCGCCACGTTTGCCCAAATCGATTATTGTGCAAAGCCAACGTGTCATTCAAAAATCAATAGATACTCCACATCAGACTGAATCGCCGATCCATGCTGCACCGCTATGACAGAACATTTACCATTACCCAATCAATCCAATCCATCAGAATCTCCTCAAGACCTTGGAGAGATGTCGATCACAGGACACTTGATTGAATTACGAAAGCATTTGATTCGAATTTTTGCCAGCGTACTCATCCTATTTTTTTCGCTGTTGTATTTTGCACGAGACTTATATCAAATCCTGTCTGGGCCACTACGCGCGCAGTTGCCGCCACACGCGACCATGATTGCCACAGACATTACCTCGACCTTTGTTGCGCCGTTTAAGCTCGCGTTTTACATTTCGATCATGTTGGCAATGCCTTACATCCTGCACCAGATTTGGCAATTTATTGCTCCAGCGCTGTATAAACATGAACGCAAAATCGCGATTCCCATGTTGATTGCCAGTACAATTTTATTTTATCTCGGTGTGGCATTTGCTTATTTCATTACGCTACCTGCGATTCTGACGTTTTTCATTCATATCGCTCCTGAAAATGTCGTGCCGATGACTGACATCAATCTATATTTAAACTTCTGCTTGAAGTTATTTTTGGCATTTGGTGCGACGTTTGAGATTCCGATTGCGACATTGTTATTGATATTAGCAGGTGTCGTTTCCGTTGAGTCCTTGGTCGCAAAACGTCGATATATCATTGTCGGCTGTTTTGCGATTTCTATGTTTATTACCCCGCCCGACGCAATGAGTATGGCAATGCTCGCCATTCCCATGTGGTTGTTGTTTGAAGTGGGTTTACTGTTTGGACGTGTGCTGGAAAAAAGCCGTAAAGGCGCAGTCACAGAATGAATCAGTCTATCAATCCGTCGACCATGCCAATCCCGTCGACATCCAAGCCTTATCAAATCACCGAAGAACAAAATCAGGCGATCGAACAGGCTCGCCGCAACCAATCTTTTAAAATTATTGCCTATGCGGGTAGTGGTAAAACAACAACACTGCAATTGATCGCGGAGGCCATGCCGCAGAAAAAAGGCTTATATCTCGCTTTTAATAAAGTCATCGCGGATCAAGCCAAAAATCGCTTTCATGGTAATGTCGATTGCCGCACCTTCCACTCCCTCGCCTATCGCCATGTCAATCGTGCGATCACGGATAAGCTGCGTCTGCCACGCATGAGCCCTGCGCGCATGGCGGAAGAATACCAGTTAGAGCCGATGAAAATTCGGCGGATGCTCGGTAATCGTTTTGAGCACTTCACGCTGACACCGAGTCGTCAGGCAAGTTTTGTGAGCAATGCGGTCAGTCGTTTTTGCGCCACCAATGCCCAGCATCCCGCACCACGTCATCTGGAATTGCCTGAATGGCTCCATCCTGATGATGCGGAAAGTCTACGCATGCATCTGTTTCCTCATGTGGAAAAACGCTGGCAAGATTCGATTGATCCACGCCATCAAGCGGGAATCGGACATGATATTTACCTGAAATGCTGGGCATTGTCTGATCCTATTATTCCTGTCGATTACATCCTGTTCGATGAAGCACAAGACTCTGATCCGCTCATGCTTGGTGTACTGATGAAACAACAACGCGCCCAAGTCATCTATGTCGGCGATGCTCATCAACAAATCTACGCATGGCGCGGTGCAGTCAATGCCATGCAGCAATTGCCACTGACAGCAACACGTTTGACTCGTTCTTTTCGTTTTGGTGAAGCGGTCGCCGATGTCGCGAATGTCTTTTTACGCGAACTTAAAGAGACCATTCCACTGGAAGGCGAGCCAACCAGACAATCCAAGATTGATTTATCTCCTCGTATGGCGGTAAAAAATGCTGTACTGTGCCGTACCAATGCTCGCGCCATGTCGCTGTTGCTTTCTGGATTGGTCAATGGCGATAAAATCGCACTACAAGCGGATAGTGATCGATTACTCAAATTTGTCGAAGGCGCGGCGGCGCTTAAAGCAGGGCGACGGGTGTTTGATGCGCCAGAGTTGGCGTGGTTTAACAGTTGGCAGGATGTCCATGAATACTGCGAAACGCATGATGGCAATGACATCAAATCGCTGGTAAAACTGGTCGATGATCACGGCACTGAACCACTGAAAAAAGCCCTCATGAAAATCACACCAATCGCTTCTGCTGATTATGTGATTTCTACGGCGCATAAAGCAAAAGGACTGGAATGGCACAACGTCCATATCGAAGATGACTACAGCTATAAGCTCAACAAAAACGACGTGCAGATTGCCGATGAAGAATTGCGCCTACTCTATGTCGCCACGACGCGCGCGCAAACCAATCTGAATGTGCATCATATTTTATCGTTAGTTGGAGCATTGCGAATTAAGCAGAACAAAGAAGGAATTGCACCGAAGATGCAAGCAGGAAAAATACCGAGTTATCGGGCGGAAGACCCAGCACCATAAATCAAAAAATATTGCCGAAATAAAAAAGGATAGTCAAATCAACTATCCTTTTTCTTTGTCTTTTCTTCACTCGCTGGTTTAGAAATGTACCTCTATCAGCGAGCTTTCCTTTAATACAATGATTAGTTCAACAAATCATCAGTATTAGGGATACTTGCATCAGCCTCATCCCAGAATTTGGTCAAACCATCTTCAGGCGCACGTTTACCCGTTTTAGTCGTCCAATAGCGATTAGCAATATTCCAGACTTCGTGACCACCCATCGCATCAAAGAGTTTATATTGCGGATTAACAGGCATATTTGCATCTACTGTTTTTCCGTAAGTTCTTAGCGCATCACGGATTTTATCATCCTGACCTGTGGCTTGAGCAGCCAATGCGTAAATCGCATGTGATATACGAACACCTTTACTTTCACCAATGCGATTAGAATCTTTCATTGTCTGCCATGGATCTGGATGACCTTCCCCTGCACCTGGTAACAGGGTCCAAATTGCAGCTCGCATCGCCATTGGCGCGCCCCAGAACTGCTGATTATCCAAACATCCCATCCCACGCTCAACAACGGCGGCAATGTCCTTCGGTACGTTCACTGCACCTTGTGATGCAATATCGTTGGTAACCGCTTTGACCCCATCAATCATCCCGAGCAGATAAACGGTTTTCTCAAGATCGGTTTTCATGGTTGGGCATTGATCGCCCAATTTGATTTTGTAGTCACGTTCCCAAGCTTTTTGGAACAATTGATATGCGGTGTATTGGCGACGTGCTGCTAAAGCAGACCAATTCTTTTGAGCAAGACGCTGATCTTGCGCCTCAGTCACGCGACCATCATGAGATGCACGCAAATAAGCCAACTCATGCTCAAGTGCGGTATCTTCTGCACAGCTTGCAGAGCTCGTATAAAGCAGCACTTCCATCTTGGTTGCATCGGCGCCTTGTGCATCCATAGTCAGAATCGCTGGTAATAGCGAAGTTCCTGATACACAAATCATATTGGTATCATCTTGGGCAAAAGTGACAGGGACAACATTTTTTTCAGCGAAACGTAAAGCCATATTCGCTCCCGTTCTTTGAACGGCAGCACAACCTGTGAGCACGGCAGATGCGGCAATGGCAACAACCATACTTTTTGCAATGTTGTTTTTCATAAACATGGATTGCAACAATCCAGACTGGTGAGCTGCTTGATCAGCTCGCGGATGTATTTTTTTCAACATATCGGTTCATTCCATTGGCTAAGTGGCTAGAGCGTCCTACTTCCGTTCTATCCTAGATGCTACGACAAGAACACGAACTACGGCAAGGTAAAATTAGCAATAAAAGCACAATTTTATATGATTGAATAACTTTCTAAACATCTCAAATTCAGACAAAAATTTGACTTGCACAGCAGTGCTGCTCATAACACCAAATCAACTTTCATCAGAAAAGCAAAAGCCAGCTACTTGCATAACTGGCTTTACGCTCAAATCTGCCAACCCATTTTAGGTCGGAACAATATGGGAAACTATAAGATGGAAAACTACAAACCAAGATTTTTCAGACGGTTAGCATGATCACGATAAATCGTCACTGGGCTTACTTCAAAAACATTCACTAAGCCAAGCACTTGATTCACCTCATCGCCATGATTCATGGCGTAATTATCACGAATATTAGTACCTAAATGTTGTGAACATTGCGGCACCATACCGTCACTTGCACTTGGAATGATGAATGAAGTTGGTGTGAATAAATAATCCAATGGATCAAGGACATTGGTCAGTGGGCTTGTACCACCCCAAGAGAAATAGGAAACCCCATTCGATGCTTTCTGAACACCATTCCCACATGCAATTGTAGGCAATCCTGCTGGGAATTGCGCATTGAATGTTGCAGCACTAGCGGTCGTCAATTGAGTCATCGCTGCCAATGAGTTCTGATCATAGTAGTGTCCTGATGCAACATCAATCAATGCAAAAAATGCATCCGCAACGGCTGCCGATGCTGCACCCACTGCCGTACCGACAACAGGGATTCCAACAAATTGAGACACGGCATCTGCAACTGGTGTACCAAAATTAACACCACCTACTGAAGTCACTGAGGCAATATTGGCAGGCATGACACCCGCGACATAACGTGTATCCATCGCCCCTTGGCTATGGCCGATCAGATTAACTTTTGACGCACCTGTAATCGCCATGATGGTTTGAACTTGGCTACGGAGTTGTTCGCCGCGCACATAAGAAGAGTCTAATGATGAAACTTGCGTATCGAATACATTTGCGCCATTCGACGTTAAATCTGGTGCAACACCATAGAAATACTCAACACTTGCGACATTCGTAAAGCCCATGATGCCATGCGCAAGGACGATTGGATATTTAGTCTTGGCATACGAAGTCCATGCAAAAGCACTACCGCCTGTGCTACAGCCTGATGTATTACAAAGTTGATATGTTGCTGCGGATGCCGCACTCGCTGCGACTAAACCACCTGTTAATAATAAAGCACTCAGAATTGATTTCATTGATGACATCCTTATCCAATATAAATATGAATGGTGCGTCTATATAAACCTGCAATCCCTGCAATACTTCCATGGGTTTCAGTACAAAAAAACCGCACTGACCCTATACTGCTCGCATACACAGCTACAGTATTGATCAAATTATCAACAATATTGAGAAATCGCGCAAAGTGATAAACAACCGACCACTGGCATTTTGTGAACGATTAATGGTGAGTCGTTTTTATTAAAATTTCTATTTTGAATGTATTTGTGTTCTGTCCAAACCATACAGGATGAATTCAGCCCTGATTTGAATAACCTCAAAATTGAGACAATAAAAAAGGATAGTCAGACTATCCTTTTTATCACTGATTCAGAGTATTACAAACCGAGATTTTTTAGACGGTTCGCTTGACCACGATACTGAGTCACTGGGCTCGCCGCAAAAATATAAGTTAAGCCCAAAACCTGATTCACTTCATTACCATGATTTTGATAATAATTGTCGCGAATGACTGTTCCCAAGTGCGTTGAACATTGTGGCACCATACCATCACTTGCACCAGGAATAATCAATGAGCTTACAGCAAACACATAATCCAATGGATCAAGGAAATTGGTCATCACACCTGTACCACCCCATGAGAAGTAGCTCACGCCATTAGATGCCTTCTGTACACCTTGTCCACAGTTTGTGGTTGGCACACCCGCTGGGAATTGGGCATTAAATGTGGTTGCGGTAGATGTGGTCAATTGATTGATCGCTGCCATGAAATTCTGGCTATAACCCTGTCCAGAAGCCACTCCAACAAACGAGAAGAATGCATTCAGCAATGATGAACTTGCAGCAGCAATCGTAGAACCAATCACAGGAATACCCGCAGCTTTTGCCACCGCATCAGCAACTGGTGTACCAAAATTTACACCGCCCACACCTGTCACAGATGCAATTTGAGCAGGCATCACGCCAGCTACATAGCGGCTATCCAATGCGCCTTGACTATGACCAATCAAATTGACTTTTTGTGCGCCAGTGATTGCAAGAATCTGCTGAACTTGGCTGCGCAGTTGCTCGCCACGAACAAACGATGAATCTAAAGAGGAAACTTGTGTATCAAATACTTTTGCACCATTTGCAGTTAGATCTGATCCAATGCCATAAAAATAATCAACACCAAGAATTGACGAAAAACCCATGATGCCATGAGCTAAGATGATTGGATATTTAGTTGCGGCATAGGTAGAAGTAACATTAACACTGCTACTCGCTCTACAACCTGAAGTACTGCAATATTGATAAGTTGTGGATGTTGCAAATGCTGCTGTACTTGCAATGGTTAAACTACCGGTTAATAGTAATGTGCCAAGAATAGCTTTCATTGGTAATTCCTTTTTAGTCCCTAATACGATTTATTCGTCCAAATGACTTTGCAATCACTGCAATTATTGAACGACGACTCAAACGTCTCTGTGGCGCTAGAATGCCGATTAAAATTCCACCTGTATTGATTAAATTATCATCATGATTGAGAAATCACGCAAAAGTACAAAAAAAGTTCAATCGATAAAATATTCCATCCGATTTGTGCATTTGTCATCAATTCACAACATATCCACAAGCCTACTACTATGCTAGGATTAATCAGGTCGTCGCTGTAGACGCCATAACAAGTCAGCGTATGGAGTGCGTAGGTCTTGTTTCAGGGAGCAATCAGAAGACAGTCACGTTATGAATCAATCACATAAGGATATGCAAAAAAGCAAATCTGCCTTACAGTCTGCTGAAGGGGCTGTCAGCACATTGTACGCAAGTTCATTACTAGACTACCTGCGTAGCATAAGCATTGATCCATCTACCCTATTTGAACCCGCAATCATTGCTGAATTACAAGAATCTAGCGGAACGATCTCTATTGCTCGCTGGCAAATGATGCTGGAACATGCCGTGACCTATACAGGTGACATCGATTTACCCCTTAAAGTCTCGGAACAATTACAGGCGAAGCATTTCGGCATGTTGGGATTTCTCATCATGAGTTTCAAAACCGCACGAGATGTGATTGAGAGCATGCTGCGCTTTGGGCCGCTCATCAGCGATATTCACGACACCATCTTAGTCATGAATGGCGACAATATTGAAGCGCATTGGATTCCTAAACTTGGGCCATCTACCCAGACTTTTATGCAGCAATCCCTTGTCGGTTGGGCAGTCATGGCTCGTCAGATTACATCAAGGCCTGATATCATCTGTGACGCTTACTTTAGTTTTCCGAAACCTGACAATATCGAAAATTACCAACGAATCTTTGGTGGCAATATTTATTTTGATGCGCCAGTCACCAAGTTGGTCGCACCTCAATCCCTCTTAGATTTGCCCCTCACATTGAGTGATCCCGCAACCAATAGCCTGTTACTGGCACAAGTAGAAAAGAAGCTGCAATTCATCAATCAGCCTGATTTCTTACAAGAGTTGCGTGAATATCTCATTGTGAGTCTTCCTTACGACGAAGTTTCCATTACCGAGGTTGCCGCTGCGTTCAATGTTTCTCCGCGTACATTGCAAAACCGATTAGCGGAGTTTGGCTATGGATACCGTACGCTCCTTGAGCAAGTCCGAGAAGAGCGAGCAAAGCACTACTTAAGTCAGACTGATTTGAGTTTAAATGAAATCGCCGATTTGCTGGGTTATTCGGAACAAAGTCCGTTTCAAAATGCGTTTCGGCGTTGGACGGGAGAGTCACCTGGGAGTTTTAGAAAGAATGCGGGGCGGTGAAAACTCAGCTGAATAAATCTACCTAACCTTCACTTAAGAAGTTCTATTCAGCACCTCTTCCAAAAACTCCCGACTCCCCTCCAATATTTCCTTCGCCACATCCTCAGACTTCATCGCCCGCGCCAGCAGCACCGAACCTACCAATTGCGACACAACAGCCCATGCTGCCTTGTCATCATTGAGTCTTTCTTTCCAGATGTCATGCACTTGTTTGATCGCGTCTTCATATTTGATTTTAGTCACATCGTTTGAGCGCGCAATCTCAGCACCCAGCGCAGGTACAGCACAGCCTGTACGTGGATTCTGCACATGTTTCCAGTTCAGATACATACTTAACTGACGATGAATCCACTCAGCAGTCGGTAACTCTGGCGCATTATCGGCAAACATCTTCACACTTGCCTCAAGCTCTTTTTCAACCAACTCCGTAAAGAGTTCTGCTTTAGATCCAAAATGACTATAGAACGCACCACTGGTCAAACCAGCTTCAGCAACAAGTGCATCCACACCTGTCGAAGCAAAACCTTGCTCTTTGGCCAATGCTCCGCTGGTTTCCAGCAAATGCTTACGCGTTTCGGCTTTATGATCTTTTGAATATCGCATCGCCCTATTTCCTCATTCATTTTTCAGCGGACTAAAAACTCGATAACCATTTCGAATTCTTTTAACTGAAATCAACTTTCTCACCATTCAACGTCAGCGTACAGTCAAAGCGCTTGACATGGATTAAATCATAGCATAACGTTCGTTATTATAACGATCGTTATTTTATAAAAGGCGAGAATCTTATGAGTACTCCATACAAACAAGGTCCAGTTGCATTGGTCATCGGTGCAGGCGATTCAACAGGCGGTGCAATTGCCAAACGCTTTGCCAAAGAAGGATTGATTACCTGCGTTACTCGACGTAGTGCTGACAAGTTACAACCACTGGTTGATGAGATCATCGCAGCTGGTGGGCAAGCATACGGCTTCGCCTCCGACGCGCGCAAAGAAGAAGAAGTCATTGCGTTGATTGAACAAATCGAACGTGACATTGGGCCGATTGAAGTGATGGTGTTTAATATCGGCGCAAACGTGCCATGCAGCATCCTTGAAGAATCCGCGCGTAAATATTTCAAAATTTGGGAAATGGCCTGCTTCGCAGGATTTCTAGTTGGTCGTGAAGTCGCTAAACGGATGGTGACGCGAGAGCGTGGGACGATTATTTTTACGGGGGCGACAGCAGCGATGCGTGGTTCCGCATATTTCGCGGCATTCTCAGGCGCAAAATCAGCACTCAGAGCATTGGCACAGAGCATGGCGCGAGAGCTTGGGCCGAGAAACATTCATGTTGCGCATGTTGTTGTGGATGGTGCGATTGATACTGATTTTATTCGTGAAAGTTTCCCTGAACGTTACGCCTTAAAATCACAAGATGGTATTTTAAATCCAGACCATATCGCTGAAAACTATTGGCATCTACATACTCAGAAGCGAGACGCATGGACGCATGAACTTGATCTGCGTCCTTGGATTGAGAAATGGTAAATGTAGAAGTCTTTTTCCTCGGAGACCTCGGAAACATAGGTATCTCACAAATTTGTATGCTGTGATTTATCGTATATTTTCAAATCTCCCCCACCCCTCTTTTCTAAAGAGGGGAAAACTCCTCCCTTTAGAAAGGGCACTTCGTCTTGCGAAGCAATGCTTCTCATGGGAGGGATTTTCAGGCATACGACAAATAATCCGCATAAGATGCGTAGACACGTCTAACACAGAGAAAAATTTAACAAATCACAATCAACAGGAATACTGACCATGAGCAAGAGCATTGATTTTTATTTTGATTTTGGTAGTCCAACCTCTTATCTCGCATGGACTCAATTACCGAAGATCGCAGCAGCGGCTGGGGCACAGCTGAATTATCATCCAGTGTTACTCGGTGGCATTTTTCAAGCCACGGGCAATCAATCCCCAGTCATGATTCCGCTGAAAGCCGTGTGGATGTTCAAAGACCTCACACGATTTAGTGAGCGTTACGGCGTGGTGTATCGCCAAAATCCTTTTTTTCCGATTAACACCATGCAACTGATGCGCGCAGCTACTGGCATACAACTGCGTAAACCTGAATTGTTCGACCAATATCTCATCACTATTTATCAAGCCATGTGGGCTAATGAACAGAATCTTGGCGATCCAGCAGTATTGGCAGACTTATTGGCTAAAGCAGGCTTTGACCCGCAAGAGATTTTTGCCTTAATCCAAGATCAGGAAGTCAAAGATAAATTGCGCGCTGATACTGATGCTGCAATCCAGCGTGGCATCTTTGGGCTACCGGTCATGTTTATCGATGATGAAATGTACTTTGGACAAGATCGTCTCGACTTTGTCGAAGAAGCGTTGCGTAAAGGCTAATCAAGCAAAAAATGACTCATTCAAGGTGAATCAGTACATAAAACTGTTCACCTTTTACCCAAAATCCGCTATAAAGACCGACCTCAAATACACCGCGCAAAATCCCTGATTCTCATGAAACTCATTCTCGCCCCAATGGAAGGTCTGACTGACCCGCCCATGCGTCGCCTGCTCACCGAAGTCGGTTCATACGACTGGTGCGTGTCTGAGTTTATTCGTGTCACGGATCAATTGCTCCCTGCACATGTGATTCACAGTTATTGCCCTGAACTCCACAACGAATGCAAAACCGACAGTGGCACGCCTGTGCATATTCAATTTTTAGGCAATGATCCGATCGCACTCGCAGAGAATGCTGCTTTTGCGGCGGAATTAGGTGCACCTGCCATTGATTTGAATTTTGGTTGCCCTGCGAAGACCGTCAATCGTCACCGTGGTGGCGCGGTGCTGCTTGATGAACCTGAGGTCATTCATGAGATTGTGGCGGCAGTACGTAAAGCCGTACCTCAACACATTCCCGTGTCAGCAAAAATGCGCCTCGGCTATCTCGACGATGCTCGAACACTAGATAATGCACGCGCTATCGAAACAGCGGGCGCAGCTTGGCTAACCATCCATGCGCGAACAAAAACCGATGGCTACAAACCACCTGCTTATTGGGAAAAACTCCCTGCGGTACGCGAAGCTGTGTCTATGCCGCTGATTGCAAATGGCGAAATTTGGACAATGGAAGATGCTGCACGATGTCAGGAAGTCAGTGGTTGTATCGATCTCATGCTGGGACGTGGCGCAGTCACGCGACCCGATTTGGTCAATCGTATCCGAGGACAAGAAGGCATTGATTGGATAACTTTGCTGAAGCTACAGCTCGATTTCTTAGACAGTCCAACCAAAACAGACGCAGGACTCGTTGGGCGCTATAAACAATGGCTAGGCATGTTGACGCATGGATATGTTGAGGCCGAAGAGCTGTGGGCGGTCGTTAAAAAAGCCAAACAGCTCGACGACATAAGAAGCGAAATTGCATCAATACTGAGTACAAAATCATAAGTATTGAGTACGATCTCACCAGAGATATTTATACAAAACAAACCGATATAAATACCGTGACCAAAGAAATAAGAATTAGATTATTGCCAATAAATTCCATGTTGAATCCCCCATCCATTTTTTTAAAACCATGTCCATCCAGACATGTCATCGCATAATCAAAGTTTTTACCCACGAACCCAGTTCTTCAAAGACACCTACGGGTTTATTCAACATTTCATCGCAGCCGCATTGCTCACACTTAGGTGAGTTCATATGGGTATGCCGTAAGCGAATGACCTGATTCCAGCCACAAAAAGTACAAATGACTCTTATAGGAGGTTGTTTAGTTGACATGATGAGACTCCTTCATCAAAGCTCTCCATCACCCTGACAGAGACGGTTTATTCAAACCATACCTTGATTCTGCAATTTGTGAGCCAGTTCACACTATGATTATGCAAATTTTCGGGCATACCCCAGCTCAGTGACAGAAAAATGGGGCTTGAGCTGACTAACGGTATGAACCTACGGATGAAAGAATGCCAACCCCGCCTCAATTACAGCAGAAATGCACATTGAGAGATGTCAAAAATAGTCACTTGGTGCAACTTTTTGTCGATTTTGTCGTAACAAATGCCGATGAGGCTTTAAGGTAAAAATGGCTTTTTTTAGAGTTTGAATTTTTTACGCACGATAACGTGCAAGATGGGAAAAATCACATTCTTTTTTTGAACGCTCAAGCTGGGTTTTTCACTTAAACCCAGCTTTTTAAGAAACCATGTTGATGAACAGGATGTACGGCCAAGAAGTCGCGTGTATGACGTACCCATTCGTCGTGATCATTGAGATCCAATTGACCGCGCAGTAACTGCCAGCGTAAATACACGAGCCATGTATTCAACACATCGCCTTCGCAATATTCCTTCAACTCATTCCATTGTCCAGCTTGAACCTGACTGCTGACATCTGCACCACTGACGCCTTGCTTACCAGGAAAACCGAATAGTTGAGCAATATCATCTAAGCGCTGAAAATTGCGATTATTAAACAGTGCCATCGCATCCATGAGATCAGTATGACGCGCATGATAACGGTTTTGGTAATTGTCATAGCGTCGATTATTGTCGTGTTCGCCTTGATCAAGGAAACGCGGCGCAGACAACTTGTGCAACATCGCGCGATATAACAAGACAGGCACATCAAAACCAGCGCCATTCCAACTCACCAAAGTCGGAAAATGCTTATCAAACACACTCAGAAAACGCGCAATGATGTCTCGTTCCGACAAATCTTGCTGGCTAAATGAAAATAGCTTCATTTCACCTGAACCAACCCACAAACCCGAAATACAGACGATTTCATGAAAAGGTAAGCGCGGAAAATCTGTGCTGCCATCATAGCGACCATACGCTTCGCTACGTCTGAGATGCGACAAGGCTTGCAATGCCTCATCCGTAGGCAAATTCAAACCATTCATGCGCTGACCCGCTTCGACATCGGTCACAGTTTCAATATCAAAGACTAAAATCGGCTGATTCATGCTGTATTCTCTTTATTAATCACTCAATGCCATGTTTATATTTCGAATAACTTCATTTCAACTGAGCAATTGAAGTCTTTTCCCACAGAATGGACAAAAACTTATCTTGACTGCTGAACTCGAGAGTAACTCCCCGATATAATCGGCCTCTCCAACACGAACATCCTGATCAATCGCAAAAGCACTTTGCTTTAACATCCAAATATCTTCGTCAAAAATCACTTCCACTTTGGAAGCCTCACTTTTTTGATAATCTTCGATGAATTTGCAAATATGATCCATGATGCTCTCCGTTGTGGATGAAATCACCACTTAGTCCACTACAGAATATAAACCCGTCGACAAATAACGATCACCGCGATCGCAAATAATACACGCGATCACCGCATGTGGATTTTCTTCCGCGATTTTGATGGCTGCCCATGCCGCGCCGCCAGAAGATACACCTGCAAAAATTCCTTCTGAACGAGCCAATTGACGCATGGTTTTTTCCGCATCAATCTGCTCGACATCCATCGTCCGATCCACCAATTCTGGTTTAAAGATGGTTGGTAAATACTCTTTCGGCCAGCGACGAATCCCCGCGATATGCGCACCATCCGCAGGTTGCAAACCAATAATCTGAATTTCCGGATTTTGTTCTTTGAGATAACGCGCCACGCCCATGATCGTGCCTGTCGTGCCCATTGAACTAATAAAATGAGTGATCTTCCCTTCTGTTTGACGCCATAACTCTGGACCTGTTGTCTTATAGTGCGCATCAGAATTATCTGGATTACCAAACTGATTAAGCACACGACCTTTGCCTTCAGCTTGCATTTGCAACGCTAAATCGCGCGCCGCCTCCATGCCACCGCCTTCTGCGGGCACTTCGATCAGCGTTGCACCATAGGCCAACATGGCATCTTTGCGTTCTTGCGTTGAATTATCAGGCATGATCAAAATCATACGGTAGCCACGCATCGCAGCAACCATTGCCAGTGCAATACCCGTATTGCCGCTGGTCGCTTCAATTAATGTATCGCCGACCTTAATGTCACCACGCAGTTCCGCCTGCATAATCATATTATATGCAGGGCGATCTTTGACCGAGCCAGCAGGATTATTGCCTTCTAGCTTGGCAAGCACAGTCGCTTGGGTATGTTGCGCAAGACGCTGTAGTCGAACCAGCGGTGTATTCCCAATGGTTTGATCAATAATTGTGGTATGCAATTGTGGTTGATCTGGTGCGAAATCATTCGTCATAGAATGCCTTGCTGAATGCAGCATGAAAGTTACCAAAAAAAGTTACTCAAATAAAAACAGCTCAAACAAAACGACTCACAAGGAGCGCATAAAAGCAGAACGTTGATAGAAATGCATTGTAGAGAAAAATAGATCGAGTTGCACTGTGAACAAGCCCGATCTAATAAAGATGATTTATCCCGCCAAGCCATTTAGAATGCATCTATTCATCAGGTATTTTCAAGTATTTAAAATCACTCAATGTGTCGTCAATCACCATAAAATCGTAACGATTGTAACGAAGGAAAATTTGCCTCATGGCCTCAGATCAAAACCTCTGGTTAAGCCGTCTAAAACTGCAAAATGCTTACGGACAGTTGGTCATGCTCATTTTCATTCCGATTACACTACTCACCGTAGTTGGAACGTCGATTGTGATTGTCGAAATTGATCGCTCTGCGATTGCCGAACAACGGAGTCGCGCCGAAGCGGTACTCGCCCGCTATCAACGCGCCAGCAACATCCTCATTCGAGTGCTTGATCAACCCGATGGCGATGTCAAAGCCCGCAGTATTCTGCAAAACATTCTCGGCGAAGAAAACGTTAAACGTGCGGCTCTCGTCGATATTCGAGCCGTTGCACGACTAAGTATTGGTTATAACGCGGATGCGCCGTGGCCTCAGTTTGGGATTAACCATCAGGCTTTCGGCCCGATCAAAAGTCGTGTGGGCAACAGCTACGGGCTGCTCGTCGGCTACTCGACGGATAGTCCAATCTGGTTAGTGATTGATATGGATAATCAGCCGATGGCGCTAGCCAGCTATCGCGTCTGGTCGATCCTCGTCCTCACAGGCTTAATCACCCTCATGGTGCTGCTGCTGTGTCTCAGTTTTTATTCAACACGCTGGATTGCGCCGATTTATGAACTACGCTTACTGTTGCAACGCTTAACGATTGATAACCTCAACCAATCGATTGATAACGGCAGTTATGGCGAAATGCGCCAACTCCAACAAGATTTGAGCTTCTTCTTACGCCGCTTACATCGCAGCGTGATGGAGCTGCATGCACACAATGAGCAAACCGAAGACGATCTACGCCAAACCCTCGATACAATTGAAATTCAAAATATTACCCTTCGCAAAGCGCGAGATATGGCACTACAAGCCAGCACCACAAAATCGGTCTTTCTCGCTAATATCAGCCATGAATTGCGGACACCTCTGAACAGTATTGATGGTTTTATTAATTTATTGTCGCGACGTGGTGAACTGTCGGATGAACAGCGCGTTTATGTACAAACCATTCGTAAATCGAGTGCACATTTATTGGCATTGATTAATAACGTATTGGATTTCTCCAAGATTGAAGCTGGGAAACTGGTCTTAGAAAAAGCACCATTTAATCTCGAAGAAACGGTCTTTGACGTCATTGATATGCTGTCACCGCTTGCCAGCGATAAAAATCTGAATATTGCAGTTTACTATTACGATGATGTGCCGCGCGCTGTAAACGGCGATGCGCTACGCTTGCGCCAAATCTTAACCAACTTGGTGAGTAACGCGATCAAGTTTACGCAGCAAGGTGAGATTACCATCCGCGTTCGACTCGAAACACCAGCGCCCCATCAATCGAACCACCACAATCTGATTCACTTCTCAGTTCAAGATAGCGGTGTCGGACTCAATGGCAACTCGGAAGAAAATCTATTTAAATCATTCCAGCAAGGCGATCCGTCTGTCACTCGTCAATACGGCGGTACAGGTTTAGGTCTCGCAATTGTACGCCAACTGACCCAGCTCATGGGTGGTGCAGTGGGATGTGAGGATAACCCAGATCAAGGCGCGACGTTCTGGTTTACTGCATTACTTGGCGTCTCTCATGAAAATCCAGTTGATTGGCCGCAACTCTCTGGTCGCCGAGTGCTTGCATACCTAGAACATCGTGCGAGTTTTAACGTCCTACGCGCCTATCTTTCTCATACGCATGTACTCCTCGAACAAGCCAGTTCACTCCCAGATTTGTTTGGACGTTTGACTGATTTTGAAGAAGAAACACAAGGCAAAGGCTGGATTATTGTTGATGTCGATGTCAATGACACTCCTGCGCTGCTCCGAGAAATTCGTAACCGCTATAGTGGTGCGTTAGTCGTCTATGGTTATCAAATGGCGATTGATCCAGCCGTCCTCACCACCTATGACGCACGAGCACTCTATCAACCTGTGAGCCGTGAAGGATTACTGCACGCACTACAACCCAAGAATCAAGAACTTAAAGCGAATACACCGCATTTTGAGGGAAAAAACCTGCATGTTCTCGCTGTTGATGATCACGCACCAAACCTGATGGTGCTGGAAGCATTACTTGGCGACCTCGGCATTCAAACCACTAAAGCAACTGGTGGACTAGAAGCCATTGAACTCATCGAATCCCATCTCAATCCTGAATCACCAGAAGCACCATTTGATTTGGTCTTTATGGACATTCAAATGCCCAAAATGTCAGGGCTTGAAGCCACACAGCGGATTCGTATCCTCGAAGGAGAACATAATGCGCAGAACGTGAAGCAACAACATACGCCGATTATTGCACTCACTGCCCACGCGTTGAGTGATGAACGAGATCGCTTATTGGCCGCGGGCATGGATGACTATTTCAGCAAGCCGATTCAACAAGCGCAATTAGTTAATATTTTGGAGCGGTGGACAGGACAAAGACAGACCACCGAAACCGGCCTGAACGATCTCGAAAGCACCATACCAGAACACAATGAGCATCCGATCATTGATTGGCAGCTGAGTTTAAAACTTGCTGCGGGCAAAGTGGATTTAGCTCGTGACTTACTACGGATGCTGATCGAAGCCTTACCAACGGATCGGACTGAACTCATCAACTGCTGGGATAGTGGCGATTTCGAAGCGCTTCTCGCGCATGCACATCGTCTACACGGCGGTAGTCGTTACACAGGTACACCGACCTTGCGCAAAACAACAGGGGTCATCGAGCGCGCTTTAACCAGCATTAAGAAGATACATCCGCTCAATAGCCCTGAAGCCCAAGTTCAAGTAAAAGATGAACAAATTGTAAATTTTTCTGCCATGATTGATGCCATCGACGCCGTTTTAGCCTATCCTTTCGGAGAGATTGATACGGAATCACACTAATCGCACGTTTCTGACGACTAGTACTCATTTGCACGGTAAGATTCATAAGGACATCGTCTGCTATGCTGATTTGGTTTACAGTTTTGCTCTACCCAGCATCATTATTGATGCTGGCAACACTACTGAAGCGACGGGTCAGTCTATTCATTATGTTATTGACCCAAGCACTGCTGTTGATCGGGCCGCTCATTCGACTCCTCATGGGTCATGCGCCGTTTAGTGGTTTTGAAAATAGTGCGTTAGCGTTGATTGTTTGGGTATTCATTGGCTTACTCTTAGGTTGGCCGATTGCCGAACGTTTACGCCGCGTTGTTGATCGACGCCGAGAAAGCATTTCCAGCTCGATTATTTTATCTCAAGCCTTCCATAGCTCCGTATTTGCGACGATAATCACGACACTGCTCAATACCTGTTGGCAACAACTCCCTTTGGGATGGCCGATTTATAACAAGTTGATTGGCAATTGGATTGGTGTCACTCTAACATTAATCATCCTCGTCATTTGCCTTGTAATTGGTCTGATTGGGCTACCGAAATACATCAACTCCGTACTCTATCGTCGCTAAATCGCCGCTAAGATTTTCATGTAAAACGCTTTTGATATAAAAAGCTACATGTAAAACCCGTGCGATTCACACGTCAAACTCACAGGATGCATCGCATGTCACTCGTTTTCTTACAAAAAAAAGGCGCTATCGCGACCGTCCAATTGAATCGCCCTGAAAAGCGTAATGCCATGAGTTTTGCTTTACTGCGTGAGTTAGTTGCGACCGCAGAACAGATTCGTAAAGATAAATCGATTCGTGTCGTCATCCTGACGGGTGTCGGTGAATCATTCAGTGCAGGTATTGACCTATCAGATCTAAATGACAAAAAGAAAACTGTCTTTGCCTTATGGGAATTGATTAAACCGGGTCAAAGCCTGTTCCAAAAAGCATTCCTCGTCTGGCAAGACCTCCCTGTGCCTGTCATTGCAGCATTACACGGACACTGCCTTGGCGCTGGGATGCAGTTGGCATTGGCAGCGGATATCCGTATCGCAACACCAACTTGCAAACTCTCCATCATGGAAGGTCGCTGGGGGCTAGTGCCAGATATGGGCTTGACGCAAACGCTGAAAGGCATTGTGCCTTTAGATGTCGCGAAAGAACTCACCATGACTGCACGTATGCTCACGGGTAAAGAAGCTGAAAAACTGCACTTAGTGACGCACGTCGCGACCGATCCACTCGCAGCAGCAGAAACACTGGCTCAAGAACTTCTGACACGCTCCCCAGATGCGCTGCTTGCGAGCAAACGTGTACTGGATGCCATGCAGCATAAACCGCATCGCTCACTGCGTCTGGAAAAAATCTGGCAGTTGAAACTCCTCATCAGCAAGAACCGTCAAATCGCCATGCGTAAAGACAAAAAACCTGAACTTGAATATCAACCAAGACAGTATCGCTAATCCTTACTTCTCCTTCCCCTTCAAGGGGAAGGTCGGGATGGGGATGGTTTCACCACCCCTCACCCAGCCTCTCCCCTGATGGGAGAGGAGTTAGCTCTTCTTATTTAAAATGAGTCAATAAAAACTATTATGAATATCGCTTTTCTCGGAATAGGCTTAATGGGCAGTCGCATGAGTACGCGACTGCTGGACGCTGGATTTTCCGTCAATGTCTGGAATCGCACACAAAGCGCGATTGAGCCGTTAGTCGCGAAAGGCGCTAAACCGTTATCTAATCTCGAGAATATCTCATCATTTCAGATTATTGCTTTATGTCTTGCCAATGATGCAGCGGTTGAATCTGTTGCCCAAACACTTTTTCAAACGCTCCAACCGCATCAAATCATCATTGATTTCTCCAGTAGCTCCGTCGAACTCACCCAGAATCTCGCTGAGCAAGCACAAGCCAAAGGCGCACACTGGATTGACGCGCCTGTTTCAGGCGGTGTGATGGGGGCTGAGCAAGGTACACTGGTGATTTTTGCGGGTGGCGATGACGAAGTGATCCAGCAACTTGCGCCATTCTTCACACCACTATCGCAGCGCGTCACGCATATGGGGCAAAGTGGTAGCGGACAAGCGACTAAAATCTGTAATCAGCTCATTGTCGCCGCAACCAGCACATTGATTGCTGAAGCAATTACCCTTGCTGAAAAATCAGGCGTAGATACCACGCTCCTCGCCCCCGCACTCGCAGGTGGTTTTGCAGATTCCAAACCGTTTCAAATCCTTGCGCCACGTATGGCAACACACAACTTTGAACCTGTGCAATGGAAAGTTGAGACTTTAGAAAAAGACCTGACTAATGCGATGAAACTTGCATCAACACATGCTTTAACACTACCTGTCGCTGATCGCGCATTACAACAACTCACGAAACACGCAAAAAATGGCTTTGCGACAGATGATTTATCAAGCATTATCCAAGTTATAGAGTCCTAATTTAAAGAACATAGAACTTTTAAACTTAAAGATCACTGAGCCTGTCGAAGTGAGGCGACACAGAAATCCCACTCATTTCGACAAGCTTAAAAAGCTAATCGAGCCACTTATGCTGCAATTTTCTGCCAATCTGTCCATGTTGTTTACTGAAGTTCCACTGATTGATCGCTTTGCTTTGGCGCATCAGCATGGATTTAATGCCGTTGAAATTCAGTTTCCTTATGAACTCAGCATTGATCAGATTCAAGCCAAACTCAATAAACATCAACTTAAATTGATTCTAATTAACATCCCTGCTGGCGATCTGATGCAGGGTGGTGATGGATTGGCAGGCGTTCCTGGGCGTGAGCAGACTTTTCGTCAAGCCGTTTATGATGCGGTGGAATACGCCAAAGCCCTGAATGTGCCGAATGTAAACGTCTTGGCAGGTCGCCAACCTGTAGGTGTCGATCTGCTTCCGTGTTTGCATGTATTAGCTGCGAATCTACGCTTTGCGATGGATGTGATGGCAGCGTCGAATGTAAATGTCGTACTAGAAGGCATTAACGGCATCGATATGCCGCGCTTCCTGATTCAGAACATTGTACAAATGCAAGAAATGCTCGAAGCGGTCAATACACCAAACATTCACCGTCCATTGAAAATGCAATTTGATTGCTATCACATGGCAATGATGGGCGAAGATTTGTTTTCAGGTTTAACTGAGAATATTGAACAGATTGGTCATATCCAGTTTGCCGATTGCCCATATCGTCATGAACCGAGTACAGGACAGATTGATTATAAAAATGTATTTAGTTTGATTGATGTACTGGATTATCAGGGTTATTGCGGTGCGGAATATCGTCCATCTACGGATACGGGACTGACGTTGGATTGGATGAATTGGGTGGAGAACTAATAAATCAAACTCTCAAATCTTGACTGGTAAACCCTAGTATGAAAAATATAATCACAATTTTTTTATTTCTTGTTTCATGCACAGTTAGTGCTGAAATCTTAAAATTTGCATCACCAACTGAATCAGGTATCCAATTCGTTTGGTGGCCTAAAGTCACTCCACCAAAACATTGGCACGTTGACGAAGGCTCATCGCACTATTTTTCATTTAATGCGATCGCACCTGATGGTTCAACCTTTTCTAATGCTGAGGCTGTTCTCTATGCAAAGGCAAATTTCAAACCGAGATCCCCTGAAATCAAAAATCTGAGATCTTTTATACAAGAGGATATCGCAAGCATTAGGCAACAAAAAACAAGTGTACAGGTCGTACAGGAGAAAACGATTTTCTCAGGGAGTCACAAACCATTCCAAGTTATTGCTTACAATCCAATTTCCGAAAACGATAACAATTGGGAACGTGTTGCCTATGGAGAGGATGACGAATACTACATCACCTTTGTGATCAGCTCTCGCTCAAAATCAGCTTTAAACAATGCGTTACCCGCATTTGCGTCAATGATTTCAAGCTACAAATCTGAACCTTAGTCTCACCCCAACATCACCTTCAACCGCCCCACCAACGCCTGATTCTGCTCCGCCGTTCCAATCGTAATCCGCAAAAACTCACTGATTCTCGGTTTGGCAAA
>JAGWUI010000043.1 GCA_028868515.1 Gammaproteobacteria bacterium
CTGCAACTTAAAGCTGCTATTATTTTTTATTTTGTAGCGAACTCCAACAGACATGGAATCTTGAGTTACATCCGCAACTTTGCCATAGATGATATTTCCTGGTGCAGGAATTTGATTAATTTCATCTAAATTCAAATCCTTATAATGTGCATAAACAATATAAGGCAACCACTTACCCAAATGGTAGCCTACGCTGGCATAACCTGCATTAAAGTCATTCACAAATCCTGAAAATCTCAGCGCACTCATCTCACCTGCGACAAACCAACGCCCATCATCATAAATCAAACCCACATCAGAGAACGTCCCACGAAGACGACGTGTCTGCATCGTTGCAAAAGTAGCATCATATTGGCTAATGTCTGATGCAGAATAACCAAACCCCATGAGTACCTGATCTATATTATTATTTAAACTTGCCACAAGAGGTCGATCAAGATTAACAAAAGCCATTCCTGATCCAAGATGTAATGTCAAATTGTCATTAGACAATGATGCTGTTAATTGCTTGATTTGGTTGACTTGAAAACTATTTAAATTTTCTTGCCCAATAAACGGCTGGATTCTCAATATCCAATCATCATGAAACGTGTGCTTATAGATCACAGCAAGACCATTTTCAGCAAAAAAACCTCCTAACTTCGCATAAATTTCTGGAGGTAAACGCACCCAAGGATAAGCCTCACCGACTCTTAAATTATCCGAATATAAATAATCTGCTAAAGGAATTCTTCCACCGCGTATTGTCCAATTATCATTAAAGTTGTAATCAACGTAAGCACTATTCACCTTTAGAGCATACTGATTAAGTTTGGAGTGTTGTGAGAGATCTTGTGCCGCAAGATAGGTCTGCAAGACCATGTCAACATGATCGCTTAAGCGATAATTGAGTTGGATACCCGCCACAGAGTCATATTTACTGGTGACATCAGACTCAATAATAGAAGTACCCGTACCCCCTGGATTTGTTGGATAAGTTTGTCCTTGACTCCCACTTAACTTGGCAAGTCCTGCGGTAAAAAAACCATGTAATTGTAAATCAGGCGTAAGATCTACTGCCCAAGCGGGTATAGAAAGACCCAGTACTGTCGATATCATACTGATCTTTAATAAACACTTTGATGCATCGAACATTAAGCGCCCCCGATCAAATTGATGCGCAAAACCAGAACTGACTTAACTTACTAAATAATCGTTAAATACAACTCTGTATAACTGCATTCCATTTGCCTTGATTCATCATCCTTTTTTACATTTCTAGACATCATCTTGACGCCTCCTCCAACAATAATGCTCTGCATTACAAGCTGGGTGTTTTTACTTTTTATTGCCTAGTTGAATATGCCACAATAAACGTAAAACTGCGACAAAATTAGAACAAATAATGCATGATTCTTCGCAAAGAAAATTGACTTATTGATCAACTCAAAAGAGATTGTTAAACCTTAATAATGAATCATCTCATTCAAGCTGTTCATCAAAAATTTGCCTATCAATTCATGATAAAAGGAGGCATCACAATGCGTAAATAATGAGATCATACAGACATCAAAACTATAATGCGTTATGCTCAATCAAAGGATAAAGGCACAAGCAATAAGATAAAACATTCAAATGACAACATGCTGAATTAGGGATTAGATATGAACCATCAATTTGAATATTCTTATGATGATTTACTTGAAGATAGGCAACCTTCTGTTTTTAATGCCTCAAAACAAAAAACGCTATACCTTGAAATGCTAGGTGGTCAGTACGTAGATTCAAACTCGACAGGACAAATCTTAGTAAAACTTGAGGTCAAAAATCCCGCAACCCTACTCGCAAAACTATATTCGGAAATATCTCGCATCGACTCTTCTATTGCAAATAGCCCTACAATACAGGAACGATTTATCCTCGATACTCAAAGAGAAGTCTGTATCGAAATGATCTATGCTTTAGAGAGTACTGATCAAAAAGAAATTTGACACCTCAGTTGCACACCAGAACGATAGGCAATAAAAAAGACCTACATGTTTTCATGTAAGTCTTTGATAAATATGGTGGCTATGGCGAGACTTGAACTTGCGACCCCCGCATTATGAGTGCGGTGCTCTAACCAACTGAGCTACATAGCCAAAAACTGATATATCAGCGCTTTCGGAGGACGGCATTATGCCGATCACATATCAGTTCGTCAAGTCAAAACGCTTAAAACATCGGCAAGCTGTTCAATATTTTGAACGACAACACCTAACCGTTTAAAACTTGAACAAAACCAACAACACACCCATAAAAACCTTAATTTTAAGACAAAAATCTGGTGCAAAGTGGGCCTATAAGCCGGGTTCTGTCGTGAACGATCATTCCTCTAGGCGTATCGTCACCAATACGCTCAAGCAACCTACCCGCATCCGACGCGGGCCACGCCATGGATGCCTATTTGGTCTTGCTTCAAGTGGGGTTTACCGTACCGGTCTGTTACCAGACTCGTGGTGCGCTCTTACCGCACCGTTTCACCCTTACCACGCACCTTTGCAGGTCGTTCGGCGGTCTACTTTCTGCTGCACTTTCCGTCGGCTCACGCCGCCCAGACGTTATCTGGCACTTTGCCCTATGAAGCCCGGACTTTCCTCCCCTGCGTCAATCCGAAGATCTCATCAGCGGCGACCGTCCAGCCCACTTTGCGCGCGCATAGTATCAAACTGATGGAGGATGGTGTAATTTTTTTAAAAATTTTTAAAATAAAAATGAATTCAATGGTCAAGATGGTAATCTTCCTATTAAAGCATACTATTACTCTTCTAATTGAAAATGAGCTGCAATATGACTTTAGATTACTTATTTCTATGCCTCTATTTCATTTTTTCTTTTTCCGCATGGATTGGATTCAGTATTTATAATCGAAAACGACGAAATTTTATAAAAGAAGCACATCCTATATTCAAGGAGACTCTTGGAATGAGATGGGAAATCAGAAAATCGATTGAATACTTATTGCCATTAGATTCATACAAATTAAGACTCATAAAAGCAAATATGTCACTTTTACCACCTTCTATGAATGAGAACTATAAGAGCTTACTAAAGCTTCGAACATTTGCGATCATAAATTTTATTGCTTCATTTTTTATTGTTTTCTTTGCTTATCCAATCATTAATTCGTTGAGGATGTAAATGGGCACCAAGATCGACTTCAAGTTACGTTGTTGCTTTTAACCGATTTGACTTGGCAAGCAGCTCTTCTTCAGTTTCAGGAAAATCAGGATCTTTCGGAATACAGTCCACTGGACAAAACAATTGGCACTGCGGAACATCAAAATGCCCTACGCACTCCGTGCACAAATCAGGATCAATCTCATAGATGACTGAACCCATGTAAATCGCCTGATTTGGGCACACGGGTTCACATACATCACAATTGATGCACTCAGTCGTGATCTTGAGTGACATAACGTGCTATTAACCTTTTATGCAAAAACTATAGAACCTTACCAACCATTCGCATGCTTCGCAGCAAATGCCGCATTGACCGCTGAAGGCACAAATTTGGCAACATCACCATGCAATCTCGCAATTTCACGAACTAATGTTGAAGAAATGAAAGATAAATGCTCAGATGGCGTGAGAAACACTGTCTCAAACGTAGAATCCAATTGACGATTCATATTTGCCAATTGAAATTCATATTCAAAATCTGAAACCGCACGTAGACCGCGCAATACTGCTGTTGCCTGCTGTTCTTTAAATAAATTAACCAGCAACCCACTAAACCCAATCACTTTGACATTAGGTAAATGGCCTATCGCGCTATGAACCAAAGCAACGCGTTCTTCCAGAGTAAATACAGGGTTTTTATGATGACCTGCAGCGATCGCAACAACGACTTCATTGAACATTTTTGATGCGCGCTCAATCAGATCAGTATGACCATTGGTTACAGGGTCAAAAGTTCCAGGATAAATAACACGGGTCATCAGCAAGACTCGGCAATACGTTAGAATGGCGACATGTTATCAAGAATCTCAGTACAGTAAATGATTAACATGCTTAATTCATGCACATATTTAAAATTTTTACCAAAAAATGCAACGCCAAGCACGAACATGCGTCACAATAGCGCAATATAGAAAGCAACATCGCCCAATCAAAAATCGATGTTTGGGCGTACACATTGAGATGATTCAGCAAAAACCATGAGTAAAGATAAAAATTCGGGTGGCACAATCGCCCAAAACCGCAAGGCTCGTCATGACTTCTTTATTGAAGATAAATATGAAGCAGGACTTGTATTGCAAGGCTGGGAAATCAAAGCGATTCGCGCAGGGAAAATGACGATTTCTGAAAGTTATGTGATTTTTCGCGATAACGAAGCTTTTTTGTTTAACGCCCAAATCACACCACTTTGGACAGCATCCACGCATGTTGATCCTGAGGCAACACGCACGCGCAAATTATTATTGTCACGTCGCCAAATTAACAAGTTAATGGCAGCCGTGAATCAAAAAGGTTATACCTGTGTACCTCTCGCAAGTTTTTGGAAAGGCCAATACGTCAAATGCGAAATAGCTTTAGTCAAAGGTAAGGCATTGCACGATAAGCGCGCCACCGAAAAAGATCGAGACTGGAGTCGTGAAAAGCAGCGTGTGTTTAGAAAGAGTCATTAAGTTTTAAGTCAAAAGCAAAATCCTCCCCATCCCCTCCTTTTTCTAAGGAGGGAGAAAATTCCTCCCTTTGAAAAGGGAGGTCAGGAGGGATTTTGCTTTTGACTTTCTTGTCATAAAAAACGCCCAGCAAATGCTAGGCGTTTTTTATATTCAATGTCATCAGAACATTAAATAAATTCCATAAACAACCAATATAATGCCGCAGATAAGGTCATTGCCGCTGGCAACGTCAGCACCCAAGCGTACAAAATGCGCTTGATCGTGCCCCATTGCAGTCCAGACTTATTAGCTGTCATCGTGCCTGCAACCGATCCATTCAAGACGTGCGTTGTACTGACAGGCAAGCCATACACATCGGCAGCACCAATCATAGCAATTGTCGATACCTGCGCTGCAAAGCCTTGACCGTAGTTCATTGGGCGATTACCGATTTTTTCACCGACAGTCACCGCAATACGCTTCCAACCTACCAATGTTCCAAGACCAAGTGCCAACGCAACAGCTACTTTGACCCATGTTGGAATAAATTGAGTGGTCTGATCTAAACTTGCACTACTTGCTTGAATCGTTTTTTGGTCTGAATCGGATAGTTTTGATAACGCACCATCTTTCTTTAATCGTTTCAAACATGCACTGATTAAATAGGTATCATTGCGCAAATCATGAACCGCTTCTACAGGCACTTTATCAAAAGTCTGATATTGAGTTGCTGCTCGGCTTAAATTCATCTCAACTGCAGCAACCGCAGGTAATACTTGTTCTACAGTTCCAGAACCCTGTAAATACTCTGTCAAAGCCTGACGTGACTTTGGCAAATCTAATGCAACTTCGGCAGGTGATAAAATATGAGCAGTCTTCTCGGACAATACTGCGAATGAGTGCACTTCGGTCGCATCCATCGTTTTATTTAACGAATATGCCATCGGCACAATGCCGATCAGAACCAACATGATCAAGCCCATACCTTTTTGACCATCGTTAGAACCATGCACAAAACTTACGCCTGCACAGCTTGCAACAAGCAAACTACGAATCCAAAGCGGTGGCGGCTGTGTTCCTTCAGGTGGCTCAAAAAGCTCTGGCTTACGCGCAAATAAAACCTTGCACAATAAGAAAATCATGCCAGCAAGCACAAAACCAAGTAAAGGAGAAAACAATAACGCCTTCCCAACTTTAATGGCCTGATCCCAATTTACACTACTAGAAACCAATCCCGCTGGGGTTAGTAATCGGTTCATCAGCCCAACGCCAATAATTGAACCAATCAATGTATGTGAACTTGATGCTGGAATTCCTGCTGCCCAAGTCCCTAAATTCCAAATGATCGCAGCCAGTAGCAAAGCAAAAACCATTGCAAAGCCTTGGCTACTTCCCACATTCAAAATCAATTCAACAGGTAACAATGCCAAAATACCATAGGCGACCATGCCACTCGCCGATAGAACGCCAAGGAAATTTGCAACACCCGCGAGTCCCACAGCGGATGGTGCAGACAATGCATTGGTATAAATGACGGTGACGACAGCATTCGCTGTATCATGAAAACCATTTGCAAATTCAAAACCTAGTGCAACGAATAACGCCGCACTCAACATCATAAAGGGAATAAAACTCAGCGCAGATGTATTTGCCAAATCTGCGGAAAGGGCGAAACCGATATAAACTAATGCTGCAATAATAACAACAAAAAACAAAGGTTTAAAAATCGGATGTATCGGGCTATCTATCGCTGTTACAGAAGAATTCTGACTCATAGAAACCATTCTTTTGATAAAAAACGTCTTGATTGGAAATCATCGAATTGTCGTTCGATTAAAAAAACTATCGTTCTACCTAGCTGTGGTATAGCAAGTAAAATGACAGTTTGATGACAAAACACTGGAAACGGCGGCATAATATCACACCTTGCATTCACGTCCATTGATAACCTGATAGAATAGCGATCAATTGAATATCTTTATTCAAAAATCAGCACCCTACTCTTTTTCACTTTAATCATATTTAAAGCACGGATGCTTTTGATTACCTCGTTTTACGCCTGATTCGGAGTCTTTTGTACACATGTCTACGCCTGCCCAAAACGCTAAAAACCTGAAAACTCAATTGACAGAGTTACTCAAAAAAAGAATTCTGATCATTGATGGCGCGATGGGGACGATGATTCAGCGTCATAAATTAGAAGAAGAAGATTATCGTGGCGAACGTTTTGCCGACTTCGCACATGACTTAAAAGGCAATAACGACCTACTTGTGCTTACTCAACCACAGATTATTCAAGGCATTCATGAAGCGTACTTAGATGCGGGCGCGGACATTATTGAAACCAACAGCTTTAACGGCACACAAGTTTCGATGTCGGATTACCACATGGAAGAACTCGTTCCTGAGATCAACCGTGAAGCCGCGCGTTTGGCAAAAGCCGCCTGTGAAAAATACTCAACACCAGATAAACCGCGTTTTGTAGCGGGTGTACTCGGACCTACTTCGCGTACCTGTTCGATTTCACCCGATGTGAATAATCCTGCGTTTCGTAACGTCACATTTGATGAACTCAAAGAAAATTACATCGAAGCGACTCATGCTCTGATTGAAGGCGGTGTCGACATTATCCTGATCGAAACTGTTTTCGACACGTTGAACTGTAAATCGGCAATTTTTGCGGTCAAAGAAGTCTTTAAACAGATTGGTTATGAACTGCCACTCATGATTTCAGGAACGATTACTGATGCGTCAGGTCGTACCTTAACGGGTCAGACTGCCGAAGCGTTCTGGAATTCGGTGCGTCATGGTGATTTGTTGTCGATTGGCTTTAACTGTGCGCTCGGTGCAGACGCGATGCGCCCGCACGTCAAAACCATATCTGATGTTGCTGATACTTTTGTTTCTGCTCACCCGAATGCAGGCCTGCCAAACGCCTTTGGTGAATATGACGAAACCCCAGAACAAACTGCGGAGTTCTTAAAAGAATTTGCCGAAAGTGGTTTGATTAATATCACTGGTGGTTGCTGTGGTACGACGCCAGATCATATTCGCGCTATTTATAACGCGGTGAAAGACATTGCACCACGTCAAATTCCTGATACGCCAGCCGCATGTCGCTTAAGTGGTTTAGAGCCATTTAACATCTATGACAGCTCACTCTTTGTGAATGTCGGCGAGCGAACCAACGTCACAGGATCAAAAAAATTCCTCCGTTTAATTCGTGAAGAACTGTTTGCGGAAGCTTTAGAGGTCGCACAGCAACAAGTTGTCGCAGGCGCACAGATCATCGACATCAACATGGATGAAGGGATGCTCGATTCGCAAAATGCGATGGTGCATTTCCTGAATCTCGTTGCGTCTGAGCCTGATATTTCTCGCGTACCGATCATGATTGACTCCTCAAAATGGGAGATCATCGAAGCAGGCTTAAAATGCGTACAAGGCAAACCGATTGTGAACTCGATTTCCTTAAAAGAAGGTTACGACGAGTTTGTCGAAAAAGCGCGCCTCTGCCGTCAATATGGCGCTGCCATTATTGTCATGGCGTTCGATGAAACTGGACAAGCAGATACCGCAGCGCGTAAACGTGAGATCTGTAAGCGCTCTTATGATGTTTTAGTCAATGATGTCGGCTTCCCTGCCGAAGATATTATTTTCGACCCGAACGTGTTTGCCGTTGCCACAGGGATTGAAGAACATAATAACTACGGCGTAGATTTTATCGAAGCCACAGGTTGGATTAAACAGAATCTGCCGCATGCCATGATCTCAGGTGGTGTGTCGAACGTATCATTCTCATTCCGTGGTAATGAGCCAGTCCGCGAAGCGATTCACTCCGTGTTCCTCTACTATGCCATCAAGCAAGGCATGACGATGGGGATTGTCAACGCAGGGCAAATGGCGATTTATGACGACATTCCAAAAGAGCTGAAAGATGCGGTCGAAGATGTCATTCTGAATCAAAATCAGGGTGAATCGGGTCAGATCGCAACAGATAAGCTACTTGAAGTTGCGGAAAAGTTCCGTGGGCACACAGGTGCAGCCAAAGAAGCTGAGAACCTCGAATGGCGCAATGAGTCTGTCAACAAACGCCTTGAGTATGCACTTGTCAAAGGTATTACCACGTATATCGATCAAGATACCGAAGAAGCGCGTCTACAATCCAAACGTCCACTTGATGTCATTGAAGGTGCACTGATGGATGGCATGAACGTAGTCGGTGATTTGTTCGGTTCAGGCAAAATGTTCCTGCCACAAGTGGTGAAATCAGCACGCGTCATGAAGCAAGCCGTCGCGTGGCTAAATCCCTACATCGAAGCAGAAAAAGGTGATGCACAATCTAAAGGTCGCGTCCTAATGGCAACCGTCAAAGGCGATGTGCATGATATTGGTAAAAATATCGTCGGCGTCGTACTCGGTTGTAACGGATACGACATCGTTGACCTCGGCGTCATGGTGCCCTGTGAAAAAATCCTGCAAACCGCAATTGATGAAAAATGCGACATCATCGGCTTGTCTGGTTTGATCACGCCTTCACTCGATGAAATGGTCTTTGTGGCCAAAGAAATGCAACGTAAAGGCTTCACCATTCCATTATTGATCGGCGGTGCTACCACGTCGAAAGCACATACAGCAGTTAAGATTGATCAGCAATATCAAAATGATGCCGTAATCTATGTTGCCGATGCTTCGCGTGCGGTTGGTGTCGCAACGACCCTGCTATCTAAAGAAATGCGCGGTAATTTTATTGCTGAGCATCGTGCGGAATACGCCAAGATTCGTGAGCGTCTAGCAAATAAACAACCGAAAGCCGCTAAACTCAGCTATGCCGAATCGATTGAAAATGGCTTTAAGATTGACGTCAGCTATGTGCCATCGAAGCCGAATGCATTAGGTACGCAAGTTATTAAGAACTATCCGCTTGAAACCTTAGTGCCGTATTTTGACTGGACACCGTTCTTTATTTCATGGAGTTTGGCGGGTAAATTCCCGAAAATTCTAGAAGATGAAGTCGTCGGTGAAGCGGCGACAGATTTGTATAACCAAGCGCAAACCATGCTCAAAGACATCATCGACAACAAGCGTTTCGATGCACGCGCGGTGTTTGGTTTGTATCCTGCACAGCGTACAGGCGCAGACACCGTGAGTGTGTTTGATGAAAAAGGTCAAAGTATCACGCATACGTTTGAGCATTTGCGTCAGCAATCTGACAAAGTGACTGGCAAACCGAACTTATCGTTAGCCGATTTTATTAATACCAGCAAAACCAACCAAGATTATTTGGGCGGTTTCACTGTCTCAATCTTCGGTGCGGAAGAACTGGCAAATGAATACAAAGCAAAAGGTGATGACTACTCTGCGATTCTCGTTCAGTCTTTAGCAGATCGCTTTGCCGAAGCCTTTGCGGAACATTTGCATGAGCGGATTCGTAAAGAATTCTGGGGTTATAAAGTCGATGAAACGCTGGATAATGAAGAACTGATTAAAGAGAAGTATGTCGGTATTCGTCCTGCGCCGGGCTACCCTGCTTGTCCTGAACATTCTGAAAAAGCCGTGTTGTTTGATTGGTTAGGTTCAACCGATAAAATCGGTACGCAACTGACAGAACACTTTGCGATGATGCCGCCTTCTTCAGTCAGTGGTTTCTATTATTCGCATCCTGACAGTGAGTACTTTAACGTCGGCAAGATTTCTCAAGATCAGCTTGAGGATTATGCCAAGCGTAAGGGCTGGACAATTGATGTTGCTAAACGTTGGTTAGGGCCTAATTTGGATGATTCGATCGCTTGATTGAATTGTCTTTAATTTGAAGAATCCCTTCTAATGAGGGGATTTTTTAATTGAATAACGTGTCAGCTTTTCTTTTTATAGTGAGCGTAAATATATCTCCACCACATTTAAGTGATGCATCACTTCCCGCACAAAAACAAAATACGCAAACAGATAAAAATTCTCGCTACCTGATTTCTGCACATAGTATTCAATATGTTCTACAAACTCATTAAATGCATGTTCGAGCTTAGCTCGGTTAATTACTTTGTCATTATTAAAAAACAGTTGCGACAACTGCTGCATATACACATCAGCCGTTTCAGCGACACGTTGAATTTTGTAATCAAGCTTCAGTTGTTCCAATATCTCCTCAATCGCATAAATCATCTTTTCCAAAGCTAAAGCGTCTAGCCGTTTATACCGAATACTTTGCAACTCAACAAATTTTAAGCCTTGCTCAATTTTGAATGTTTGACCTGCGATTTCAAAAACCACAGCCTCATCATCTAAAGAAAATGCAATGTAGTCCATAAATAAACCGCTCATTTATGCTAGAAATAAATAGACCTAATTAAAGAGTTAAGCGCTCCACAAACAACACTCCATCCAAATGATCCACCTCATGCTGAACAATCCGTGCAGGAAATCCCTCATAAGTCGCTTCAACCACATCGCCTTGTAAAGTCCGATAACGAACCTTCACCGTTTGCGCGCGCTCAACCTGTCCACGTTCATTCGGCACACTCAAACAGCCCTCTTCCCCTAAACAAGTCTCTTGCGAAAACTCCAGAATCTCAGGATTCACCATCACCACGGCATCCATTTCTGGTGCATCGGGATAGCGCACATTAGATCGTGATGCCACAATAATCACACGCTTAGAAATATAAACCTGCGGCGCTGCAATCCCCACGCCTTCACGCACAGACATTGTTGCTTGCATGGCAGCAGCAAGCTGCTGTAACCACTCACTATTAAACTCACTCTCTGCCACAGGCGCAGCTTTGAGTTTAAGAATATCTTCACCCTGCTTTGCAACTGGTAAAATTACACTCATAAAAAAACCTTATCATTCGTTCTATCCAATCACTCATGACATAATTTACTGCACTATTTACTACACTTAAAACAAAAAACTCCCCTGACGGAGAGTTTTTCGATCAAACCTGAATGAGACTCAGATTAGATATGTTTCTTTAGCTCATCTTTCACAATTTCTAGCTCTAGCAAGCTGAATTTACGAATCTCGCCTTCTGCATGTCTTTCAAGCATACCCGCGATTAAAGGCACTTTGACTTTAACAGTCCAAGTCAGTGTCAAATCAACTTTCTGCTCATCACCTTTTACAGTGCGTTCAGCTTTCGCTTCTAAAGGCAAATTTGCACCTAATTCAACGGTAGAGAACAAACTCTTCAAATTAGTAATATCGGTACGTTTCAAACGAAATGCATTCTTTAGCAATTTTTTTGCAACATCAGGAATATTAACATCAAGATTATATTCACGGCGCATGGTGTAGGTATCACCAGAAATTCGAGATTCAAGAATCTCTAGATTTTCACCAGGAATACGTCTACACACCGCTTCATGCAACGCAGTATCAGTCGCAAGCTCTGTAAATCTTTCTAGTGAAACACCATGAATTGTTTCATTAATCGTAAATTGATGCGCCATAAAATTTCCACTTCACTCTATTTGGGATTCAATGATTCCGCGAAAGTATATCATTCTCGTTTAGAGAACAAAGTTAGCTTTCCAAAAAAACGGATGACTATTTAGGTTATTTAATTTTTTATCAGGGTCAGGGGGTTGTGATTTAATAACCATGACCCCAATTAATTCTGACAACAACGATTGTCAACAAACTCTCAGGAAAATATATCATGAGTGACGTTCTAAATGCCAATACAATTATAGTCGATGGCAAACAACGCTATTACGAACCAGCACCAACCAACATGAACGTCGAGGCATTCCGTCAAGTCGTCACTAGCCGTCGCTCAGTGCGTAAATTTACTGACAAACCGATTCCAAAAGCAGTGCTGGATGATTGCTTAGACATGGCAATGCTTGCACCCTGCTCCTCAGGGCTACAACCGTGGGAATTCTATGTCGTTCGCTCAAAAGACAAAAAAGCCAAACTCGTCAAAGCCTGCATGAGTCAATACGCAGCCAAAACTGCTGCTGAACTGATTGTCTGTGTTGCAAGAACCGACCGCATCGGTGATTACGCACAAAAAGTATTGCATGACTGGCCTACCCCGAACATGCCACCTCTGGTCAAACGTTATTATCAGCTCATTCCTTATAACTATGCCCCAGGTCCACTGAACAGTTTTGGCATGCTAAAAAAAGCTGCGGTTAAAGTTGGCGGCTTGGTTACGCCTCTACCTCGCGGTCCTTATACCAGCAAAGATTTGGATTTATGGGCAGCAAAAAGTACGGCTTTAGCTTGTGAAAATCTGGTTTTAGCATTTCGCGCGCATGGCTTCGATACCTGTATGATGGAAGGATACGATGAGCATCGTGTGCGTAAACTCTTAAAATTGCCGAACGGTGCATTACCCATCATGGTCATTGGCGCAGGTGAACGTGCAGATGATGGCGTGTTCTTCCCACAAATTCGCTTTGATCGTAAGTTGTTTATTCACGAAGTTTAAAGCTAAAAAACTTCATTAAAAAAGGCGCTTGATCAATCAATGCGCCTTTTTTATTACTACTTTTTTTAGAAATCTATGATGCCGATGGATTTGAATGATGATCTAAATCTGGGCGCATATATGGATCAACATGGGTCATCAGATTTAACACTCGATGTCGCTGCAACACTCGTCTACGCGCCTCAACCGCAATATGATGCCCTTCTTCAACCGTCAACGTTGCTTCCACTTCGATATGCGCATCAACCAAAATCATATCGCCCATTTTGCGTGTCCGCACATCGTGGATACCACTAACACCTTCGGTCTCTAAAAGCGTTTGGGTAATCGCCTCAACTTCTTCAGCATCTGCGGCTTTATCCATCAAATCATTGAGTGCTTCCCAACCAAAACCCCAACCCATTTTCATAATCATCAGACCGACGCACACCGCTGCGATAGGATCCAAAATCGGATAACCTGCTAGATTTCCAACAATCCCCACACCCACCACTAATGACGACAACGCATCAGATCTCGCATGCCAAGCATTTGCGACCAACATGCTGGACTTCACGCGTTTTGCCGCAGCAAGCATATATCGAAATAAGAGCTCTTTAGAAACCAAAGCAATTCCAGCAACCCACAATGCGACAATATGAACCTTTGCAATCGAATCTGGATGCTGCATTTTATTGACGGCACTGAATAACATGCCAACACCAACAAATAACAGAATCAGACCCAGTATGAATGACGCTGCATTTTCAAAACGTTGATGACCAAACTGATGATCTAAATCTGCATCTTTTTTACTATGATGACTCGCAAAAAGAACAATGAAGTCTGCAACCAAATCTGATAACGAATGAATACCATCCGCAACCAAACCTTGCGACTTAGAAAACAAACCCAGCAAAATTTGTGTAATCGATAGCGTTAAATTAACGACAACACTGCACCATGTGCTTTTAGATGCTGCTTTTGCACGCTCATCAACCAAATGACCATCATGTTCAATTTCATCAAAAATCATCATATTTTTGCGTACCTAACCACCATAGCGCGTTCATTCGCCACTTCAAAAAGACTAAAAAATTAAAAAAGAGAGGAATTCCAAGAACTCTATGAATCTATCATTTGTATACAATGAATACAAGAACTCTATGAATCTATCATTTGTATACAATGAATAAATGACACAAAAAAACAGCTTCCGAAAAAGCTGTCCAATTATAACAAATGTGACCAAAGTAAAAACAAAGTATCTTCTGATTCTCTTTAAACTGCATGTGTCTTACATCGTGTCGCAAATGGCAAGGCTTCCAATCGACCTGCCTCAATTTCCTCACCACACACTGAGCAAAGACCGTATTGCCCTGCATCAAATCGCACTAAAGCACCTTTAACTTGATTCAACTCGCCTTGCGCTGCTAGCTGCAAAGCCATCTGCTCATCATCGCGCTCATGCAAGCTGCCTTGATCACTCCACTTATCATTATCTGGCGCATTCCGCTCCACGCGCTCGGCTTCAATGCGCGCCAATCTTGCTTCTAACTCACGTTGCATCATCATTAAATGCTCACGGATTTGAACTGTTTTGTGATGTATATTCATGATTAATCCTTCCTTAGATAGGTTAAGATCAATAACATATATCTTTGCCACATGTCTATGACAATCCAAAACCGCACCAGATGATAAAGATAAAACTAAATCAATTTATCTGAGATTTTCGCTGCAAGTTTCATCGTATTTTTATCAACAACCTGATAAAAAACCTCGGAGAATGCAATTGTAAGTATAACGACTGCAACACATGTCGTTCCAGCAGCCCAAGCATAGCTCCAATTCAATTCAAGCAAATACTGAAACAAGGGCAAGCCGACAACAAACAAAATCAAGATATGATTTAAATATGCCGCAAACGAAAGCTTACCTAAGTAGATCGTCACTCGATTGCTAAATGCCTCAGCAAGTTTCTGATTCCACATGATTGACATCACAATCAAAGGACCAGATAAAAAGTTAAGAATTTCGTAAGTATTGTCATTCAAAACATCATAAAACCATTGATATACATGACTTGTGTTATGTACGCCCGCGAAGTACAAACCGAGTAATAAACACAATGAAGCTGCAAAATTTGATAAATTCTTCTTATGAAAATAAAACAGTGAACCAATCAAAAAAGCTGCATAGCCCAAATAATCTAAATCAAGGCATAAAAGAATCGTTAGAATTGGCAATAACCATGAAAAAACGGCTTTCTTCTCTCGAAGATACAGCAATAGAAACAAACCGAATGAGCCGAAAAGCTCAATCCGCATCGTCCACAATACCCAATTATAATCACTGTAACCTAAAAAAAACGATTTGATGCTGCCATCATACAGTGCATACATAAACGTTGAATCAGGTACATCACCAATTGATGAACCCCAGTCAGTCACATGATCAGTCGGAGCATCAATCCAGCGATATGCCGCCCACAATAAAATACATGAGACTAATGCAGGCAGCATCAATCGTGGGTAACGCTTGATACTCATCTGTTTTATTTTTTTAATCGGATCACGACTGTTGACGATGGTATATGTAAGCACATAACCACTCAGCACAAAGAAAATATATACCGCTGCCGTGCCTGAATACCAAAAAGCAAATGGCGAATTATGCATCCACAACTCATAATATTCAGTCGTAGTAGGATAATTAAAAAAATTATGTAACGAAGGGAAAAAAGTCAGCGATAAATGCGAAAACACCACAAATAGGCATGCAACGCCTCGAATGGCTTCCGCGGCTTCAATCTTTTCTTTTATCATAACGACCATTCATTAAATTCAGAAAAATCAACACAGGACGACAGTATATCTGGCTGCATAAAAGAAATATTTCACTAAAATCTGATAGATAAACGCCTACATTATAGACCGATAAGCCTATGCGTGAAAGGCTATACACAGCGTTGATTAATTTGAATAAAATTTAGCCACGACGATAAGTCATAATTTTGCCTTTAAACTTTAGCCGTTCTATCTGCTCTGCCGAACCGCGAGTCATACTGTAAGCATACCCACGTTTTTCCATAGATCGTGTGAATTCACGCTGTTGGCGACGATCAGGATCAATAATAATGACCTCAACTGTCGGCTTGGAATGCAAATCAATAAATGTAGATAAAAGCTCTGGATGATTAGGCTCGTACAACAAATCACTACCAATAATCAAATCAAAACAACCCATTTCATCATGCAGTTTTGCCCAGTCACACAATAGAAGCGTCATGGGCGACATCTGATTCAATAGAATATTTTCTGCAAAGAAATCACATGCAGAAGGATGGTAATCACTCGCCGTAATATCTGCACCACGAAAATGAGCCACAAGACTTGCCAACCCTAAGCCACAACCCAACTCAAGTATACGCAAACCATCAATCACATGGACACTCATCAATTCTGCCAAAATCATGCCTGATGGCCAAACCGTCCCAAATAAAGGCCAAGTTGATGAGGACACCCCAGCACGTTCTGCAACCCCATCAGGGTCAGAAAACTGCTGTTTATCTTTTAATGCTCGAATAGAAAAATAATGATCGCCGACTAGGATTGAACTGACTTTAACTTCAATCAAGGGTTGGATAGATACTGCTGGATAAGTGGACATGACATGCTCAAAATTATTTTCTGGTATCGGAACCATGAGCACGTCAAGAAGAGCAAAAAGAATGCAATGAAGGATGCACATAATTGCAACTGCAAGAATGAACACCTCCACAGAATAGAACTAGGCTACAGGAATAGCCAAGAAACAACTAGTCTTCTTTATCATTCAAATGAATCATTATGTTTAGAATTGTCAAAAATACTGTTATAAATATCTTAAAAACTATATCGACTATGCCATCGCATACGCACTAAGTTGGCACTCTTCATGCTATTCTTTACACTGTATTGTTCCTCACAAATTAAAATGAATTGTAAATCGTCAGTGACTGTCGATTTTCGCAACAAATACTGGAGTTTAATATGCGTGCATTAGGTCCAATTGATTTAGTTTTTTTATCACTTGAAAGTAGAAGACAACCGATGCACGTCGGTGGATTATTTCTCTTTAAACTCCCTGAAAACGCCCCTTCAGACTTTGTCTGGCAACTTGTCCAAAAAATTCGTGCGTCTAACGAACAACCGATTCAGCCGTTTAACCAAGTTCTAAATGGTTATTTCTGGGATAAAGACCATGAGTTTGATATTGATCAACACTTCAGACATATTTCCTTGCCAAAACCAGGGCGTGTGCGTGAATTATTGACCTACGTTTCGCAAGAACATTCCGCACTTCTTGATCGCGCAAAACCACTCTGGGAATGCCATGTGATCGAAGGGATTGAAGGCGATCGTTTCGCAATGTATATGAAAATGCACCACGCCTTGACCGACGGTGTAGGTGGAATGAAATTAGTGCAACGTGCGCTATCAACCGATCCTAACGATGAAGATACTACACCACTCTGGGCAGTCAAAAGCCCGCGCCATAAAAAAGCAGGGATTACACTCAGTAAAACCACTCAATTTTTTAACACCGTTGCGAAACAAATTCAGATCGCTCCAAACGTGACTCGTGAAGTCTACACCTCGATTACGCACCGTAAGGACCCAAATTACGTTTCAGTCTTTCAAGCACCTCGTAGCATCATTAACCAACCTGTTTCAGCGTCACGTCGATTCGCAGCACAGTCCTATGACTTAGAACGTTTGCGCACCATCGCCAAGAAACTTTCAATTTACTTAGGCGAAAAAGTCACCCTCAACGACATCGTACTGGCAATCTGTTCAGGTGCAATGCGTGCTTATCTCAGTAATCAAAATGCTCTACCAGCAAAACCATTAGTTGCAATGGTACCAATCTCATTACGCCAAGAAGGTGATGATCGTGGCAACGCGATTGCAATGATTCTTGCAAATTTAGCCACACATCTCAGCGATCCATTAGAACGACTCACGACTATCCGTAATAGCGTACTGAACTCCAAAGATCGTATGAGTCGTATGACTCCAGAAGAAATTCTGAATTACACAGGGATTGTCTTTTCACTCGCAGGACTCAATCTGGTCACAGGCGCTGCACCAAAAATTCAGGCATTTAATATCGTCATTTCTAACGTGCCTGGACCTAAAGAAACATTGTATTGGAATGGTGCGATGCTTGATGCGCTCTACCCTGTTTCGATCGTCATGGACGGTCAAGCAACTAATATTACCCTGACCAGCTATCGTGACAAATTAGAAGTAGGCATCATTGCTTGTCGTAAAACATTACCAAGCATTCAAAGTTTGCTTGGTTTATTGGAATATGAAATTGTCATTCTGGAACGCCTAACTGCTGATATTCCACTCGAAGGTTGAGTCACAAAAACTTGATCAAAATTGGCATGCATAATTGTGAAATATCATGAAAATATTGCAGCAATATTTAATTTTTTTTGCTATTATGCGCGCCAAGCTACAACTGCCAGGAATCCCCCAATGAGAGCTGATATTCATCCGGACTATCGTCCAGTATTGTTTCACGATACAACTGCTGACAAATTCTTTTTGATCGGTTCAACCGTTAAAACTTCAAAAACCCATACACATACTGATGGCGAAACCTATCCATATGTTTCTTTGGATATTTCAAGTGCATCACATCCATTCTACACTGGCGAAACACGTCAGATGAAGACTGAAGGCCGCGTTGCAAGCTTCAACAAACGCTTTGGTCGTTTTGGTAAGAAAGGCGCAGAAGGCGCTGCTGAATAATCAAATACGCGTCAATTACGCGTATTGATCATCAAAAACTGGATACCTCACAAAGGATCCAGTTTTTTTATGCCTATCCCAATAAGCCAAACATTGGTAAATAGTCAACCAAGTCACCCTCTGTAACAACTTGTCCTACCTCAATGACAGCAAAGCCATCTGCCCAGCTCGCAGACATCAGCGCACCACTACTTTGGGTAGGATGTGGAATCAATCGTCCATCGACCAACTGTACACGCAAATACTCTCTGCGTCCTTGCGCTTTAGAACGCGTGAAGCCAGCAGGAACTTTAATTGTTTGAGATAAGAGTCTCGTCCGTTGTCCTTGCAGTGATTTAAGATACGGTAAAACCACAATCAGAAAAGTGACCCAAACCGATTGCGGATTACCCGGCAACCCAATCAGCGGAATAGTTTTTCCTGAACTTGAAATCACCTCACCCCAAACCAGAGGCTTGCCTGGTTTGATCGCAATTTTCCAATTTTCAATTCGGCCTATTTGCATCAAAACATTTTTTAAATGATCAGCATCGCCAACCGATGCACCACCAGTTGTCAAGATCACATCACTGTCTGTTGCAGCAAGCTGCAAAACTTCTTTTAGTTTTTCAGGCTGATCAGGCACTTGCGCTGAACGAACAATGCGTACATGTAACTTTTTCAGTAAAGCAACCAATAAAGGACTATTACTATTATAAATCTGCCCATCAGCTAAGGTCGTTCCTGCACTAACTAACTCATCGCCTGTCGCAATCACACTGATTCGCAATGGACGATATACCAGTACATGTTCAACACCTAGACTTGCAAGCAAACCTATCTCCGCTGCACCAATACGTGTACCAACGGGAAAAACTGTAGCGCCTTTTGCAATGTCCTGTCCTGCGCGACGAATATTGTCATCGAGCTTTGGTTGCGCATGTATCAGAATATTAGACACGCCATCCATCGTGTTACATGTAATGTTTTCTTGCATAATCACAGTATCAGCACCTTGTGGAATCGGTGCACCCGTCAAAATCCGCACAACGGTATTAGGCTGAAGATGGCAAGAAACCTGACCTGCCTGAGTCACTTGACTGATTGGAAAGGCTTTATCAAGCAAATCAGGTTGCCAAGCCAATGCATAACCATCCATGGCACTATTATCAAATGGAGGAACATTGATCGTTGAAATAATGGGTTCTGCTAAGACATACCCTAGGGCATCGTTGATCGAACAAGATTCTCTTTCAAGCGAAATTTGCTGTGCATGATCAATGAGACGATTGATGAGTTGATCAACAGGTAATAATGAAGACTGAGAAGGCATGACAGAATTTTATGTGCTATAAAATATGAGTATAGCGAAATTAAAATATTATTTTGAATGAATCTTATTTTTATATTTGCAGCTCAACCACGCACTGTGCATTGCGTAGCGAGCGACATTAAGTTTGATAGCGAGAACTTGCTGATTGACTTAGATTAACCTTGGGCTTAAACCTAAACATCAAACTGACAGCAAAAGGCTAACTTATGCCGCAGCTTGATTACAGCAACGTTTTTTGAGTGATGCAAAGGCGTTCAAGATCATTGTTTCTGTGATCTCAATTTCACGACCTTGTTCATCAACCAAATTACATACACCATATGCCTGCATGTGAGCCATGCTCAGTTGTGCATTATGGTTCGAATTTGTTTGAACTGATTGTTGCATGATGCTCTCCAAATACTTTTGGAAAAACTAAAATGAGTCTTTCCGCTTGAATTTAGTATAGGAGAGATTATTAAAAGTACACCATGTTTTCGCGTCGAACCTGTAACAGACTATAATATTTGATAATAATTCCCAACTGCACTTGTTGAAAAATGAACCATAAAGTACAGTTTAAAAATATTAAACTAAAACAATATCATACTGCTCTTGCGTATAAAGACTTTCGGCCTGAAACTTGATCACACGATCAATAAAATGCTCTAAATCAGCAACTGCTGCGGCTTCAGTCGATAATAATTTATCAATAATTGCAATACTTGCAACAACTGTATAACCACTCGGTGCTTGATAAGCGCGCGCATAACGCATGATTTCACGAAAAATTTCATAGCAAATCGTATCCGCGCTTTTGACATAGCCCCGCCCTTGGCACGTTGGACACATCTCGCAAAGTAAGTGCTCTAAAGACTCACGCGTCCGCTTGCGTGTCATTTCAACTAAACCAAGCTCAGAAACCTGAGTAATCTTGGTTTTAGCATGATCACGTTCCAGCATTTGCTCTAGCGAAGCTAACACATCACTTTTATGCGCTTCTTCCTGCATGTCGATAAAATCAATAATGATAATACCGCCCAAGTTCCGCAAACGAAGCTGACGTGCAATCACATGTGTCGCTTCTAAATTGGTTTTGAATACAATATCTTCGAGATTACGACCATTGACGAATGAGCCTGTATTCACATCAATCGTGGTCATCGCCTCGGTTTGATCAATCATCAGATAACCACCTGACTTTAGATCAACTCTAGCTTGCAATGCGCGCTGTAAGTCTTCTTCAACGTTATGCAAATCAAATAGAGGTCTTTCGCCTGGATAATGGCTAATTCGATCAGCCACAACAGGAACAAACTCAGTGGCAAAATCAGTAATCTTGCTAAACGACTCTCGCGAATCCACGTATATCT